>JAFGLA010000104.1 GCA_016928295.1 Opitutales bacterium
GCCAACTCCATGAACTGCCTCTGCGAAGCCCTCGGTCTTGCCCTGCCTGGCAACGGCACCATCCTCGCCGTGTCCAAGGAGCGCGAACAGCTCTACCGCCGCGCCGCGGCGCGCATCGTGGAGCTGGTCAAAGACGGCATCAAGCCGCGCGACATTGCCACGCTGGAAGCCTTTGACAACGCACTGGCTCTCGACGTCGCCATGGGCGGCTCGACGAACACCATCCTGCACACGCTGGCAATAGCTCGCGAAGCAGGCATCGAGTATGACATCGACCGCATCGACGCAATTTCCCGCCGCGTGCCCTGCCTGTGTAAGGTCTCGCCGTCCTCGGACTACCACATTCAGGACGTGCACCGCGCCGGTGGCATCCACACGATACTGGGTGAACTCAAGCGCATGGGCATTCTGACCGAAAGCTGCATCACAGTCACCGGCAAAACCCTTGGCGAGAATATCGATCAGTGGGACGTTCGCAGCGGCAAATGCAGCGAAGAGGCCCGCATCGTGCAGTTCTCCGGCGCAGCCGCCTTCGTCATAGACCCCAACGACAACAAAAACGGCTACACCGCACGCAGCGCATCGGGCAACCTTGCGCCAAGGCCCATGCTGTTTTTCCCGGGCAACGAAAAGGCCATCGCAATGTGGCGCTTCAGCGCGGCTTACAACGCTGCTGACGCCCATGCCTGCGCGGCGATCTTTGGCGACGATGGAGAGCTGGAGCTTGTCCCCCCGCAGACGCTCAAGGGCAAGAAGGTCATCGAAGAGGTGATGGTCGAGAAGTTCAAGCGTTACAAGGGCCTCTTCCGCGCAGAGCTGGGCGAGTTCAAGGGCGAACCGGCCATGCTCTTCTACAAATACGACCTCAAGGGCAATCGCCAGTGCGTGTGCATCACCGTCATCGAAAAGATGAACGCCGACGGCACAATTGCGCGAGCCGTGGACTACGAAGATGAAGAATCCTACGCGCAGATGAAGCCCTCGGGCCTGATGCCGCACGACGGAGCCGCCTTCATGTTCAAAGCCGACAAGTGCATCCGTAGCGCTGCCACGGCCTACACAAAGGACGGTGGACTGGCCATCCTGCACGGCGATCTGGCCCCGGAAGGCGCTGTGGTCAAAACGGCTGGCATCAGCGAAGGCTTCAAGAAGTATTGTGGCGAGGGCTTTATCTTTGAAGGCCCCTGCGTCATCTTCGAAAGCGAGGAAGACGCGGGCAAGGGCATACTTGAAGGCAAGGTGAAAAGCGGCGATGTAGTCATCATACGCAACGAAGGTCCGCGCGGCGGACCGGGTATGCAGGAAATGCTCATGCCCACAAGCTACATCGTCGGCATGGGTCTTGGCGACAGCGTCGCGCTCATCACCGACGGGCGCTTCTCCGGCGGAACCGCTGGCGCATGCATTGGCCACGTCTCGCCCGAGGCACAGGAAGGCGGCCCGATCGGCCTGCTTAAAGAAGGCGACCGCCTGCGCATAGACTTCAATGGCCGCCGTATCGACATACTCGTGGACAAGGCCGAGATGGACGAACGCCGCAAGGCATGGAAGCCGTCCCTGCGCCCGATGACGGGCTGGCTCGCCCGTTACCGCAAGCTGGCCACCAACGCCAGCAAGGGCGGAGTGCTGGAAGCTTAAAAGCGGCGCTGCATTCAAGCGCAAAACAAAAAGGCCGTGGCGGGAGTCCCCCGTCGCGGCCTTTTTGCTGCATGAAGCACCAAGTTCCAGAATGCTCCCTAATCGTCGAGCTGGATATTCTTGTTGCGGTTCTTTGGGCATCCCGCTCTCAGCCAAGCCTGTATGAACTGGTCGATGTCGCCGTCCATTACGGCCTGAATGTTGCCCGATTCCGCACCGGTTCGCAAGTCCTTCACCATCTGGTAGGGCTGGAACACGTAGGAACGAATCTGGTAGCCCCAGCCGATGTCGCCCTTCTCGGAGTAAAAGCGTTCAATCTCGGCCCGCTTTGCGTCCTGCGCCTTTTCGTAGATCTTGCTCTTTAGCATCTTGAGCGCCGTGGCCTTGTTCTTGTGCTGCGAACGCTCGTTTTGACAGGCGACGATAATGCCGCTCGGAATATGCGTTATGCGAATGGCGGACTCGGTCTTGTTGACGTGCTGGCCACCGGCGCCGCTACTGCGGTAGGTGTCGATTTTGAGGTCTTCCTCGCGCACTTCCACGTCAATATCGTCATCGACTTCGGCGACGACATCCACGGCGCCGAATGTGGTATGACGACGCTTGTTGGAATCAAAGGGGCTTATGCGGACAAGGCGGTGCACGCCGCGCTCGCTCTTTATGTTGCCAAACGCGTATTCGCCGATGATGCGGAGCGTTGCACGGGATATGCCAGCCTCCTCGCCCGGGGCAATGTCCTCGACCTCCACGGTGAAGCCGCGCCTTTCCGCCCAGCGCATATACATGCGAAGCAGCATGTCCGCCCAGTCGCAGGCCTCCGTGCCTCCTGCGCCGGAGTGAATGCTGACGATGGCGTTGTTCTTATCCATCGGGGCGGAGAGAAAGCTGCGAATCTCCAACTCGTCCAAATCGCCGAGCAACTTCGGGGCGCTCGTTTCAATTTCGCGCTCAAACTCCAAGGCGTCCTCGCTCTCGCTCTCGTCCATCAGCTCGATAAGCGTTCGCATATCGTCCACGCGGCGGCGCAGATCCTCCGCCGGAGTGATGATGCCCTTCAGGCGGGCAGCCTCGGAGACGACTTCACGCGCGGCGTCCGGTCGATCCCAAAAGCCTGATTCGGCCATGCGCGCTTCAAGAGCTTCCACCTCGCGCCGCTTGCCCTCTATGTCCAGAAAGCGGCGCAGTTGTGCCGCACGGCGGACTATGGTATCGACTGTGTTGCGAAGTTCGGGGTTCTGCATGGGAAGAGCTTGTGTGCCAAATGTTAAGAGATGTTCGCCCGTTGCGCCTCTGTTCCAGTCATCCTGCAACAAGGCCGTGGATTAATCCACCCTGAATTGCCTGTCTGCGGCGTCAACGCTTTGCCGAGGCGCGGCCAAGACGGTCGTTTATCGCGTCGCCAAGCCCGCCCGCCGGGGCCTGTTCCATCCAGATATGCGCGTAGTCGCCCTCGTCCAGCCTTCTAAGCAGGGAGAACACGTTTCGGGCCGCTTCCGCGCTCTGGCCGCTTTCGCTTAACCAGAAAAGGTCCACTGCCTGCGGCAGAGCGGCGAAGTGCGCATCAGGACGGGCAAAGAGCACCAGCGCGCAACGCTCGCCCACGACGTGCCCGGGCATCGATAAAGGTGGCATCCCGCCGCTAGGAAAAAGCTCAAGCGGGGTCTGCGGACTGTAATGGCGCGAAAGCATCCCGGGGGCGTCCACAGGGGCGGATTCGTCCGCGTGGCGCGGCTCGGGGAGCAGGACTTCGCGCTCCAATGCGAGCGAAAGCTCTTCTCTGGACACTGCGCCCGGTCGGAAAAGAACGGGGTGTTCCGCGTCCGCAAGGCCGATAATTGTGGATTCAATGCCTATGTCGCAGGGGCCGCCGTCCAGAACGTAGTCTATGCTGTCCCCAAGTCCGGCCTCTACGTGCTCGGCCTTTGTCGGTGAAACATAGCCGAAACGGTTCGCGCTAGGCGCGGCAAGGCACAGGCCGCTAAGGTTAAGTAGCTCGCGCGTTAGCGGGTGCTTGGGGCAGCGAAGTGCCACGGTGGGAAGCCCTGCCGAGACAATGTCCGGCACATGGGGACGCTTTCGCATCACTATCGTGAGCGGCCCGGGCCAGTAGCGTTCCATCAAAAGGCGTGCCTGCGGGCTTACTTCGGCAAGACTTTCGGCCTGCTCCGGCCCGCTGACGTGTACTATCAGGGGGTCGATCAAGGGGCGGCCCTTCACTTCGAAAATCCGGCGGCAAGCGGCTGCGTCGAGCGCGTTCGCGGCAAGGCCATAAACGGTCTCCGTGGGGATGGCCACGAGGTTTCCGGCGCGCAAAGCATCCGCAAGCTCCTGCATTTGTTCGCGGGAACCTGAAAAACGTCTTATGCGCTGCAAGCCTTTGTCTGTCATAACAATCCAAGCCAGTACAAGATCAAAGCCCACTTCACGGAGGAAGCAGGCTTGGCAAAAGTGATTCGCTCCGCCACTGGCGTAAGGAGGCTTTTGAGGCCCCAAGGCGTTACTTCATCAGCAGCATCGAGCGTGAACGCTTGATCTGCGTGGTGATATGGCGCTGCTGAACGGCGGTGAGACCCGTGATACGGCGGGGAAGAATCTTGCCCGTCTCTGTGACGTAACGGGAAAGCGCTTCTACATCCATGAACGTATAATCCATGGGGTTGCGGGACTGCTGCTGCGGAGCGGCCGCATTCTGTGCTTCTGGAACCATGTCAAATCTGTTGTTTTCAGTGAAAAGTCAGAACAATTGCCACAACACCCCCCTTCGGTCAAGCAGGGATTTCGGTTCAATCGCAGAAGAAGTCAAAAAGGCCAGCTCTAACAACTGGTTTCGTAGCGAGAACGAGGATTTGCGGATGGGCAGGGCTCAAGCCCTGCACCACCGATGCTTGCGCATCGGCATTGGCTGCCTTGGGTAGGCGAACGCAGTCGCCGTAAGGGCAAAGCCCTTCAAAGAAGGAGGGTTTACTCCCTCCCAAAGACCGTTCACAGCAGAAATCAAAGTTGTTAGAGGTGGCCTAAAGCGTTTTTCCAGCATGGAAGCATATGAACGCAGCGGCGCGAAAACAAAAAACACATTGGGTATTGACCTGCGGCGAAAAGCTGCTTGAGTGCACAACTTCCATCGGGATGTAGCTCAGCCTGGGTAGAGCACACGCCTGGGGGGCGTGGAGTCGCTGGTTCAAATCCAGTCATCCCGACCATTTTCCCCCTTTGTCCTGCCGTGACAGGTCATATAAACACATACCGTGTTCGCTTGGGTTATATACGGCCTAGTGCCTGCCTCGCCCTCTTGCCGACGAATCCGCTCCGCCCTTCTTCTGGAACATGGCTGCGGCTGCGCTGTCCAGATACTGCACATGAGAAAGACACGGCGTGCGAAAGCGCTTGCCTTGCGCGCCTCCTTTCAATTGCCTTGCACAGCATGTCTCTGCCAAAGATTACCAGTGTTAGCGGCCGCGCCGTCCCCGTTTCCGGAGACGACATAGACACCGACCGCATCATTCCCGCGCGCTTCATGAAGTGCGTGACGTTCGACGGACTGGGGCAGTATCTCTTCAACGACGTTCGCAGGAACGAAGATGGAAGCGAGAAAGCCCACAATCTGAACGATCCGCGCTTTGCCGGAGCCACGATTCTCATCAGCGGCAACAATTTCGGCTGCGGCAGCTCTCGCGAGCACGCGCCTCAGGCGATTTTCCACGCGGGCTACCGCGCGGTCATTGCCGAAGGCTACGCCGAGATTTTCTTCGGTAACTCCACCCAGCTTGGCATCCCCTGCATGAGCGTGTCCCACGAAGACCGCCTCGCGCTGGAAAAAGCCGTGGAAGCCGCGCCGCAGACGGAAATCGTCATCGACGTGGAAAAAGAGGAGATTCGCTTCGCTGGCAAGACCATCAAAGCCAGCATTCGTGAATCAGCCCGCGCCGGGTTGA
Organism: Opitutales bacterium; assembly: GCA_016928295.1. GTDB lineage: Bacteria > Verrucomicrobiota > Verrucomicrobiia > Opitutales > Oceanipulchritudinaceae > Verruco-01. The sequence continues at coordinate 5,571 of JAFGLA010000104.1, forward strand.
TAAGCGGCCGCTGGGACCCGCTTGCCGACCTGCTCGCCGCCAGCGAAGAGGTAGCCTCCGTAGTGGCCAAACAGCCCTACATGGCCGCCCCCGAGCGCAAGTAAACAGCCAGTTCCCCGAATCTCGACAAGGGGAACAGGGCCGGAAAAGCAAAGCGGGCCTGTGAATCATTTACGGTTCTGACGAACGTGAGAGCTGCGTGCTTATTCGTAAGCGCGCATCGACCTATTTTCGTGCAAGAACCGAAGTCCAGCCCCCTTATAATTCCATGAAAGACCTCATCGAAGCCAGCGGCATTTTCATATACCCGCTGGGCCTGTGCTCCATTATCGCGGTTTTCATTGTGATAGAACGCCTGCTCGCGCTTAGGCCCGGCAAGGTAGTCCCCATTCACATACAAAACGACATCATCGAGAAAAACAGCCTCCCCCCCGGCGAGGCGGACTCGGTGGCGGGTAGAATACTGCTCTTCCACCAGCAGCGCCACCCGGACGCGGACCAGATCAAGGCCTTCGGCAAGATGGAAGTGCTCGGCATGGAGCGCGGCCTCTTCCTGCTCGATGTGGTAATCAGCGCGGCGCCCCTTCTGGGCCTACTGGGCACGGTTACGGGCCTTGTGCGCGTATTCTCCAAAGTATCCCCCGAAACGGGCGTACCGGAGCCGCAGGCCTTTGTAACGGGCGTTTCGCTCGCCCTTGCAACGACGGTCGTAGGTCTTGCAATCGCAATCCCCGCGATCGTGTTCAACAGCTACATGAACCGCCGCGTTGAAATGCTCGCGGCAAGGCTCAACGTGCTCGTGGAGCGCATAGTAACAATCGACACCAAAAACGAGGCCGAGAAGGCTGCGCGCAGCATATGAGCCTAATGCCCGAACGCCGCCGCCGCCGTGCGGAAGTGAACATCGTGCCGCTGGTGGACGTACTGACGACGCTCATCTTCTTTTTCCTTGTCACGATGCAGTTCCGGCAGGGCAAGACGCTTAACATCACCCTGCCCGAAATCGTCACGGCTGGCAAAAACACACTTGCCCAGTCCATCGACATAAGCGTGACCGGCGAAGGCGATTACTACCTGAACGGCACTTCTGTGAAACCCGAGGAACTGGCCGGTGCGCTGGCCATTCTCGGCAAAGCCGAGGACAAGCCCCCGTTAGTCATTCGTGCGGACGAGAACACGCCCTTGCGCAAAGTGACCTTCCTGATGGACACCTGCCGCGCAACCGGTTTTGAAGACTTTCGCCTGCAAAGCAGAAACAAGCAGTAGCGCATAAGCCCGCCAGACCAGGGAGTGTTTGAAAACCGGACTCCCGTCGGAATGCGGGCGTCTTTTCGGTGAAAAACCTCCCCATTCGGCTCGGGGAATCCCGATTCACTTCGCCTCATGTTCCGGTTTTTCCCTCGAAAACACATCCCGCCCCCTCGGTCCGTCTATTTGCAAACGCTCCTCTAGGCCGGACTTTGTTCGCAAACAACTGCGCCCTGCGGCCCCGCCCTATTCGCGAAACGTGCCGATACTGTCGGCGGCAAGCAGCGCGTTTAGAACCTTTTCAGGCGTCATTTCACCCGCTTCGTGGTGGATGGACGAACCTTGCTCGCAAGCCTTGACCGCGGCAGGCATCAATTCGGCGGCATCGCAGTCGCCAAGGCCGATTTCCTCCAAAGTCGTGGGCAGGCCGACGTCCTCGCAGAAGGTATAGACCTCGTCCACGATCTCCGGCTCCACATCGGCAAGCTGCAATCCGGCAAGAACGCCAATCACGACCTTCTCGCCGTGGTAATAATCGTGCGTAGGCTCCAGAGCGGTCAGCCCGTTGTGAATGGCGTGCGCCGCGGCAAGACCGCCGCTCTCAAAGCCGAGTCCGCTCAAAAGGATGTTGGCCTCCACAATGTGCTCAAGAGCGGGAGTCACGATGTGGCGCTCAGCCGCCACGCGGGCCGCGACTCCGTAGCGCAGCAAAGTGTCGTAACATAGCTTCGCTAGCGCGAAGCCGGTCATGGTGCCCAAGCCGCCGCAGGCGTTCATCGAGCGCGTGGCGCGGCAGGAGTCGGCCTCGAACCACGTGGAAAGCGCGTCGCCCATTCCCGCGACGAGGAAGCGCACGGGCGCATCCGCAATAATCTGCAAATCCACGAGCACCACGGCAGGATTCGCCCTCTGGTAATACACGGACTCGAACACGCCAAGCTCCGAATACAGTATCGCGCAGCCGCTGCATGGGGCATCCGTCGAGGCAATCGTAGGCACGATTATGACGGGGATTCCCGCCCTGTCCGCAGCGATTTTCGCCGTGTCAATGACCTTGCCGCCGCCCATTCCCACCAGAACGCCGACCCGTTTTTCGGCAATAATTACTGCAAGGCGCGAAAGCTCCTTCTCGCAACACTCGCCCCCGAAGCCGTCGACCGGCAGCGCGCCCAAGGCGGCATCGGTTTCGGCACGCTCCTGCAAAACCCTCCTCGCAGAAGGCGAGGCGATGACAAGACCGTTCCCACCGCAGGCCTCGACCAGCGAAGGAAGCTGGGAAAGCGCGTTAACATCCTGAATGTATTTCCCGGGAAACTGGATCTTGTGCAGCATGTCTGGATTCTCCACGAGCCTGGCGCGTATTGCAAAACCAGAAGCGCAAGAGAACAAAAAATTAGCAAGCCGGAACAATAAAACTTCAGCCTGCTCCCGCACGAGCGCCGCCTGAGACACTGCGCCAACTTAATTCCAACGATGCGGAAGAGACCTTGGAACTCATAAAGATTCTTCCTTGATTGACGTGTGCCGGAGTTATATCCTGTCGTTTTTTACAATTAACAACACAATTACCTAGGAGAACGCATGGTCAGCTACAAGACGCTCGGATTTGTGAACACCAAAGAGATGTTCAAGAAGGCAATGGCAGGAAAATATGCCATTCCCGCTTACAATTTCAACAACATGGAACAGCTCCAGGCTATCATCGACGGTTGCGGCCAGTCGAAGTCGCCTGTGATTTTGCAGGTTTCCAAAGGCGCTCGCCAGTACGCCAACGAAGTGCTGCTCCGCTACATGGGTCAGGGGGCAGTGGAAATGGCAAAGGCAAAGGGATACAGCATCCCGGTCGCGTTGCATCTGGACCACGGCGATTCGTTTGAAACGTGCAAGTCCTGTATCGACAGTGGCTTCTCGTCCGTCATGATCGACGGCTCGCACCTTTCGTTTGCGGAAAACATCGAACTGACGAAGAAGGTCGTCGAGTACGCCCACCAGTTTGACGTCACCGTCGAAGGCGAGCTTGGCGTTCTCGCCGGCGTGGAAGACGAAGTATCCTCCGAGCACTCGCATTACACGCAGCCCGCCGAAGTGGAAGAGTTCGTCGCCAAGACGGGCGTTGACTCGCTGGCCATTTCGATCGGAACCTCGCACGGTGCGTTCAAGTTCAAGCCCGAACAATGCACGCTGAACGCCGACGGCGTTCTGGTCCCGCCGGAACTGCGCTTCGACATCCTCGAAGAAATCGAAAAGCTCATTCCCGGATTCCCGATCGTTCTTCACGGATCCAGCTCGGTGGTTCCGCAGTATGTAAAAATCATCAATGAGAACGGCGGCAAGTTGGACGCTGCTGTGGGCATTCCCGCCGAACAGCTGCGCAAAGCCGCAAAGTCTGCCGTTTGCAAGATCAACATCGACTCCGATGGACGCCTCGTGTTCACGGCCCTGATCCGCAAGGTTTTTGCCGACAAACCCGGCGAATTCGATCCGCGCAAGTACCTCGGCCCCGCCCGCGACGAATTGACGAAGATGATCGTGGACAAGAACAAGACCGTTCTTGGTTCCGCCGGTCAGGCGTAACCCGCGCAACATTTCAAAGAAAGTCTTTTGCGAGAGCCGTTGAAAAACGGCTCTCTTTTTTTGATATATGGAAAATATCGACGAAAGTGGAATTGTCGCCATAATGGGTGTTCTTACGATGTGAGACAGTAAAGGAGACCCCGCCAAGCGGCGCGACACGCGCGAGGGCAAGGTATCCGGACAAAGCAGACGGCTTCCGCGAACGTGACGGCAGCCGATCCGGATTATTGCACCTGCGGAGTTGATAGCAGCAACTGCTAGTGAAAACCAGTCAGACGCTCCTTGGAGCGACCGCACCTGAACCTGTCATTTTCATAGTAACTGATAAAACAATGATCAAAAACATCGAAAAACTTCTCGGCGACAAAGCCAAGGATCTGCTAACGCACGAGTGCAAGACCATCTCCAAGGATAGCCTCGCCCTCCCCGGCAACGACTTCATCGACCGCGTATGGATGAACAGCGACCGCAACATCCGCGTGTTAAACAACCTGAGCCGCCTCTACAACACGGGCCGCCTCGCGGGCACGGGCTACCTGTCCATCCTGCCGGTTGACCAGGGCATCGAGCACAGCGGCGCCGCCAGCTTTGCCCCGAACCCCGCGTACTTCGACCCGGAAAACATCATCAAGCTCGCCATCGAAGGCGGCTGCAACGGTGTTGCCTCGACCTTCGGTGTACTGGGCATGACGGCCCGCAAGTATGCCCACAAGATTCCCTTCATTGCGAAGATCAATCACAACCAGCTTATGACCTACCCGAACACGTTCGATCAGGTCATGTTCGGCCAGATCGAGGAAGCCTACGAAATGGGCTGCGCCGCCGTCGGCGCCACGATCTACTTCGGCAGCGAAGAGAGCAACCGCCAGATCGTTGACGTTGCCAAGGCCTTCCACCGCGCGCACGAGCTGGGCATGGCCACCATTCTCTGGTGCTACCTGCGCAACGGCGCATTCAAGAAGGACAAGGACTACCATGTGTCCGCCGACCTCACCGGTCAGGCCAACCACATAGGCTGCACCATCGAGGCAGACATCATCAAGCAGAAGCTGCCCGAAAACAACGGTGGCTTCCTCGCCCTGAATGCCAACGGCGTCTCCTACGGCAAGACCAGCAAGCTCGTTTACAGCAAACTGACCACCGATCACCCGATAGATCTGGCCCGTTACCAACTGGCCAACTGCTACATGGGCCGCTGCGGCCTGATCAACTCCGGTGGAGCTTCCGGTGCGAACGACTTCGCCGACGCGACCACAACCGCCGTCGTCAACAAGCGCGCGGGTGGCACGGGCCTCATCTGCGGGCGCAAGGCCTTCCAGCGCCCGATGGCCGAAGGCGTCCAGCTCATCAACGCCATTCAGGACGTTTACCTCTGCAAGGAAGTCACCATCGCCTAAGTTTTCAGGCAAGGTAGATTTTCCTTACAACTGAAAGCCCCGCCTTGGATTTCTCCCTCGGCGGGCTTTTCATGTACGGAAATGCGCTACGAATAAATCACACTGCCTAGTTCACGTCGCCAAGATAGTGGCACGGAACATCTATTTGACCGTTCTTGAAGAAGCCGGTCAGCACCTGCGGGAAAAAGCGAGTCTGGGACAACTCTTCCAAAGGGAGCCACGCTACGCCCACCTGGCGCATGTCCTGCAAGTCGCCAACGCGCACCTTGGAAGGATCGTCAATTTCGCATCGGAACACAGTCTCCACCTGATGGAAATTGGAATGCCGGTAGCGAAACACATGGTTGCGCCCGATGTATTCGCGAACGAAGAGAAAATCCCCAATGCGCACATCAACGCCCACCTCTTCCATACACTCCCGCTTCAAAGTCTCGAAAAAAGTCTCCCCGGGCTTCTGCCCACCGCCGGGTAGGATGTAGAATATGCCATCGCGGTCCTTCATTTTGACCACGAGCAAACGCCCGTCATGAATTATGACAGCTCTTACGGCAGTGCGTATGCTGGATGACAAGTAGTTGGGCAAGTTACAAAAACGGGGCTTGTCGAAGAATAATCCGCAACTAGTCGCCGCGATCCTTCTTCTTTTTCTTCTTCTTAATTTTTCCGCTCTCATCCACATTGGCAAGCAAACGCTCAAGATGTGTGGAAATGAAATTGGACCTGTTACGATTCTCCGCCTGAGCGGCACTGTCGATGCGAGCCAGAAGCTCACGGGAAATGCTGATGCTTATCTGCGCCTGCTCGGGCGCGCGGCGACTTGAAGATGCGAAAGGAGGGTTCTCATCCATATCAGAAGTTCCTTGGGAGTATCACAGCCTGTTATGGAAACCTAGCCTCACAAGCTCGCATGTTCAAGACGCATTATGCGCGAAAGCGCGCCCGTGACGCGGCCTACCTTTCCGGCGGGAACATGGCCTCCACGCCCGCCCACACGTCGTAGGAAAAGCTCGGCGAAGGAAGCTGCCTGATGCGTGCCGCACCGCCGCCTGCCTTGATTAGCGCCACTCCGGCGGCAATGTCCCAAAGACGGATACCCGTTTCGTGATACACATCGCAGCGCCCTGCCGCCACCCATGCAAGGGCCGTGGCCGCGCTGCCTATGGCGCGGGTCTTCTTGAAACGCTGCGCCTGATCGTAGAACTCGTGAAGCACATCCTCGGAGTAGTTCTGCGAAGTGGTAAGGCCCGTCTGTATCGTGCCCTTGGAGCTTTCGCTTTCCCAAGCCGGAACGATGGCCTCGCCGTTGACACGCATCCCAAGCCCTTCGCCGCCCGAGAACGTCTCACCAAGATTAAAGTCGTGTATCACGCCCAGGACAAACTCTGTCCCGCGCATGAGGGCAATACTTACGCAGCACACCGGCACCCCGCGAAGGTAGTTGTAGGTGCCGTCCAGCGGATCCACCACCCAGAACGGCTCGTCGCGGTTCAAAAGCGTCTCGTCCCCCCCCTGCTCTTCGCCGATTACAGGCAGACCTGTCTTCTCTCCGAGCACGCGGCGAATCAGTTTCTCGCTATCCACGTCGGCCTGCAACTTCACGTCGCGCCCGATGGCGCTGCGCACGTTGCGCATCCCATTGCCAGCCTCGCTCAAAAGCCTCCCTGCCTGTTTGGCCACATCCACCGCGATTTCAAGATACTGCTCCAGATTGTTCATGAGCCAAATCTACGCTGCATCTCACTAGTCAGGCAAGAAAGCTCCGCTTACAGCCAAACAAAAGCGTACATAAAAAAATGCGCGCGACGCTCACCGGCAACTCCTGCAATCCGGCTTTCCCCTGGTCTGTTTGAAATCCGGAAAGTCATGCAAGCCAGCGATACGACGCGCGCAAAAAAAAGAAAAACAGGCATTCAGGCACCCGTTTGCATTAAGAGAAGCATACAGGAAAAACCCGCGCAAAGAAAGCACTCATGCTAGGGAGCGTTTGCAAATAGAACTCCCGTCGGAATGCGAGTGTCTTTCCGGCTAAAAATCAACCCATTCATCTCGGGGAATCTCGATTCACCTCGCCTCATGTTCTGATTTTTATCTCGGAAACCCAGCCCGCCTCCTCGGTCCGTCTATTTCCAAACACTCCCCAGGACATGAAAACAAGGTGCTTGTTCACAGGACAGAGTCCAGCAATTTGCAAACCGAAAAAGCGGGAGCGATTTATTTCACCAAGCGCGCGAGTGCCAAGCGTCAGATAAAGTACATTGTCGCAGAATCCGCGCCCACGATGTCCCTTATGGTATGCGAGGCAGCACTCGCCTCAAAATCCGCAGAAATCTTCCCAAGAACCTTTGACACACCACGCCCGGACTGGCCGCCTACCTCGCTGGAAGGCTCCAGAAGCTCCCCGTCTATGGCCTTGAACACATCCGCCACGCTTATTTCCACCGGCGCTCTGGCGAGCATGTAGCCGCCCTGCTTGCCGCGTCGGGATACTATCAGACCCGCGCTGCGAAGCTCGTTGAGAATCTGCACAAGATAGTTTGCAGGCACATCCTCGGCGTTGGCCAACTCCTCGATGTGAGGCATCTTGTTTGTCCCGTAACAACGGGCGAGCTGCGCCAGAACTCGACTGGCATACTCAACCTTGCGCGAAATCTTCATTTGCCTGCGATGGTAAACGAACCATCTAAGGTTGCAAACCTTAAATAAATGCACAAGCCACCAAACAAGCGCCACTTGCGGCAACAGCTACAGCTTGCGGTTATTCTGGTTGCGGCAGTCGTTCATGATGCGCAGGCAGACCTCGCGAAGGTCGAACAGGCGCACACGGAAGTCCGCTTCCAGAATCTCCTCCATCGGCCCCTTTTCGGCCAACACTTCGGAGAATAGGTAAAAGGTCTTGTTGATTATTTCCAAGGCCAGCTTCATCTGGCAGACGGCAAGCGCATAGTCGCCCATGTCCAGACTTTGCAAGGACAAGGTGGCGTGCGTCTCCCCTTCGCTCAAAACCTGTGCCAAGGCCCAGGAGCCCGTCGGGCCGACCTGGGTTTCACCGCCGATTATGTATGCTGACCAGCGGCGGCGCAAATCCCTGTAAAGGCCGCGCACAACGACATAGACGGGGTGACGCAGAAGCGTGTAAGGGTCAAAATCCTCCGGCCCTTCGTCGCGTGCATCGTCATCGTCGTCGGAATCGTCGTCCAACTCGTCGGCCCCGTCGGAGACCGACCAGTCCTCTTCGTCCCAACCCATTTGCACGGCAACTTCGTCAATACGCTCCGGAGCGGCGATCAAGCCGTTGTACAGGCTGATGAATTTCTCCACCTCCTGCTCATGACGGGCCAGATACTGCTGCCAGTCATACTCCTGCCAAGACAGTTCCCCACGATCTTCCCAATCGCCGTCAGACTGTCCCTCGAAGTTGTTATTGCTCATGTTTGGTTGGGCCACCTCCTGCGGCGGCTATGCGGTTAATCCATCAACAGAGAGAAAAAAACGCAACAGATAAAAGGTATGTTCCGATTCGCCCCCTGCGTCAAAGCTCGCCAAGAATAGTATTAAGGAACGGAATGCGGCTGATAATGAACACGATGCTGGAATAATCCACACGCCTGAAGTAAGATAGGATGGAAGGTAAAAAATTCCATGGCAGCTTTTGCGGGCAAGCCGGATACTCACCAGTCATAGATACAAATCGACAGCTTATGAACGCAGCTTACATGCGAGTGATGTTTTCCGGCCATGTGCAGGGCGTTGGATTTCGCTACCAGACGCGGGAGCTTGCCACTGCATATGAAGTTACCGGCTACGTGCGCAACACATCGGACGGGCGCGTGGAACTGGAAATCGAAGGCCGGAGAGAGGAACTGGACGCCTTCATCAAGGAATTGGAAAGCCGCATGTCCGGCTTCATAAAAAACAAAACAGTAAGCGAAGGCGCGAGGGAGGCGATCCACAAGGGCTTCGCAATCGCCCGCTAAAAGCTCGCTCGGCATAAAAAAACAAGCATTCCGCAACCGCTACATTGGACGCGCAAAATGCTAGATAGAAGAGGCTTTGCACTTATTCTCGACCATTTGCCAATGCAGGCGTTAGTAACATGCCTGACAAAGAGATTTGAACAAATGGCAATTGCGTGCACAATAGCGCGCTCATGGACTTCAAGGAATGGGACAAACTCTCGCGCGCTGAAAAAGACAAGGCTTGGGACAGCCTAAGCGAGGCCGACAAGCAACAGGTGCTCGAAAGGCGAAAGGGCAAGTCCCAGCACAGCGGCAGGCACGGCAAAAGAAGCTCATCATCCTCTGCCAGACACTCGGGCAGCTACGCGGGCTTTCACAGCCTTAACGAAGTGCTGGGCAACCCGGTGAGCACTGCGCTCAAGGTAGGCGGCTCTGTCATAATTCTTGGGAGTCTGCTCACGTTGTTCATCAGTCCCGAATCGCTTGGCGAACAGGGGATGCTATCCCCCAGCTTTCTCATCCTTATGCTGGCCGGTCTCTGCGCATTCGCCTTCGCAGGCGTTTACAAAAGGGCCTCCGCAATCCTCCGCGTATGCGGCAGCATCGACGCCAAGATGGACAGAATCATCGAAGCCGCCCGCAAGCTCGAAAAAGAAGACGCGGGCAGGTAGTCTGCTCCGAATGACGAGCCGGGTTTACTGCGCTCTTCACACCCCACAGGGCGAGAACGCAAACATGGCGGCGTCCCTTTTCCAAGTGGGCCTTTGCCATAACTGCCGCCATATGCCATAGTGCATGGCAAGATGCGGATACTGATAGCGTTCGACAAGTTCAAGGAATCCATGAGCGCGCAGACGACTTGCGAAGTCGCAGCCAGCGCCGTTGCCCAAGCGTTGCCGGATGCACGCATCGAAACGGCCCCGATTAGCGACGGAGGCGAAGGATTCTGCGAAATCCTGACCCTTGCGCGCAATGGTCGCATCAGCGAGCACTCCGTATCCGGCCCTTGTGGTGAAAGGCGCCCGGCAAAGCTCGGCATGGTGGAGGCTGCACAAATCGACAATGGCACGCTCAAGGCCCTTGGCCTGAATGCAATCCAAGGCCCGCTGGCCATAGTGGAAATGGCGCAGGCAAGCGGCTTATGGGGGCTTTCCAAGGAGCTTCGCAAGCCTTGGGAGTGCAGCAGCTTCGGGACGGGCCAGCTAATCCGCGAAGCGGCGAACATGGGAGCTGGCGCTATACTTCTTGGCATAGGTGGGAGCGCAACGGTGGACCTCGGACTCGGGGCGCTCGAAGCTCTTGGCCTGCACTTTGTTGACAAACACGGAGAGCGCATCGAGGGCATACGCCCCCGCGACTGGGCAAGAGTCCACGCGATCGAAGGGACACCCCTTCCCCTGCCCCCGATCATCATAGCTTGCGACGTGGACAACCCCTTGCTTGGCCCCAGAGGCGCCGCCGCCGCGTTCGGCCCGCAGAAGGGCCTGCTGCCGGAGGAAGTCACAGCGATGGACAGCGGGCTGGAACGCATGGCGCGGCTCCTCTTAAAGCACTTCGGCAAGCCTGCCGAAACACTCAACGAGACTTCCGGCGGTGCGGCGGGCGGCATTGGATGGGGGCTGCGCGCCGCTTACGGTGCGCGTTACCTGCCCGGGTTCACTCTCGTATGGCAGTGGATGGGCTTGGAAAAAGGGCTGGCAGAGGCAGACATCCTCATCACGGGCGAGGGACGCTTTGACAGTGGCTCGCTATGCGGCAAGGGGCCGGGTGCCTTGGCCAAGACGGCGCTCGAAAAAGGCAAGCGCGTCTTCGTTTTTGCGGGAAGCGTGGAGGACGGCATAGAGGACAAGCTCTCGAACAACGAGCGTCTGCGCTGCGTGGCCATCAGCCCGAAAGACATGCCGCTTAACGAAGCAATATCCCAAGGGCCCGAACTACTCCGCGCCTGCATTTGCAAAGAAATTGTCATTTTTGAATAAACCTACCGTATGGTGTCTATTATCGCTTGATGAAATAAGCGCGATGGACGATGATTGGGGTGTGAACATGCAAAGCCACTGCTCTGCCAAATGCGTTGCCTGTCTTGTCGTGCTCTTTACCTTGAGCGCGTGCATCAGGGTGAGGGTGGATCCGGTAAAAATTGACGCCACGGTCACGATTAGAATCGAGAAAGAGCTGGAGAACTTCTTTGACGATCTGGACTCGCAGTCGAGCATGTTGCTGCTGGACAGTGAAAAACAGCAGAAAGCCCAGACTCCCGAAACCGACGAAACAACACCGAAGGAAGACTGAAGATGAACAGTTACAAATCCATTCTGGCAGCACTGATCGTCGCGATTGCCCCTCTTGCCGTTCTTCCCAGCACAGCCAGCGCACAGGGCGGGAGCATACGTCAGCGCATGCAGGAGCGTCTGCCCAGCATCGACTCGATGAAGGCGGATGGCCGCATCGGCGAGAACAACAAGGGCTATCTTGCTGTTAGGGGATCACTTTCCGCAGAGGAAAACCAGACTCTTGCCGCAGAGAACGCCGACCGCGAAGAGGTTTACGAGTCCATAGCACGCCGCACAGGGTCTGACGCCGAGAGCGTTGGCCGTGAAAGGGCCGAGCAGATCGCAGATCGCGCGGCCCCGGGGAGCTGGTTGCAGGATCAGTCAGGCCGCTGGTACCGCAAGTAAGGCGTTGGCATATCGCATCAGCCCGACTACGCAGAATCGGCTAAAAGTTGCCCATCCTGCGCTGGCAGTTCGTATTACCACTGTGGCAGAGGGAGTGTTTGAAATTCGGACTCCCGTCGGAATGCGTGTTTTTTTAATGAAAAAGCATCCAGTCTCCTCTGTTCGCCAATTTCCATACACTCCTTAAAGTAGCTTTACTTGATGGCCAAGGCAGTGCAGGATGCCTAAAAATGCCAGCAGACGAACGATTGCTCTGGCTCGACCTCGAAATGAGCGGGTTGGAGCCCGCACAGGACCGGATACTGGAAGCTGCCGCAGTGGTAAGCTCATTCAGGCTGGAGGAGCTAGAGCGCTACGAAACGACAGTGTACCAGACCGGAGAAGTGCTCGCGGGGATGGGCCAGTGGTGCAAACAGCATCATGGTGCGAGCGGACTGACCGCACGCGTTAGCCAGGGCATCACCGAAAGCGCGCTGGATGCCGCGCTCTGCGATCTGGCCGACAGGTATTTTCAGAATAACCCCGTAATTCTGGCCGGTAACTCCATTGCGCAAGATCGCCGCTTTGTGGACCAGTGGCTGCCCCGCTTTTCACAGCGCCTGCATTACAGGATGTTGGACGTAAGCAGCTTCAAGCTCATATACATGAACTTGTTCAACGTGAGCTTCCGCAAGGACAACAACCACCGCGCACTGGAGGACATTCTGGAATCCATGGCAGAGATGCGCTACTACATCGCCGCGATAGATCCTTCAAGAATGCCAGCGGGCCTCGGTTAAGACAATATGGCAAGTGGCGTCTTGAGTCCGCTTAACGCACGCGCTACAAATACAGCCAACGCAAAACACTAAGGAGCGTTTGCAAATAGACGGACCGAGGAGGCGGGATGGGTTTTCCGAGATAAAAATCAGAACATGAGGCGATGTGAATCGAGATTCCCCGAGCTGAATGGGCTGGTTTTTAGCCGGAAAGACACTCGCATTCCGACGGGAGTTCTATTTGCAAACGCTCCATAAAGCCATGAATAGTGAAACGGACACGATTAAGAGCTTTCTGGTAGAACTGGCCAGCGAGAGCGCAAAGTTCATCAAACCCTACTTTGCATCGCCTGACCTGATTGTAGAAAGCAAGAGCGACACCACGCCCGTAACAGAGGCGGACAGGGGCGCGGAGCTGTTGATGCGAAAAATGATAATGGAGCGCTTCCCCCAGCATGGCATCCTGGGCGAGGAATACGGCATACATAACGAGGGGGCGAGCTACCGCTGGATTCTCGACCCCGTGGACGGCACTAAGAGCTTTGCCGCCAACAACGCGCAGTTCGGCACTCTCATCGCGCTTCTGCGGGACGGGGAGCCGATTCTGGGCGCCATAAACCTGCCTGCAACAGGACAACTTTTGATGGGCGATTGCGAAAGCGCGACGCTAAACGGGCGCGTAATCAAGACGCCCGAGCCTTGCCCCCTGTCCAAGGCGATAGTCGTCACGACCGAGCTGGACGATCCGGCGGCCACACATGGCGCGCGCGGCTGGGATGCACTGCGCAAGGCAACGAGGAAACTCTACACCTGGGGAGACTGCTACGGCTACTACCTCGTGGCCACAGGGGGTGTGCACATTGCCTGCGACGCCCTTATGAACGCATGGGACATTCTCCCGCTAATTCCGGTGATGCGCGGTGTTGGGCTAAAAATTACAGGCTGGCACGGCGAAGCGCCGGAAACCGCCAGCTCCTGCATATGCGCCCATCCCGTACTGCACAAGCAGGTTTTGGATATACTAAACAAAGACTAGGGCGCTTTCACCTGTTGGAGCACACATTGCCACCAGTTCTTTGGGAAACCACTAAGTAGCAATTAGCTAGATGTTTGCGCCACGGCGCGACTTCAGGGACTGGCCGACAGTTGTGAGCGGGTAACTGTATCCGCCTCGTCTTCGCCCCATTAAAAAATTGAAGCCTATTCAAATGAATAGGCTTCAATTTTAGGCAAGGGCTTATGCCCGGCCGATTTTGCTGTCTAAAGCTACTTACACCTTCGCCTTGTCCTTTGAGTCTTTGACTCCCTTGGGGGCTTGGGCATCGACCTTGGACGCCGCACCAGCTTTCACAGGGTTAACCTTGTGACTAACGTAGTAATTCGAGTACGACTTGCTGTAATAGTGCGAGTAGTAGTAATTGGTCTGCGTGCCGGAAATGTTGTTAAGCACAACACCAAGGATCGGCACGTTGGACTCGCGCAGCTTCTTTAGGCAAAGACCGGCAGTCTTGCGCTTAACCGTGTTGAAGCGGATCACGTATGTAATGCCGTCAACGTTGTGAAGAAGGTTCAGCGCGTCACTAACCGGAGCGAGCGGCGGACTGTCGATAAAGATGCGATCGTATCGCTGACGCAGCTCATGAAGAATCTCGTCAAAGTTGTTGCTGCAAAGGATGTGGGGCGGGTTGTTCGTGCTGCCGCCAGTAGGAAGAACGTCAAAGTTCTGCTCCACATTGCGCTGTATAACCTCGTCCAGCTTGTGCTGCCCGCTGAGAACGGTCATGAAGCCCTTGCTGTTTTCAAGCTGAAGGGACTTGGCAACGTTGGGCATACGAAAGTCGCCGTCGAGAATGAGCACCTTCTCGCCACGAGCGGCGTATGTAAGCGCAATATTCGTAGTAACAAAGGACTTTCCTTCGCTAGGAATAGATGAGGTGACCAGGATAATCTTGGCATTGCGCCCCTCGTCACGAAGCTGAAGCGTTGAGTGGATGGAACGGAACGCCTCAACCGTTGGCTGATGAATACCCGTGGCAACGATGCGGGATCTCTGTTGAGGGGCAGATTTCTCGATGCGCGGAATGACGCCTATGATATTGGTCAACAGGCCCTTCTCGATGTCGAAGACACTCTTCACCTTGTCATCCATGAAGATGAGAAGGAAAATTATGCCTGTTCCGATAGCGGCACCAAGAATTACGCTGACCACCATGTTCAGCACGACGTTCGGGCTGCTGGGCCTGATGGGCGGAGTAGCCACGTCAACAATTCGCGCTGTCTCCGAGTCGTCGCTCGACATGGCCATAGTCTGCTGCTTGCGGCTGTAAAGGTAATCGTAATGGTTGCGCGCACCATCAAGGTCACGCTTGAGGCGCTCGTATTCGGGGCGAATTTTTTCAAGCTCGATACGCTCGCTCTGCTTGTCCTCGATGCGCTTGACGGCGCTGGCGTAGTTGTTTTGCGCGTTTACAAGGCGGTTGCGAACCCCTTCAACAACGTTTTCGACAGTGGAATTGAGCTGCTTTTCAATTTCCAGTTTCTGCTGAAGCACCTCTATCATTTTGGGGTGCTTTGCGCGATAAACCTGCGACAAGGTGGCCAACTGAATATTAACATCGGTAAGGCGCATCAGAAGAGGCGGAATGCGCTGATCTTGAGCAATGACGGGAACTTCCCAGAGATCTCTGCCAGAATCTCTCGCACGCTCTACCAACTCCCACATCGAGGTGGCTTCGTCGAGGATGCGCTTGTCATCGGTCGCAAACTCAGTAAGACGCATGAGCTGCTGCTGATTGATGTCCGTGCCAACGTCGAAGGAGTTTGTCTGATACTTCTCCTTCATCTTGACCATTTGAACCTCTAACTCGTTCACCTTGCGTGCTTGAACGTTTATCTGCTCCTGAAGCTCATCCACGGCGCGCATGGCCGCTTCAACGTTCTTGCTGCGCTTGTAGCCTATGTATTCCTCGGCAAACAGATTGGCGATTTTTGCAGCCAAGTCTCTGTTCGGGTGGCTGTACTCGATGTACACCATCAAAGTCATACGCTTAGGGAACACGTTCCTGTTCTCGATAAGCACCTGGACTGGGTTGACAACCATGCCGTCAAAAGACTTCTGCGAGGCATAGGGAGCAAGCAGCTCGCGGCGCTCTGCATCCTTGAGACGGCGGTCAACGTTCTGCGCTATCGTAACGCCTTCTATAATAGAGATTTCCGTATTAAAATCCGCATCATTGCGCACATTTGAATCGGAAACCTCGTTGAACTCGACGGTACGATTCTGCTGGCGTAAAATCTGAAGGCTTGAAGTAGCCTTGTAGATGGGCGTAGCGTTCATCGAGTAAAAGCCCATCGCCACGATGCTTACAAACAGGGCGATAAATAGCCACCAGATGCGCTCGCGGAACATCGCGATGTAATCGGCAAGGCTTCGACCGGTATCGCCACCCTCGTTATCATAGTAGTAGCCGCTGGCACCACCATCGCCGTAGTATGAAGCCTTGCGCGTGTCCCCATATGAATACTGGGTGCCACCTTCGTTACTATTAGAGCCTCTGCCCATCTCTTGTTACTGTAAATTGTTGCTTAATGTAGATTTACCACTTGCGCTCTGGAACGTAAATCAAGTCCCCGTCCTCCAGTTGCCAATCGTCCTGGCCGATATTGTCGGCGTCGATGACAAACGTTTTGGAATTACCGTTTTCATCAGTCCGCGTAAGACGAACGGCGGAACGTTGTGCGAGGCGGTTATCCCCCCAGCCTCCTGCAAGCGCAATGGCTCCAAGAAGAGTCATTTTCTCTTCCGGCGGGAATATAACAAAACCCTGTCTGTTAACCATGCCCTGCACATTGACGCGCTTCTGCTTGTAAGCAACTATTACGAGGTCGATTTGCGGATCCACGTAATAGTCACTTGCATACTGCTCGTATAGGAACTGACGCGCCTCAGCCACGGTCTTGTCTTTGACGCTAACCGTGCCAATGTAAGGAAGCGTGATCGACCCATCGTAGGCGACGCGCACCTCACAGTCCGTCTCCAGCTCTCCGATGATACGGAATTGCAGAACGTCCAAGGCAGAAATCTTGTAGTTCTCGGAAGTCTTTACCTTTGTATTCTGATCCATCCCGGAGCCTACTTGCGCCCACGTCGATGAAACAGACAGGGAAAGAAAAACTAGAATTGCTGTTAAGATTTTCATTCTGAAGCGGTGAATAGTATAAGTCCCTAACACAGGACAGGGGAAGGTCCGTAAGGCTTGACAGCCAGATGACCTTCCCCCATCCAAGTGACAGATATGCTCAAGATAATGGAGCTTAGTATCTGAAGGAAGCTACAACTTCCAGAACGTTGTTGTTGTAGTCAACGCTATTGTAGTTGGAGTCGTTGTCCTTGTAGGAATATGACAGCTTGACGTTGACATATTCATTGGGAATGTAACCGACGTATGCGCCAGCCATCATGTAATCGTCGTCACGGCCGCTAGCATCTTCATACTCGGTCTTGATGTAGCCGAGGTTACCACCGGCCTGGAACACACTGGCGAGGCGGAAGTCTGCATAGCCGATAATACCCGTGCGGGTTGTCGTCTGAGAAGACGTAGAAGAAGCGCTAAGATCGCGCATACCGCGCAAGGTCAGCGTCGAAAGAGGCGTAAGGTCATACTTGAGGTCCGCATCAAAAGAAATGCCGTCCTGATCTTCAATGCTGCGACCATCGCGGGACATCCATCCGACACGGGCACTACCATGCAGCTTGGGCATCAGCTCGCCGCGAACACCGACATTCAAATTGAAGTCGTTGGCGTCGGAGCTATTGCTGTCACCCAGCATGAGCGAACCGTACGAAGCGCCGACGATGAAATCGGTCTTCGGGGACACAGCCAAGTAAAGGTCAACGGGAACCACCATCTTGGCAACGTCGTTGTAACCCAAGGACTCGATGTAGTTCTGACGGACATAGGAAATGCCCGTGCCAATCTTGGTCTTGGGGCTAATGCTCATTTCACCATAAGCGCTGGCGTTTATGATGGAGCGGGACACGCGGCCGGGTTCAATCGTCAGAAGGCCACCGCTCGTAAGCTCGGCCACGTCCTGATTGGTTTGAAGCTCGACGTAGCTGAGGTGCCCCTTCGCCACAAAGTTGGCATTGGAATAAACCAAATTCGTCTTGAAATCATCGTTGCGGGAATCAAGCGAATGATTGTCCGAGAACTCGATGATGTGATAGCGATAAGAAACGACGCCGTTCAGGTCCGTGACACCAGATTTGCCGATGTTCAGTTCGAGGCCGGGAGTGTAGTCGAAAGACAAATCACTGTCCTCGTTGGACTCACGCAACAGCACGTTGGATTCGCTCCTCATCGTCACCTGACCGGTGATGTGCATTGTAATGCCATCCGCGAGTGTAATTGGCTCTGCAGCCTGAGCGGAAGCAAATACGCCCATCATGGGAGCGAGGGCGATAGAAAGCTTGGTAAGCGACTTCATGATGTCTAGAGTGTAAACCGTTATTACAGGAGCCTACAAGGCGTGGCCATGAATCTCCCGTTATCGAGAGCGAATTAAGACGCGATTCACGTCAAAGGCAACTGTTTTTTGAACGTAACCTTCCCAAAATGCTTTCAATCGGGAAGTTGGAACGCTGAAAAACTGCATGAAACCTAGCTTGATTTGACATATCGGCCTGGACGGGCAAACTCCAAAAACATTCGCCCGGCCCACCAATAGAAAGATTCTCTTATCCAAATCACAGACATGAGCACTCCAAACGATGATACCCACGCCAGCATACCTGTTAAAGACAAGGGGGTATTTTTCGGACTTGCGCAGTTTAGGCGCGTCACAGACGGCAGCGTAAAGCTACGTCCCGTATGGTCGCGCATCGGTTTGGCTCTGATTATCCTAGTAACCGGCCTTTGGTTTGCCAAGACGGTTGCAATCTACTCTTTGTACAAGTTCGTGAAAAACTACGACCAGATAGGCGTCGTGGACTCTTTCGCGTTCCCCCTCAACCGTGCCTCCCTTACCCACAAATTTGGCGAATACAACATCAAGGAAGGACTGGAGGAATACAAAAATGGCGACTATCGCATGGCCCTTATGTATTTGAGCGCCGGCCTTGCAAGAGCGCCCGAAAATCGGGACGCGCGCATCGCCCTGTCAGGAATGTACAGGATGATGAAAAGCGAGGCCACTGCTACCAACATGATCATACGCGGGCTGGACTTCCACGCCGACGACGCTCTGTATCTGCAATACGCCCTTCAGGCACTTCTGTCTTACCGTATGGACGAGGAGATATTGGATTTTGCGAAAAAGAAGCTAACCGCTTCACCAGACAAACCAAGCACAGAGCAAAGGATCGTGGCCTATGTGGCGGCGCAGGTGTTAAGCAGCCGTGGCAACTTTGACGAGGCGCTAGCCTACATGGACAGCTACAAAATCAACGAGACTGCGGAAGGCACCATCTTAAAGGGACGCATACTCTGGACATGCGGCAAGAAGGATGAAGCCGTCAAGCTAATGCATGAGTTCTCCCTTCGCCACCCGGGCCTACCCTCTGCGGAAGTGCACAAAGCGCTTTGCGGATACCTCCACAAACTTGGCCTCCACAACGACGCGCTCATCAGCTCGCTGTCCGTTGTGAACAATTACCCGGATAACTTCATGGCCAGGCGAGACTTAATAGAAGCCTTCGACAAGACGGGCAACCACGACAAAGCCAGAAGTGCTGCCAAGGGCTACATGCGCAGCTTCGGCAAGGACTCCAAGGCCATGCTGCGACTTATGGACTACTCCATCGAAGCCAAGGACACGGAGCTTGCCAACGAAGTTTATTACAAAGCCGCCGAACAGGGGCACAACATGGGCGCGTTCGGTCTCATGATGATAGAGACTTACGTCTCCAATGGAGAATATGCCAAGGCGGAGGCATTCTGCCAGCAACTGCTGGACGAAAACCCCAAGTGGCTGCCGATGTTTGAAACGCAGATCAGCTACCTGCGCGCGGTATGCGCACGCGGACTGGGGCAGGACGCGATGGTGGAGCTGCACATGGCCCGCGTGCTCGAAAGCCCCCTCAAAGGGCAGGAACTTTACAGCATGGCGCGCAAAATGGACGCTCTTGGCATGAGCGACGACGCGCTGCGCCTTTTGGAACTTGCGGCGCAGAGAGAACCCCAAAACGAAGAGGTGCTGGCCTTGCAAATAGAGATTTTCCTAAAGAAGGGAAACGACAGCAACTTCATCGACACAATGGACAAGCTGCTCGACCTTCGCCGCCCATCCTACGAAACGCTTGCCAAAGCTAGGGAGCGCATGACGAGCGACCGTTTCGTGTTTGACGCACGGCGCGACGACGTGCTCGCCCGCCTGGACAAGGCGCTCGAAGAACCCAATCAGGTGCTGACCAAACTCTAAGGAACGTTTACCCTACTCGCCAGAGGCTTTTGCCATGCGCCGCTTGAACTCCGGCTCCTCTAGCACGATGCTGTGCGCCTCCACAATCACATCCCTCACCGCCGGATGCGCGTACAGGGCCTCAAAACTGTCCACATCCACGCGCCAGCAAAGAGAGCCGCAAAGAGTCGCCACCGCCAGCTCTCCATCGGCGACCTGAAAGCCCACCTGCACATTGGCCATGCCGAACTGCCCGAGCAAGTGCTCGTGCATCACCTTCAAGAAGTCCAAGGCCCGCTCGTCAGGCTCCAGCACCCAGAGCACGTTCCTTACGATGCCCTCCAGCGAACGCTCAAGATCCTGCACACTCTCGACAACCAGTGTGGACTCTCCGTTGCGCCTGCTGACGCGCCCTTCGATAAGCACCACATTGCCTGACTCAAGCGGATTTTGAGGCTCGGGATGCGCCTCCACCCACGCCGCGCCCTCCTGCGCCGCCTGCTTTTTCCACCTGTCGTAACGCTCCTGAAAAGCGTCCATCTTCTTGGCATAGGCGCGCGAATACATGTTCATCTGATAGCTGGAAGTGCGCGTTCCAACGCCCAGAATCGCCCACATCGAATTATCCTTCTTACTCATCTTCTTCGCGAACGAAGTGATAACCCCGCAGAGGCGGAACGGGGTCTTGTCCCCCCATTCGAGATACTCGTCGCCATCGAAACTGCTAAGCCCTTCGGCTATGCCGTGGAAGCGGTTCATAGGGTGCCCCGAAACGTAAAAGCCGAGCAAGTCCTTCTCATGCTGAAGCTTCTCCGCCATCGGCATACGCACTTCGTCCAGCATCGGACCGCCCGAAATTAGGTTAGCAGGCTCTGGAGCGCCGAAAAAGTCGAACAAACTCCCCTGCCCCTGCTCGCGTTCCTGCTGCTCGCGCGCGACATCCTTCAACACAGCGTCCAGTCCGGCGAGCAAAGTCCCGCGGTCCTGCCCCATGTTGTCAAAACCGCCGGTCTTGATAAGGTTCTCCATCACGCGCTTGTTGACGCTCTTGCCGTCCATGCGCCGGACAAAGTCGTAAAAGTCCTTGAACGGCCCTGCCTCCTTGCGCTCCTTGCATATGGCGGCGGCGGCGCCTTCGCCCACGCCCTTGATAGCCGCCATGCCGAACAGAATGGTGCCGCTCTCCCCTGTGGAATCGGGCAGCGGGGTGAAGGACTCTCCCGAACGGTTAACGTCCGGCCCGGCAACCGAAATGCCCATGTTGGACACTTCCTCGATAAAGCCCTTGAGCTTCTCGGCGTTGCCAAGCTCGCAACCCAGAAGGGCCGCCATGTACTGCACCGGATAGTGCGCCTTCAGATACGCCGTGCGGTAGCTCAGCATCGCGTAAGCGGCACTGTGCGACTTGTTGAAGCCGTAACCGGCGAACTTTTCGAGCAAGGCGAAAATCTCCTCGGCCTTTTTCTCGGGAATCTTGTTCGTCTCCATCGCGCCTTTGACGAACTTGGCCCTCTCGGCCTCCATGACCTCGACCTTCTTCTTGCCCATGGCGCGGCGAAGGATGTCTGCGCCGCCAAGCGTGTAACCGGCGATGCGGCGGGCGGCCTCCATGACCTGCTCCTGATAGACCATGATGCCGTATGTTTCCCGACACACGTCCTCAAGAAGCGGGTGCGGATACTTTACAGTCTTGGGGTCCATCTTGCCCCGAATGTAGTCGGGGATAAGGTCCATCGGCCCCGGGCGGTACAGGGCGATAAGGGCGATAATCTCGTCTATGGACGAAATGCGGAACTGTCGGCACAGGCTCTGCATTCCGCCAGATTCAAGCTGAAACACGCCCACGGTGCGCCCGCTGTTAAGTAAATCGAAGGTCTTCTGGTCTTCCAGCCCCAGCGAACCGATGTCGAAGGACTCGTCCGCAGTCTCGTGCACAAGGCGCTCGGCATCCGCGATTACGGTCAGGTTCTTCAGACCCAGAAAGTCCATCTTGAGAAGCCCAAGCTCCTCGACCGGCTCCTTGGGATACTGCGTGGTAAGGGCGCCTTCCTGCAAGGTCAGCGGGACAAACTCCACCAGGGGCCTGTCCCCGATGATAATGCCGCAGGCGTGCTTGCCCGTGTTGCGCACCATGCCCTCGATGACGCGCCCCTTGGTGAAGATCTCCTCCGCTGCGGGATTGTTGCGCACCTCTGCGGCCAGTTCGCTGCTTTTCTCCAGCGCCTCGGCCAGCTTGATGTGCAGGTCGTCGGGCACCATCTTGGCTATGCGGTTCGCTTCCGAGAAGGGCAAATCCATCACGCGGGCCATGTCGCGCACGACGGCCTTGGCCCCGAAGGTACCGAAGGTAATGATGTTGGACACGCATTCCTCTCCGTATTTCTGACGCACGTATTCCACGACCTCGTCGCGGCGGCGCATGCAGAAGTCCACGTCAAAGTCTGGCGGCGACACGCGCTCCGGGTTTAGAAAGCGTTCAAAGAGCAGGCGGAAGCGAATCGGGTCAATATCTGTAATGCCGACGCAGTAGGCCACGATGCTGCCAGCGCCGGAGCCGCGTCCCGGGCCGACGGGTATGCCATGCTCACGCGCCCAGGCAATAAAGTCCTGCACGATGAGGAAGTAATCGCAAAAGCCCGTTCCCGCGATAATCGAAAACTCGTAATCCATGCGGTCCACGAGCTGGTGCGCGAAGTCCTTGTCCTGCCCCTTCCTTGGAACGTAGCTCTCGGGGTGAAAGTAATCTATCCCGTAACGCTTCAGCATTCCGGCGGCGCAAATATCCAGAAGCATGGAACCCTTGACGCGGATGCTCTCCTTTTCCGCCTCCTTGAAGCTGAAGCTCGGCTCCTTGCCCGAAGCCTCCAGGAGTCCGTTCTTGAGCGTGGAATAGCGTTCCATCAGCACATCCATGCGGGCGCTGTTTCGCGGCTCGAAGCTCTCCGGCATGGTAAACACCGGGTAGTGATTCTCGCCGAAGGGCAACTTCGCCTCGCACATCTCAGCAACGAGCAGAGTGTTGTCCATGCAATCGGGAATCTCGCCGTATATCTGAGCCATCTCGTCGCGGCTCTTCATGAAGAACTCCTGCTTGGTGAAGCGGAATCTCTTCTCGTCGATGCGTTTGGCCCCCGTCTGGATGCAAAGAAGAGCGTCGTGCGGGTCCCAGTCGCTTTTCAGGGTGTAGTGCACGTCGTTCGTGCACACGGTGCGGACGCCGAACTCGCGGGCTATCTTCAGAATGTCGCGGTCTATAAGAATCTGTTCCGAAAGACCGTGGTTCATCAGCTCGGCAAAGTAGTTCTCCTTTCCGAATATCTCGATAAAGCGTCCCATCCAGCGCCGCGCCCCGTCCCAGTCTCCGCGCAGAAGGTGCTGCGGGACAACGCCCTGCATACAGCCGGTGAACCCGACAAGCCCCTTGCTGTTCGCGGCCAGAGTCTCGATGTCCACGCGCGGCTTGTAGTACAGGCCCTTGGTGTGAGCCATGGTCACGATTCGGGCCAGATTCTGGTAGCCTTCGAAGTTGCGGGCGAGAAGGCCCATGTGAAAGGTCTTGCCCTTGAGAGAATCCCCCGCGTCGTCCGCCTCCTCGTTGGCCCCGCCTCGCGAACGCCGCTGCGGATGCTCCGTCATTGCGTGGTCAACGACAAGGTACACCTCGCAGCCGAAAATCGGCTTAACAGGGAACTTCTTCGAGGTTTTGTAGAAATCCGCCAGACCGAAAAGGTTGCCGTGGTCGGTCAGGGCAAGGGCGGGCATGTTGAGCTGTTCGGCGCGCTTGAGAAGATTCCCCACGCGGGCACAACCGTCCAGAAGGCTGTAATCGGAGTGCACATGCAGGTGAACGAAAGGCTGCTGCTTGGGAGCGTCCGTGGCGGGCTGTGGGGCTGCGTCTGACATGCACCTTTGATTCAAATGCTCCACCCGCCCCAAGGCAAGGAAGGGTTGTTAACATTCCTCACTGCCCCCTATCTGCGTCCTCATGCACGGTTTTCCCGCACATGAGGGCGCAGCTTGGAACAAACTAAGCGCAATGTATTGCTCAAAAAGCAATTACCACTGCCTGCTTATACTCGCATACACAAAGCGCCCGGGTTCGTTGACAACCAGCGGCTGGGCCGATGCACCGGCCAGGACATCCCATTCATACGAGTTTGCCAGCGCGTAAGTCTGGTCAAAGAGGTTGTCCACGCCAGCGACAAAGGTCCATGAACCGGCGCTTACGCCAACTCTCATGTTCACGACGTTCCATGAATCAAGCAGAGTCTCGCCGGCGTCGCTGTCGATGCGCTCGCACTTGTCCCCATGAACAAGCCCGATACTGCCGAACAGGCGCAGATACCTACCCGCGATGCTGTGCTGGCCCTGATAATCGAGCGCGACGCTTCCCTTGAAGGGAGCCATCTGCCCCAGATCCCAGTCCTCGTTATTTGAAGGCAGGCTGTCCTTTCGCCCGCGCTGCAAGGCCGCGCCAGCGTTCAGACTGAAGCCGGAGCCCAGCTCGACACCGGCTTTCGCGTCCGCTCCGTAGATATGGGCATCGATGTTCTCGTAGCTTTTCCAGCCCTCATCGGTAAGAACTTGATAGATATAGTCTTCAAGATCGGAGTAAAAGCCCTTCACCTGAAGGCTCCAGCGCCCCGCGTGCAGGCGCAGCCCCAGGTCCGCCTCGGTGTTCGATACTGGCTCAAGCTCGGGATTGCCAAAGTAAGCCGCCCCGCTCTGGATGTAGCGTTCTACGCCCGTTGGCGTGCGGTAGCTGCGGCCGACTCCGGCAAATGCGTCCACGCTGCCGTTTATTTGCCTGCGAAGGGATACAAACCCGCCGGTCATCGTGTCTGTTCTCCTGTTCGCGTTGCTGATTTTTGCAGAATGCGTCAGGGCTTCGTCAGCGCGGGTTCTTACGCGATCTACACGAATACCGGCGCTTAGTGTCCAGCCGTCAAACTCCGAGTCGCTGCGGGCGAAGGCACCAATATGCGCCTCGTTTACGCTCGGAACTAGTATGCCGTTAAGGAGCGCGCCCGTTGTCTCGTTGAACACGTCAGCCTCCCAGTCTTTCTCAAACGCATCCGCCCCAATGCTTAGTGCGGTTCCGGCAACACGCGCTTTGTTCTCCACCGCACCCCCCATAATGCTGGTCTTGGCGCGGACTTTCTTAGGCACAGCCACTTCGCGGTACCTCTGTGTGGGATAATGCCCCACATCGTTGTAATAGGCGCGCACAAGCAGCTCCTCGCTCCAAGGGCCAAGCTCCCGCAAAGTCCACTCCGCACGGGCAAGGCCCGTCGTTTCCTTGGCGGTGTCCATCTCCACGCGGGAGGTGAGAATGTCGCGCGCCTCTCCGTAGGCGTATTCCACGAGCAGCTCGCCCTTGGCCCCCGTTCGGGCTTTCACAGCGCCCCACAGGTCGTTTTTACTGAAGGCATCGGCCTTCTTGCCTTTGTTGTTGTACGCGGCGCTGCGGCCTTCGCGAAGCTGCCAGAGGGCCACTCCGTCGCCGTCCTCGTACTGGCCGGACTGCGAATAATTGTAGCCGAGCAGTGCTTGGACCGCTTCCGTGCCCATGCTGCTGCTGAAGCCAGCGCTTGCAAAGTCGTATGAACCGATTCGAGCAAGAAGCTGACCGGTGAAACGTTCCTGCGGTTCGCGGGTGATAACGTCCACATAGCCGCCAAGGTTGCCCGAACGGCTGACGTCAAAAGGCCCCTCGCGCACGACAATCCTGTCCACGGTCAGGAGGTTGATATGCGAAAGGGCCGGGTCTTTGCGGCTGCCGCAGGCGCCTTCGATAAAGCCGCCATTCACCAACACGGGCAGATTTGCCTGACTGAACCCGCGCAGGTTCACCTCGTTGCCGTAGCCGCTTTTGCGGACCATGGTGGCTTCTGCAAGCTCTGCGGCGATTAGTTCGGACAAATCCGTTATCTTGTACAAGGCAACGGACTGGCTGCCGATTTGCTGTTCGGACTGCTCGATGGGTGGCGCCTCGACAACGAGGGTGTCCAGCGTGATGTATTTGGACTGCTCCTCTTGCGCACCACCTGCGGCATCTTGAGAATAGGCCTGTGAGGCACTGAAAAGCATCGCGGCAAAAAGCGGCGCGTATGCTTTTGTATTACGATTTAAGTACATAAAAAGCCTGTCATTAAAAAAAGGGTCAAAGAAACTCCGCCTGCTCCCGCAGCGCGGTAATATACGGGGAAAAGCAACGCCAAGATGGCGCTGCTATATAAGACTTACGCCGCGATCGGTGGCGCGTTACTTTCCGGCCAGAGGCGCAGCTTGAAACAGCGCGGTGCCTGCCGTTCGCTGACGAGTGGAAGCACTCGCTCAAACCTCGCAAAACGCGGACCAACAAAAACGGGAACGGGTATGATGCCATGACCCGCGGCAAAATGCGTCACTACGCAAGCGGCGCAATCATGCTCGTGGCTTGAACCGCCGTCGCAATCACCCCTGCAGGCATGATCTGCATGATGACAGACCTTTTCATGAAGGATGGGACTGGCGGCCAGAACATCCAGCATCAAAACAAGCAGAACGCCGACAATCGCCGCAAAGCGATGAAGCCCGTCATGCCTGTGCTGGAAAAAGCCGTTCATATGCTGTGTTTCACACCCCAAAGATACAGCCTAGCAAAGCTGTCAATACGGGGACGAGAAGTGGTGCGCGCATATTAAAACCCTCAGTCCTAGTCTGGAAAACCTCCGGAATTGCGCAAAACCACTACGTGACTCCGCCAAAACGAGGATTTCCATCGTTTGAAGGCACTTGGCAAAGCGCCGGATCTACTTGCCGAAGTGATACACGCGCTCGTTCGGCTTGGTAAAGCCCAGCTTCTCCCGCACGACGCGGTCGATAAACTCGGGATCGTCGAGCACCATGCGCAGATATTCCTGCCGCTCGCGGAGCTCGGTCTGACGCGCCTCAAGGACGGCTGCCAGCTCCACTTCCTTCTGCTTGAAGGCGCTATACTCCCTGTATGTCCCAAGCAATGCGGTCCCCATCACTGCAATGACCAAAACCAGCACTGCACTGAGGATGTAAACGAGGCCCTTTGCGATGAATCTGAACATGAGGGGTAATTGGGTATTAAGATAACGGCACAATCTGCCAAGGGAAAGAAAAAAGAACCCTGCAAAGCTAAGGCAAACGCCCCATAAACGCGCGGCCAATTTCAAAAGGCACCGGCAATGCATAGCCACCCGCAGAGAATCCCACGCCCAAAGGCTTGGCTAACATATACATATGCAGCATCACCGCCATTAACACCCAATCCCTTGACGACAATACCGCAACCCAGCAGCACTCAACCACTTGGGAGAGGTGAAAGTTCACGATTTTTTTATGGCTGTCTCATAAGGGAAAGTCTGCTAATGTTTGATAGAGCAAGACATCACGGCATGTATCAAAAGTATTACGGATTCAGGGAACAGCCATTCAGCATTACGCCTGACCCCAGATTTCTGTATCTTAGCCCGACCCACATGGACGCGCTCCAGCACCTGCGCTACGGAGTGGAGCAGAAAAAGGGCTTCATCGTGCTGACAGGAGAAGTCGGCTGCGGAAAGACCACAGTTTGCCGCCGCCTGCTGGGGGAGCTTGACCCCGCCCGCTACGACACGGCCCTGATACTCAACCCCCGCCTGAGCGAAACGCAGCTACTGCGCGCAATCCTGACCGAGCTTGGAGAGAAAAAGCCGGGCAAGACCCGTGTCGAGATGACCGACAAGCTCAATGCCCTGCTCCTCGACCGCGTGGGCAGAGGCAAGGACGTAGTCCTTATAATAGACGAGTCACAGAACCTTTCCTTCGACACGATCGAGCACCTTCGCCTGCTTTCCAACCTTGAGACGGACACGCAGAAACTATTGCAGATCATACTAATAGGGCAGCCGGAGCTTGCCCAGATGCTCAAGCAGGAACGACTCCGCCAACTACGCCAGCGCGTGCAGGTGTTCTACGAGCTGAAGCCGCTCAGCCTGGACGAAGTATCAACCTATATCCACCACCGCGTAAGCCTTGCGGGCAACGGAGGACGCCCTTCATTTACGCCCCGCGCCTGCAAATCCATTTATAAAGCCAGCAAAGGCATACCCAGAATAATAAACCAACTCTGCGACAAAGCGCTGTTGTCCGCCTACGTCCGCAACGCGGACTCTGTCACATGGTGGGACGCCAGACGCGCGCGCAAGGAGACCCAATTATGAGCCTCATAAACGACGCACTGAAAAAAGCACAGGCAAACTCCCAAACTGCTGCCGCATCAAGCAATGATGGCTCAGCGCCCAACTCCATGCAAAGACGCGCAACCCCGCCCCCTTCGCAATCCCTTGCCCAATGGATGGCGATAATCGGCATCCTAGCCCTCGTGTTCACCGTGGCAAGCTGGGGCCGCGCCGACAAAGACGGCTCAAATAAAGATGAGCAAGCAGCCAAGAAACTTGCGAGCGACGCAACGGAAAGCCCTGCCGCGCAAACGCCTGAGGCGGCGGCTCCTGCCCAACAAGCCCCCACCGGCCCAATTACAAGGACCAAGGAAGCCATAGCGGCGTCTGAAGAACTGAACGCTGACCTTGACGATGTGCTTGGCAAAGAAGGAGTTCCAGCCCAGCCGGAAGCAAGCCAGCAAACAGTAGCTGCCGCTATCGAACAAGCCCCTGCTCCCGTTGTCGAAAAACCGCAGGCGCCGATGCCGGACGATAGCATTGCCCGTTTTGTGGACTCCATACAGGTGCGCGGTGCCGGACGGGGCAAGGTGTTGCTACTGGTCCCCGGGCAGACGGAAGCCACAGCCTTCACGCCCGGGATGTTGGTGGATGCAACAAGGGAAGTCTATCTGGCGGAAATCGGCAAAGGCAGACTGGTGTTCAAGGACGCTAGAGGAGTCCCATACGCCAAGGCCATGCAGTAAACCTCGCTGCCAGCCCATTGCCGATTGGGCAATGCCCAAAGGCTAGCGAATGCGCCTACGGCAAATCCTCGCCGCGAAACGAGGCGCCGCAAAAAACGCTGGCGAAAGCTCAGTAATTTTCTCACGCGTACAAACGCCAACAGGTCAAAAGATTATGACAATATAACGCCGTTATTGTTGTTCCGGATGAAATTGCGCTTACACTGTCATTCGCACATCCGTGCAAATACAACAACCCCTCAATATCCAGCTCAATGAAGACAGAAATGACAGACATGCTTGCCCACATTAACATGTCCCCAAACGGCCTCAAAGCCATTCTTACATCAGAATTTGAACTGATTTGGAATGACCGTGGCAGCGGTGCATCCAAAGACGGCGCGTTCTGGAAACCCAAGTCAACATTCGACACACTCCCGATCGGTTCTATGGCAATGAGCGGTTACGGCGACCCGGACAACAAGTATGCCGCCCTGTGCATCGGCCCCGACGGACGCGACTCCAAGGCGCTGGCACATCCCATGAAGTTCGATCTGATATGGGCCGACCACGGCTCCGGTGCGGACAGGGACGGCTCCTGCTGGAGGCCGATTCCACCCAACGGCTACGTGTCCATGGGCGACCTGTTCATGAACGGTTACAACGGCCCCAATCTGGACAGCGTATGGTGCGTCAGGCAAGACCTTGTAGAACCCACCAGCATCGGCGAACTCATCTGGAACGACAAAGGCTCCGGCGCGGACAAGGACTTCGCGGCTTGGGAAATTGACGGCTTCCACGGCGACAGCAGATTCTCCTGCCCCTTCATAGGCAACAACGCCCATGAAAGGCCCTCCGTCACCGTGTTCAAGCTGAAGAACATCTAACAGGCACCCTTCCGCGCTTTCTAATAAGAAAAGCGTTACAGCAGTTCCGCGCCCCCCACAGCGCGGGACTGTTTGTCTTTATGACCACTGTCCACGAGCCTCTCAGACACGAAAGTGCGTGCGTCACGAAACTCTCCCACCTCAAAAAAACGAAAAAACCCCTTCGCTCCGCTTGCAAGAGAGGCCACGAACGGGCAAGCTCTTTCAATTGACAGCCTTGCGCATTGTCTTAAGGACTGTCTATTCCGCGCCGCAAGCCAGCAAAGGCACGGCAAGCAACCAGCAACCAGTTTCAACCAAACGTCCATGACAACAATCGTAGATATTACAGCGCGCGAGATTATCGACTCCCGCGGCAACCCCACCATCGAGGTGGATGTCGAACTTGAGAGCGGCGTTATCGGCCGTGCAGCAGTGCCCTCCGGCGCCAGCACAGGTGTGAACGAAGCCCTCGAACTTCGCGACGGCGCAGTAGCAGCCGACGCCGAAGGCAAGAAGGCCAGCAAGAAGGCCGAAAAGCTCGCCAAGCGCTACGGCGGCAAGGGCGTGCAAACAGCCGTGGGCAACGTCCACGAAATCATCGCCCCCGCCCTTCTGGGCATGGACGCCTGCGACCAGGTTGGCATCGACTACACGATGCTGGACCTCGACGGCACCCCCACAAAGAGCAAGCTCGGCGCCAACGCCATCCTCGGCGTTTCGCTCGCAGCAGCCCGCGCTGCCGCCGAAGCCATCGGACTTCCCCTTTTCAAGTACCTCGGCGGCCCCAACGCGAAGGTTCTGCCCGTTCCCATGATGAACATCATGAACGGCGGCGCCCACTCCGACGCTCCGATCGACATTCAGGAATTCATGATCATGCCCAAGGGCGCTGAATCCTTCAGCGAAGCCCTCCGCATGGGTGCCGAAACCTTCCACGCCCTCAAGAGCGTGCTCAAAGGCAAGGGCATGTCCACCGCAGTGGGCGACGAAGGCGGCTTTGCCCCGAACCTCTCCGGCGGCACCGAAGAAGCCCTCGACGTTATTGCGGCGGCTGTCAAGAAGGCCGGTTACAAGCTCGGCAAGGACATCTTCCTGGCCCTCGACGTAGCCTCCTCGGAGTTCTACAAGGAAGGCAAGTATGTCTTCAAGAAGAGCGACGGCTCCGTGCGCACAAGCGCCGAGATGGTGGACTACCTCAAGGGCCTCTGCGCGAAGTACCCGATCATCTCCATCGAAGACGGCTGCGCCGAAGACGACTGGACCGGCTGGAAGCTGCTCACCGACACGCTCGGCAGCACAACGCAGCTCGTGGGTGACGACCTTTTCGTGACGAACGTCAAGTTCCTCAAGAAGGGCATCGACAGCAAGACAGCCAACTCCATCCTCGTGAAGGTGAACCAGATCGGCTCCCTCACCGAGACGCTCGACGCGGTCGAACTGGCCAAGGAAAACGGCTACACCAGTGTCCTCTCCCACCGCTCCGGCGAGACCGAGGACACCACGATTGCCGACATCGCCGTTGGCACCAACTGCGGCCAGATCAAGACCGGCTCGCTGTCCCGCTCCGACCGCATCGCGAAGTACAACCAGCTCCTCCGCATCGAGGAAATGCTCGGCGCTTCCGCTGTTTACGGCGGCAAGATGAAGGTCTAGTCAAGACTTCAAGGTTTTGCACAAAGTCCGGTCCCCGCAAAGGGCCGGACTTTTTTTGCCCCAATAAGGCGCGACAAACAGTGAACCCCGCAAACTACTTTTCACTTTTTTTGTAATTGCAAAGGAGCAAGCCCCATAAAGACCTGTCCAGAAAACACCAGATACAAGTTGACCATGCCCCGAGGGAGCGTTTGCAAATAGGCGGACCGAGGAGGCGGGATGGATTTCTGAGATAAAAATCAGAACATGAGGCGAGGTGAATCGAGATTCCCCGAGCTGAATGGGTTGTTTATTAGCCAGAAAGACAACCGCATTCCGACGGGAGTTCTATTTGCAAACGCTCCACAGCCCATCAAAATCAAAATAACCAACCAAGGGAAACGAAAGCCTTGTGTTGACGATCGGCCATGCGATGTGCAGCCTGTTTTCTTTCATTGACGCGAAACTCCCGCCGCGCTTGCCTTCTGCTTCTCAACACGATTTTCTTACAACGTAAGATGAAAAAGTCTCTACTCGTCCTGCTCATGCTCGCCGGTCTTGCACTGCCCTTCACGGGCTGCCTCGACTCCAGTGAAGAAGCCTCCGGCACCGTGCCATGGGGTGCGCCATCAAGCTGGGAAGGCGGCGGCCCGGGCATGCCCAACATGAACCAGAAAGACTAGCCCACCAGCTTCTACAGAATGGAGGAGCGTGCAGAAGCCTGTCTCTACGTCGTAGGCACCCCTCTGGGTAACCGTGAGGACCTCTCGCCACGCGCGGCGAGAACGCTTGGCGAAGTGGACCTGATAGCATGTGAAGACACGCGCAATTCGCAGCGCATTCTTCAGCCCCTTGGCATATCCAAGCCAACGGTTGCCTATCACGAGCACAACGAACAAAAACAGGCCATTGCGCTTGCCGACGCCATAGAACAAGGCAAAAGCATCGCCATAATAAGCGACGCGGGAATGCCCGCAATCAGCGACCCGGGCTTTCGCATCGTGCGCGAATGCAGGCGCAGAGGGCTGAAAGTAGTCCCCATCCCGGGGCCGACGGCAGCAATGACCGCGCTTGCCGCATCGGGCCTGCCCAGCGACGGCTTCCTGTTTCTCGGCTTTCTGCCCGCCAAAACGGCGGCTCGCAAACGCAGCTTCGAGCAGTATCGGGACTTTGCCTACACGATAATCTATTACGAATCCACGTACCGCATCGAAGCCTTCATGGACGATCTCATCGAAGTGCTTGGCCCGGGGCGCACGGTATGCATCGGCAGGGAGCTGACCAAAATGCACGAGACATTCTACACCGGCCGTGCTGACGAGGTTAAACAGCGTCTGACATCCGGCAGCACCAAGGGCGAATTCGTGGTAATGATAGCCAAGGAAGGGTATTCGCTTGAAAGCTGACAAGGGCAAGGTGGTGTCCGTAATAGACATCGGCAGCAACACGATTAAGTATCTGGTTGCGGCCAAAGGAATGGAACTGCTCGACTACGGCTCCGAAGACACGCGCATAGGCGTCGGCATGGGAC
This sequence comes from Opitutales bacterium, assembly GCA_016928295.1. Taxonomy (GTDB): domain Bacteria; phylum Verrucomicrobiota; class Verrucomicrobiia; order Opitutales; family Oceanipulchritudinaceae; genus Verruco-01. The sequence continues at coordinate 38,511 of JAFGLA010000104.1, forward strand.
GCGAGGGTCCGGTCATTCTGCAAAAAGCCGCCATTGAGGCAGGCGTTGAATGCGTCAAAAAACTCTGGGACAAGGCGAGCGCCTTCAAGCCCGACGAGCGCGAAATAGTGGCCACAAGCGCCGTGCGCGACGCACAAAACCGCGAGGAGTTCGTCTCGCTCGTAAAAGAAGCCACGGGAGCGCAAATCCGTATTCTTTCCGGCGCAGAGGAGGCGCAGTATGTGGGAGCTGGCGTATCGCGAGACCCCAACATCACGGCCTACAAGCCCTTTTACCTCATGGACCTTGGCGGAGGAAGCCTTGAGCTGCTCGAATACAGCGGCGGCGTAGTAAGGCAAAAGGTCAGCCTGCCCCTGGGGGCGGTGCGCCTGAAGGAAAAGCTGATCCGCGACGCCGCAGCCCCCATGAGCATGAACGATATTAACGAAGTGCGCGAATACGTTACAGAAACAGTATTCGCAAGCGGCTTCGACTTTCGTAACCCCGCCGCTCTCATCGGAACCGGCGGTGGCCTCACCCACGCCCGCTTCATGCTTGCAGCGCAAAAGGGCCTCTCCAAACAAGAGTCCGATGCGACACTGCCCATTGCCAAAATGCGCGCCCTGATGTATTCCATCTGCGGCATGAAGCTCGAAGACAGGGCCAAGCTGCCGAAACTGCCCGTTGCAAGAGCGGACATCATGCCCGTTGCCATGATAGTGCTGACCACGATCATGGACCTGGCAATGGTCGGAAGCGTTGTGCACTCATTCTACAACCTGCGCTACGGCATAGCGGCAGAGCTGCTGGGCGAATCGCGCTAGAGAAGCTGTCTGCAATCGGATATCCCTTCAACAAAAAACACCCGTGCTGCACGCGATGGCAACACGGGCGTTTTTTAAGGTTTTACTCTGACTGCGATCAGCCTTTTTTAAGGGCCGCCTTGATCAGCTCGATAGCATCGAGAACGTTCTTTCGGCTGTTGAAGGCAGAGAAACGCACATGACCTTCGCCACAGCGGCCAAAGCCGGAACCCGGTGTGCAGACAACGCCCGCTTCGTTCAAGAGGCGGTCGAAGAATGCCCATGAGTCGCCCCCCGGGCGCACCCAGAGGTAGGGGCTGTTCTCGCCACCGACGCAAGGCACGCCGATGCTCAGCACTGCCTCGCGCACAAGGCGGGCATTTTCAAGGTAAAAGTCCACAAGCGCCTTCACCTGCGCCTTGCCCTCGGGAGAGTAAACGGCTGCCGCCGCCTTCTGCACCGGATAGGACAGGCCGTTGAAGCGCGTTGCCTGACGACGCATCCAGAGCGAATGAAGCGAGTGCATGTTGCCCTTGGAATCGGGCAGTTTCAAGTCGCGCGGTATCACCATGTAAGCTGCGCGCGCACCCGTGAAACCAGCCGTCTTGGAAAAGCTGCGAAACTCCACCGCGACTTCCCTCGCGCCCTCGATTTCGTAAATGGAACGGGGGATTTCAGGATCGCGCACAAAGGCCTCGTATGCGGCGTCGAAAAGAATGACCGCCTTGTTCGCACGGGCATAATCAACCCATGCCTTTAACTGCGCTTTCGTCGCCACGGCACCCGTCGGATTGTTCGGGAAGCAAAGGTAGATGACATCGACCGCTTCGCTCGGCGGAGCTGGCACGTACCCGTTCTCCGGCGTAGAATCAAGATACACAAGCCCCTCGTAGCGACTGCCGTTCCAAGAGCCGGTATGGCCCGCCATAACGTTGCTATCCACGTAAACGGGATAGACAGGGTCGGGAACGGCGATTCTCACATTCGCGCCAAACAACTCCTGAATGCTGCCAGTGTCGCACTTGGCACCGTCGGAAAGGAAAATCTCGTCCGCGCCAACGTCGGCCCCGCGCGCCTTGAAGTCGTTCTCCGCAATAGCGTTGCGAAGAAAGGCGTAACCCTCGTAAGGGCCGTAACCCATGAACGTTTCGCGGCGGCCAAGGTCGTCCACTCCCTCGTGGAATGCCTTCAGACAGGCCTCGGGAAGAGGTTCGGTAACATCCCCGATACCCATCTTGATAACCCTGCGCTCGGGATACTTGTCCTGAAAAGCCTGCACTCGGCGGGCGACCTCAGCGAACAGATAGTTGCCTGCGATTTTTGTGAAATTGTCGTTGATTTGAAACATGACGAGTTCTTGAAAGGGCTTAAAGCGTATCTCAAAAGAAAACCAAGAAACCAGAGTTGTTTATCCGCAGATGAAAAAGGATAGAAAATGGATTACGAGTGATATAAGTTTTTATCCTTCAATAATCTGCGTTAATCAGCGTAATCTGCGGATAAAAATGCTTGTATCTTTCTATTTCGGTAAACTTTTGAGAATCGCCATAAAACCCCAAGTCTAGGCATATTATCCGACTCGGCGCAAGGCTCGGGAAACAGCTGCCCCCAAAGTTGGCCAAAACAACTCTCCCAACGAAGCGAAACATATTCGGTAGCGCATGCAAATAGACGCACCAAGGAGGTAGGCCTAAACAGATAACGCGTATTTATGCTGGCGCGAAAGGGCAGGAAAATGAGATTATGCAAACCAAGCCAGCCAAACCGTGCAAGATTGCCCCCCCAGTAGCCATACGCCCAGAATTGAGGTCCTGCCAGAGCGCGTGGCCAACCAGATCGCAGCCGGAGAAGTCGTCGAACGACCCGCCGCAGTGGTGAAGGAACTTGTGGAAAACAGCCTCGATGCGGGCGCAACGCGCATAGACGTGAGCTTCGAGGCAGGCGGGCGCAGACTCATCCGCGTGGAAGACGACGGCTGGGGCATGTGCCCCGAGGATGCGCAAAACGCCCTAAAACGACACGCCACCAGCAAACTGCGCGAGGCGCGGGATCTGGACAACATCGCAAGTTTCGGCTTTCGCGGCGAAGCCCTGCCCAGCATCGCCAGCGTATCGCGCTTCACACTGCGCAGCCGCGCCGAAGGCTTTGCCGAGGGGACGGAAATACAGGTCAGCGCGGGACGCGTCGTTTCGACCAAAGCCGTGGGCATGGCGCGAGGGACGCGAATCGAAGTGGCACACCTTTTTGAAGGCGTGCCCGCGAGGCGAAAGTTCCTCAAAAGCGACCGCACAGAGGCCGCTCACATCGTCCTTGGCTGCCGCCTTCTGGCCGTTGCGCACCCGAACGTCGGCTTCAGCCTGACCGAAAACGGGCACACCGTATTTCGCAGTCCCGCCTGCCCAAGCCTTGCCGAGCGCGTGGGCGAAGTCTTCGGCAAGGCCCTCGCCGATGAGCTTTCACCAATATGCGCCGAGCGCGAAGGGCTGAAAATAAGCGGCCTGATTTCCCGCCCGGGCGCCGGACGCGCTACAAGAGCGGAGCTGTTCCTTTACGCGAACAAGCGCCCGGTGGAAAACCGCGCCCTCGCCAGCGCGCTAGTCGAAGCCTGCAAGGGCTTCATACACAAGGGACGTTTTCCGGCGGCCTTCCTCTTTGTGGACATTGCCCCAGAGGCGCTGGACGTAAACGTGCACCCCACCAAACGCGAAATCCGCCTGCGCGACGAAGCCGGAGTGAGCGGCTTTGTGATGGACACCGTCCTGGAGCACATGGAAAGACTGGCTCGCGAAGAGAGCGAACGGCACACGAGCATTTTCTCAAATCCCTCCGTGCGCGAGATAGAGAACCAAGCTGGCAGCGAGGCTGATATGGAAAGCCCCGAGATTCTACCGGCCCCTGCGATACGCCCCATCGAAGCGACCCGCAAATTGCCCCCGCCCGAGGTTCCCGCTTTCAAAGACCGGCCAACAGCAAATCCCCGGCCCGCAGCTCAGCCCGCCAGAACGCCAAAGCAAGGCGCGACTGAGCGCCCCGGCCCATGCATCCAGTCTGCGAGCAAGACCTCCGCGCCACAGGTTCCAGTACCTATGGCGAAAAGGGAGGACTCGCCAGCCCTGCCCTCCCGCTGGCGCTACCTTGGCACGGCGCACGGCAAGCACGTCCTCTTTGAAACGCCCGACGGGCTGCTTTGCCTTAACCGCAACGCGGCCTTGGCAAGGGTGCTGTACGAGGACTACCTGCAAAGCCTCGAAAGCGGGCAGATACTCACACAGCAACTGCTCTTTCCGCCCCTCTTTGAACTGCCCCCGCTGATGGCGGACGTTTTGGAGCGCAATCTGGACTTTTTCCGCGCAAACGGCTTCACAGTGGAAAGCTTCGGCGGAGACAGCTTCAGAGTCGGCAGCATCCCGACATGGTTCGACGGAGACGAGAGCGAAGAGTTCATCAAGGAAGCGGTCGAAAAAATGTCGCAAAACGGACTGCGTCCCGAAAAGGACGCCGCACTCGCACGCGAGACGCTTGCCCGCATGGCCAGCATACACGCGGCATCCAGCGCGGCTCCTGCGGACGAGCTTGAAGTTCTCTCGCTGGCAAGGAGGCTCCTGTCGTGCAAAAACCCGCTGACAGACCCAAGGGGCCGCCCCACGTATTTTGAACTCAGCAAGGGCGAACTCGAAAAACGCTAGCTCTACTTGGCAAGGAAGCGCAACGCGGCGAGGTAGCCCTCAAAGCCCAGCCCGCTAATCACGGCGCGGCTGACAGCACCGGTCAAGGTGCGGTGGCGAAACTCCTCGCGAGAGTGGACGTTGCTGATGTGCACCTCCACAACGGGCAGCTTCACCGCCGAAATGGCGTCGCGAAGGGCGACACTCGTATGCGTGTATGCGGCGGGATTGAACACGATTCCGTCGAGAGCATCGTCCTCTGCCTCATGAATGGCATCCACGAGAACCCCCTCGTGGTTGGACTGGCAAAAGCGCACATCCACGCCCAACGCCGCAGCCTCGGCACGAATCATTGCCTCAAGCTCGGCCAGAGTCTGCGCCCCGTAGGTGCCAGGCTCGCGCTTGCCCAGACGGTTCAAGTTCGGCCCGTTGAGAATGAGGAAACGCTTCATGCAAAACCCTTAGCGAATAATAACAGCAAACTCAAGCCGCGACTGGAAATGCCCGAAGTCACTTATCAAGAGGAAACTCAGGGCACCAGCCTCGTCTTGCCGGAAGCCTTGACAATGGAGCCGCGCAAAACGACGGAAGTATCGAACACTACGGGACTTGTCATATCCTCTGACCCCTTGTCGCGCATCGCGTCAATTCTGCGCATCAGCACGTCCACTGCCTTTGCCCCCATCATTCGCAGCGGCTGGCGAACTGTGGAAAGCTGCGGCACGGTCGTACGGGCGGCAAGAGTATCGTCAAAGCCGCAGATGGACACTTCGTCGGGGATGCGCACCCCCATCGAGGCGAGCGCCTCCATGCAACCGATGGCAATGGCGTCGTTGGCGCAAAAAATCGCGTCCGGCAATGGCTTGCCCTTGTTGGACTTGAGCCACGAAAGCATCGAACGGCAACCATCCGCCGCTGTGAACTTTGAAAGCACAAGAAGTGCGGGATCCGCCTCGATTCCGGCATCGTTCAAAGCAGCATAATAGCCACGGATACGACGCTCGGCACCGACCAGGCCGCGCGGACCGGAAACGTGCATTATGCGCCTGTGCCCCATCGAAATCATGGCGTTAACCATCTCGCGGGCACCGCTTTCTTCGTTACTTTCGATGTTTACGATGCCCTCGTACTCGGTGTTGGCGTGCAGGGCGACAAAAGGCGTGTGGTTTGGCAAGGTGGCGGCAAGCTCCACGGTAAGAAGCGGTGCCACGAGTATCATCCCGTCGATGCGCCCGTCGCAGGAGGAGCTGACCTTGTCCATCTCCTCGGCCCAGTTGTGAAAGGTGAACACCGTGGCGTTCTGCCCGTGCCTCGAAGAGGATTCGATTATGCCGTTGAAAATTTCAACAAAGTAGTTGTTCAGCTCGTCATCCGCCCAGACGACGGAAACGCCAATCGTGTTCATACGCCGCTTGACAAGGGCTCGCGCGGCGACGTTCGGCCTGTATCCGAGCGCCTCTGCCGCCTCCAGAATCTTTACACGGGTAAGCTCCGAAATGCGGGCCGAAGTGCGCGTCTCGTTAAGGGCAGCAGACACCGCCATGGCGGAAACGCCTGCGGCACGCCCAACGTCTGCGAGGGTGGCAGCCCGGGCGGTTTTCTTCTTCCTTACGTTCATGCGCTAAAACAAAAGATTTTGAAAATAATCAAGGAGTACTAACTCTCTTTGGGGCACAACGACAAGCCTCAATACCGGCGACCCATAAAAACAAATACGCGATAAAAACAAGATTACTTTTGAGAACGCTTCCGGCCGCTTGTGGATTCCAAACAAACACCAATGAGCAATATCCCACCAAAAGCCTGATGCGAGACGACAGAAAAACGGGCAAAAAGCCCTCTCGAACAAAACCATTACTTTAAAGAGCGAAATGAGCTTGACTCATCCGATTTAACGTTAAATCACTTATCGCATACTCTTTCAACCCCTGATTCACAGTTCTGTCTAAAAATGCTCTCTTCGCCCGTCGCGCCATCGGCACAGGCAAGGAAGATCAAGACAACCTAAACAGCCTCTTTCCGTCACGCGCGTTACGTTGCACGGGCACAGCCTGTCAATGCCGCGCGAAAGCCAAACCTTCACAGACAAAACATACACATCATCGTGCAAGCATCACCTTCATTCCAGAAGCTACACAACGGCATCGGCATACGCACGGCCAAGGGCGAGCTTATCCATCTTGAAATTTTCTCTGAAAGCATCATCGGCGTGCGCGCCACCACCCTGCCGGAGCTGCCCGCAAACGACAGCTTCATGGTGGTGAAGGAAAACGCGGAGCCTTGCTCCTTTGAATGTGGCGAAGAAAACGGCGTTTTCTGGCTATCGACAGCCAAGGTAAAGGCCGTTGTGTGCGGAGACTGCGGCCAGGTCAGCTTCTTCGACAAGGACGGCAAGCCCGTGCTGCGCGAAGTCGAAGGCAGCCGCAAGATGACGCCCGTCAAGGAGATGGGCGAGGACACCTTCCGCATCGGGCAGAAGTTCCACTACGACAATGTGAACGTGCTCATGGGTCTTGGCGGCCATCAGGACGGCATAGCCAACTACAAGGGCAAGGACTGCAACCTCACCCAGTACAACTGCATCGACATTGTCACCTACTTCTCGACCGACGCCAATTATGGCCTCCTCTGGGACAACGACTCGATCACCAAGTTCGGCGACCCGCGCGAACACGGCAAGCTCGGCAGCGTCTTCAAACTCTACAACGAGGACGGCGTCGAAGGCGGCCTGACCGCCCGCTACTACGGCGACAGCGCCTTTGCCTACACACAGGTCAAGCGCGACGAGGACCAGATCGAATACTCTTTCTTCGAGGAACGCCCCTACGCGCCCAAGGAGTTCAACTTCGACAAAGGCTCCATCAAGTGGACAGGCTTTATCGAAGCGCCCGAGGACGGCGTTTATAAGCTGCGCAGCTACGGCTCGCACTACATCAAGGTGACAATCGACGGGGTGGAATACGTCAACAAGTGGCGCCAGAACTGGATGCCCTGGCAGAACCTCTTCGAGATCCCCATGAAGGCGGGCCAGAAACTGCCCGTCACAGTGGAATGGAACGCGAACGGCGGCTTCTGCGCGTTGCAGGCCCTCTCCCCCGCCTGCCCTTGTTACAAGGACGAGATCGCTCTTGAGAGCGAAGTGGGCGAACAGGTTCGCTACTACTTTATATACGGCGAAAGCGTGGACGAGCAGATTGCCGGTTACCGCAAGCTGACGGGCAAGGCCACGATGCTGCCTCGCTGGACGATGGGCCTCTGGCAGAGCCGCGAGCGTTACGAGACGCAGAAGGACCTGCTGGACGTGTGCGCCGAGTTCCGCAAGCGCGAGATACCGCTGGACTGCATCGTGCAGGACTGGCAGTTCTGGGGCCCGGACGGCTGGGGAACGCAGGATTTCGACCCCAAGCGCTTCCCCGACCCCGACGGCATGATACGGGACATCCACGAGAAGTACAACGCCAAGCTGCTCATCACGGTGTGGGCCAAGTTCAACAAGCACACCGAGCAGTTCAAGCACATGTACGACAAGGGCTGGATCTACAAAAAGCAGCCCGATACCGACATCCCCGACTGGCTTGGCTACCCTTACGGCTTCTACGACGCCTTCAACGAAGACGCGGGCCGCTGGTTCTGGGATCTTGCCAACGAAAAGCTTTTCAAAAATGGTGCCAGCAACGGTGCCGACGCATGGTGGCTGGACGCAACAGAGCCGGACATCGTCTCGAACGTGGGCGTCAAGTTCCGCAAGGAGGACATGAACCCCACGGCCAAGGGCAGCGGAGCGCGCGTTTACAACGCCTTCTCCATTAACCAGTGCCGCTGGGTGTACGAAGGCCAGCGCGCGGCGGACGAATCCAAGCGCGTGGTAATTCTGACCCGCTCCTCCTACGCAGGCCATCAGCGTTACGGCGCGGCCACATGGAGCGGCGACGTTGCCAGCCGCTGGGAAGACCTCAAAAAGCAGATTCCCTGCGGGCTAAACTTCTGCGCCTCGGGCATTCCCTACTGGACGACGGACATCGGCGGCTTCGCTGTCGAACCCCGCTACGAGCGCCCCATCGGCGAGGACGTGGAAGAGTTCCGCGAGCTTCAGATGCGCTGGTACCAGTTCGGCGTGTTCAACCCCTTCTTCCGCGTTCACGGCCAGTTCCCCTTCCGCGAGGTGTTCCGTCTCGTGCCCGAGGAACACCCCGTTTACAAGGCGATGGTGGCCTACAACAAGCTGCGCTACCGCCTGATGCCCTACCTCTACTCGATGGTGGGCGCCGTCACGCAGGACGACTACACGATGCTGCGCGCATTGTTCATGGACTTCCCGCAGGATGCCGCCGTGCGCAACATCGAGGACGAGTTCATGTTCGGCCCCGCCTTCCTCGTCGCTCCGGTAACGGACTATAAGGCCCGCAGCCGTCAGGTGTACCTGCCCGCCGGTGCCACATGGTATGATTTCCACACAAACAAGCAGTACCTCGGCGGCCAGACAATCACGGTCGAGGCTCCGCTCGAAGAAGTGCCGCTATTTGTGCGCGCCGGAAGCATCATTCCATTCGGCCCCGAGATCCAGTACGCCAACGAGAACCCGGAAGGCCCCGTGCAACTGCGCGTTTATCCGGGTGCGGACGGCAAGTTCAGCATTTATCAGGACGAGGGCGACGGCTACGGCTACGAGAAGGGTGCCTTCTCCCGCTCTTCGCTCGTTTGGGACGACGCGAAGCGCACGCTTTCAATATCAGCCCGTGAAGGCTCCTTCCCCGGAATGGCCGAAAAGAGAACGCTTTCAGTCGTTCTGGCCACAGAAGACAAAGCAGCCGGCAAGGAAATCTCAACAAGTGTGGACAAGACCCTCACCTACTCGGGAGAGGCTCTCAGTGTGGTTATTTAGTGTCAGTGTGTGTGTTGTGAAACGATAAGTTGGGCAGCCGCCGCGAAGGATTCAGGATTGTGGGATCCGGTCCTTTCCGGCGGCTGTCGCATAACGGGGAGAGGCTTGCGCATTGCGGGACGGCGAATAGCCTGGAAAGCGTCTTGAACCCCCTTTTCCTGTCTGTTTGCGGTGTCAACCCCCTTCAACCATTAACGGCCATGTGCCCATACCCAGCCATGAAGATACTCCGCCCCGCCCTGCTCCTTTCGCTGGCCCTGTTCGGCCTTGGTGCCTCGGTTCAGGCGCAGGAAGAAGAAGTGACGCTTTCTCCCTTCGTTCCAAACAAGGAAACGGAAACTGGATACCAAGCGAAACCGGCAATCGCTGGAACTTGGGAGCTAATTTCTACGCTAGCCAAAAGCACGATCCTCTTCGACACACCGGCGGCTGACCTCATTTCCGAAGGGCTTCCCATTGGCAACGGGCGCATGGGAATGCTGCTCTCGGGCGGCATCGACAAGCAAAGCAACGCCATTTGCGAGGACAGCGTATGGTCGGGCTGGCAGAACGACTTCGCCGACAAAGCCGAGGCGGCGGAACACGTCGAAGCCATTCGCGAACTGTTCCGGCAGGGCAAGATAAGCGAGGCGCAGGATCTTATCAACAAGACCCAGATCAGCCGCATGGACGACGGGCAGGGCCACGGCACCTACGAGGCCTACGGCACTTACGAAATGCTCGCCCGGTTGGAAATCGAGACAAACCTCGATGCTTCCAAAGCCGAACATTACGGGCGCGGGCTGTCGCTGAACGAGGCGCTGGCGAGCGAGTTCTTCACTATCGACGGCGTCCGTTACGAACGCCACGCCTTCGCCAGTCGCCCGGACGAAGTGCAGGTCATTCGCCTTACGGCCAGTGCCCCCGGCCACATCACTTTTTCCACTACCCTATCCCGCCCTGACACAAACGCCACAGTCACGACGGACGGCGAGGACGCGCTGCTTCTCTCTGGCTGGAACCCCGACAAGGACGGCAAGCCCGCACTCGAATACGCCTGCCGCCTCGGAGCCACGGCCAATGGCGGAAGCGTGGAAGTGAAGGACGGCAAACTCGTCTTCACCGGCTGCGACGGCGTAACGCTCTACATCACCGCGGGCACCAATTACAAGGGCATGAAAAGCTGGCCCGACTATCTGGACAAGAGCGGCGCCCACCTGGCCCGCACAAAGGCGCAATTGGAAGCGGCGCGCGCCAAAAGTTACTACACACTGCTTAACACGCACAAGGCCGATTACGAGCCGCTCTACGAGCGCGTGAAGATTGAGTTGTATGGCTCCCCGCTTACCAGTGACTTCATCAATCTGAGCCTGCCGACTCCAGAAAGGCTGAAGAAGGGAGCAAACGACCCATTCCTCATCTGCACCTACTTTAACTTTGGCCGCTACCTGCTTATTTCCAGCTCCCGCGACGGCGACCTGCCCGCGAATCTGCAAGGCATCTGGACTGTCAACTTCTATGAGAAGGACAATGGCCGCTGGAACTACTACACGCCCTGGAACGGCGACTATCACGCCAACGTCAACATCCAGATGAACTACTGGCCCGCGTTCAAGGCAAACCTCGCCGACTGCGCAGGCCCCGTTTACGACTTTATCGAAGCGTTGCCCGGACCGGGCGCTGTCACGGCCAAAGTCCAGCACGGCTGCGAAGGCTGGACCACGCACACGATGAACAACGTCTGGGGCTACACCTCGCCGGGCTGGGAGGCGAGCTGGGGCCATTTCCCGATGGCAGGCCCTTGGATGGCCACGCATATCTGGGAAGCCTACGCCTACACGCTAGACAAGGACTTTCTCGCCCGCATGTGGCCCGCGCTTCGCGGCTCCGCCGAGTTTATCCTAAGCTGGATGACGCCCGACGAAAACGGCCAGCTCGTATCCGGCCCATCAGAGTCCCCCGAAAACCGCTTCCGCCTGCCGGACGGCAAGATAGGCTACTTCTGCATGGGCCCGACGATGGACCAGCAGCTAGCCTCGCAGCTACTAAGCGAAACTCTGCGCAGCGCAAAGGTGCTGGGCATCGAGGACGCCTTCACAGCCCGCTGCGCCGAGGCGCTCGCCCGCATCCGCCCGACGCAGATCGGCCCCGACGGGCGCATTATGGAATGGTCCGAGCAGTTCGAGGAAGTCGAGCCGGGCCAC
>JAFGLA010000105.1 GCA_016928295.1 Opitutales bacterium
AGGGCGTAGCCCCAGGGCTTGATGACCATGCAGCCGCGGACGGGGGAGTTTTCCGCCATGTCGGCGGCTTTGATGACTTGCTGGTACCACTCCGGGTAGTCGTCGGAGCGGGTGGGCGTGATAGCGGTGCGTTCGGGCTTGGCCATGTTCGTCTATTGAAAAGGGATGATGGAAAGCGCGTAATTGTGCCAGCTTTCCCGGGGCGCTCAAGAAAAAGCGGATTACGCCAGAGCCGTTCTCCACTATGACCCACAAAAGAAAGCGAACGATGCAAAGGGCGCGCATTTCGTTAAGAATTGCGCGTCGCAATCTGCGGCATAATGCGCGAATGGCGACTTACACCAGCGCGCTCACGATCGCTTTTTGGACGTGCAGGCGGTTTTCGGCCTGATCGAATATAATCGACGCCGGGCTTTCGTAAACCTCCTGACTCACCTCCATGCCGATGTGTGCGGGCAGGCAGTGCATGAAAAGAGCGTCCTTCTTTGCCGCCGCCATTAACTTCGCATCAATGGTGTAGGGCTTGAAATTCGTCAGACGCTCGGCCTCCTCGGCTTCCTGACCCATGCTGACCCACACGTCCGTGTAGAGCACGTCCGCATCTGCCGCGGCTTCTAGCGGATCGGTCGTAAAGAGGAAATTGTCCTCAAGGCCGTCATTTGCGAGCTGCTTGCGGATCTCCACCCCCGGGCCGTAACCGGCAGGGCCGGACAGGGCGATCTTCATGCCGAACATCGCGCCGCCAAGAATCCAGCTATTGGCCATGTTGTTGGAGCAGTCGCCGATGTAGGCGAGCTTTTTGCCCTTGAGGCTGTCGATAAGCCTTTGCCCGGGCTTTGCCCAACGCTCCGCCAGAGTGAAGGCGTCGGTATAAATCTGGCAGGGGTGCAGGAAGTCCGTCAGTGCGTTGACAACAGGCACTGTGGCGAACTGTGCAAACTCTTCCACTATTTCGTGCCCGTATGTGCGGATGACAAGGCCATGGATGTAGCGGGAGAGCACTCGCGCCGTGTCCGAGATTGTTTCGCCTCGGCCAATCTGGGTCGTGCGCTGGTCCAGATACATCGGGTGGGCGCCCAGTTCGTGAATGCCCACTTCGAAGGACACGCGGGTGCGCGTGCTGCTCTTTGCAAAGAGCAGGCCCCAGGTCTGGCCGTCGAGCGTGCCGCGGCCCAGCTTGCCGCGCTGTGCCTTCAGGTTGGCCGCGTTCTGGAAAACGGCGGCGGCTTCATCGTGGCTGAAATCGGTTTCTTTTAGAAAGTGGCGCATTGTATATGGTGGGTTGTGGGGTAGTTGATGCCCGAGCGGGCGAAAGGAGTTTTAGCCTAGTTTTGCAGAGGACAGGGTGCGGCCAAAGATGTCGATGGCCTGAAACACCTCGTCCTGAGTAACGTTGAGGGCTGGCAGAAGCCTTACCGCGCCGTTGCCGCCCGCTACGGCGAGCAGGCCGTTGGAGCGCAACGCGTCGATTAGGGCGATGTTGTACTTCGACGCCACGGCAAGATGCAGACCCCGTCCGCGCACGCAGTCGAGCTTGTCCGGGTTTTTGGCCACGAGGTCCTTGAGGCCGTCTGCAAGCAGTGCGCCCATCCTGGCCGCGTTGTCCATCAGCTTCTCCTCTTCCATCACGTCCAGAACGGCCAGAGCCGCCGCGCAGGCGAGGGGAGTGCCCCCGAAGGTCGTTCCGTGGCTACCGGCGTGGAAAAGCTCGCAATACGGCTCCGCAACCCAGAAGGCGCCCATGGGGAAGCCTCCGGCTATGCCCTTGGCCATCGAGATGGCGTCCGGCTTTATGCCGTAGTGTTCGCAGGCGAAGAACTTGCCCGTGCGCCCGTAGCCGCACTGGATTTCGTCCGCAAGGAGCAGCGCGCCCCTTTCGGTACAGAGCTTGCGAAGCCCCTGCATGAACTCGATCGTCGCGGGGGTGATGCCGCTTTCGCCCTGAATGGCTTCGACGATCACTGCGGCTGTGGAGTCGTCGATCAGCTTTTCGAAGCTGGCGAGGTTGTTGAACTCGCCAAACGAGAAGCCGTCCAGCATGGGCCTGAAGCCCTTCTGTATCTTCTCCTGCGGAGTCGCCGCCATCGTGCCGAATGTGCGTCCGTGGAAAGCCATCTGAGCGCCCACGATATTGCTGCGCACGCCTTCCTTTCCACCGGAGAGGCTCTGCCCGTGCAGGCGGGCGAGCTTGAGCATTCCCTCGTTCGCCTCCGCGCCGCTGTTGCAGAAGAACATCTTGCCCGGGCCTGCCTTTTCGACGAGGCGCTGGGCCAGCCTGCCCTGATTCTCGGTGTAGTAAATGTTCGAGGTGTGGACGAGCGTTGCAGCCTGTTCGCTGACGGCTTTCACCCACGCGGGGTGGCAGTGGCCTATGATGTTGGTCGCTATCCCCTGCACAAAGTCCAGATAGCATCGCCCCTTGTCATCCCATACGCGGCTGCCCTGCCCGCGGGTGATAACCAGCGGAGTGCGGGCATAGGTGCCGATTACGTAATGTTGGAACTGCTCTATCGTATCCATGACTTTGTAGCTTTTATGAAAAAACAGATATTGCGCAGGGTGTTGAGGCCCTGTCTTGAAGTGTTGTTGCCCGCCGAGCCCTTTGTCAGCGGTTCATTATTTCCGTGCCGATGCCTTCGTCGGTGAAGATTTCCAGCAGGATGGAGTGGGACACGCGCCCGTCGATGAAGTGGACGCGGCGCACGCCGCGGGTAAGGGCCTCGCAGGCGCTGTCCACCTTGGGGAACATGCCGCTGGAGATGACGCCTTGCTCGCGCAGGCCCGTCACCTCGTCCAGATACAGCGTGGAGATGAGGCTTTGCGGGTTTTTCGGGTCGCGCAACAGGCCCGGCACGTCGCAAAGATACACGAGGCGGCGCGCGCCAAGTGCGCTTGCAATGGCTCCGGCGGCCACGTCTGCGTTGATGTTGTAAAGCTGGCCGCTTTCATCCGCGCCTACGGGCGTTATGATGGGCATGTAGCCGTTGTCCAGAGCGTGCTTTACAGCGTGCGGGTCCACGCGGACGACCTTGCCGATGAAGCCCGCGTCCATGGGCTTGCCGTCGGCGTCCACAGTCTGCTTTTCCGCAACGAGCACCTTGCGCCCGGGGATGCCCAGCGGGCGTCCGTAGCGGGACTGCACCACTTCGCAAATGCCCAAGTTGGTCTCTTCGTCGAGAACCTTGGCCACGATTTCGATTGTCTTTGCGTCGGTTACGCGCAGGCCGCCCCTGAACTCCGGCACTAGTCCGGCGTCCGTCATGGCGCGGGAGATGGCCTTGCCCCCGCCGTGCACGAGCACGACTTTGATGCCCACTGCGGACAGGAACACTGCGTCGAGCGCCACGTTGGCAAGCGCCTCGCGCTCGTCGAGCAGGCTGCCGCCGAACTTGATTACGAAAAGCGAGCCGCGAAAACGCTGGATGTAGGGCAGGGCCTCGACCAGTACGTGCGCTTTTTTCTCGATGTCTATATCGCTGATGTCCACGGTATTACTCGCTCTTGTTGTAATTGACGTAGCCTTCTGTAAGATCGCTCGCAAGAAGGGTGAACGCTGCCCCGCCCATGTGCAGGTCGAGGTCCACGGAGAAAGTCTTTTGCGACACGCGCTCTTTCCAGAGCGGCTTGTTGTCGTAGATGGGCGTGCCGTTCTTTACGACGGGAATCTCCCCGTAGGAAAGGTCAAGCGTGTCGGGATTCAGGCCGATGCGGGCGTAGCCTGCCGCGTCGAGCAAGCGGCCCCAGTTCGGGTCGTCGCCAAACCATGAGGATTTGACGAGCAGGGAGTTGCCTATTGCGCGCGCCACTTTTTCGGCGTCCGCCTCGCTCTTTGCGCCAGTAATGTTCACGGTTACGACCTTGCTGATGCATTCGCCGTCGGCCACCATCATGTGGGCCAGCGCCTTGCAGACATCGAGCAGAGCCTTTTCGAACATGGCCATGCCTTCCGCGCCTAGAGCCGCCTCGTCAAGGCCGCTTTCGCCGTTGGCAAGGAGCACAGCGGTGTCGTTCGTGCTCATGTCGCCGTCAACTGTGATGCGGTTAAAGCTGGCAAAGACGCTCCGTTGAAGGATGCCCTTGAGCGTCGCGGCGGGGAGCTTCACATTTGTCGCCATGAAGGCGAGCATCGTCGCCATGTTGGGCTGAATCATGCCTGCGCCCTTGGCCATGCCGGAGACTGCGATGCATTTGCCCGCGTGCTCGAAAGTGGCCGTGGCGGTCTTCGGGCGGGTGTCGCTTGTGAGGATTGCCCATGCCGCAGCCTTGCCGTTCTCCTTGTCGGTAGAAAGGTTCTTTGCCGCCGCAGGGATGCCCTTGCGCAGCGCGTCCATGGGCATGGCCTTGCCAATGCGGCCCGTGGAGCCTACAAGAACGGATGCTTCGCCAATGCCAAGCGAATTGGCCAATATGGCGGCCATTTCGCGCGCGTCGGTGATGCCTTCCCTGCCTGTGTAGGCGTTGGCATTGCCGCTGTTGGCTACGATGGCGTGAATGGGTGCGCCGCTTGCGATGCGCTCCATGTCCACCAGTACGGGCGCGGCCTTCACGTCGTTGGTTGTGAAGGTGGCGGCTGCCGTGCAGGGAGCCTCGCTGTACACGAGTGCCGTGTCGAGACGGTCGTTGCCCTTGCCGCGAATGTCGCAGCTGATGGCGGCTGCCTTGAAGCCGGGCACTTCGGTTATGCCGGACGTGCCTTCGGTGAAAGTGTAGTTGCTGGCCATGTTACAATAGTCCCGCTGTTTCTTCGTAGCCGCAGGCGAGGTTCATTATCTGTACCGCTTGCCCGCTGGCTCCCTTCCAAAGATTGTCAACTGTGCTGGTTATGATGACGTTGCCCGTGCGTTTGTCGAACACGGCGCTCATGTCCACGCGGTTTGTCCCGACTACGTAGCGCGTCTCGGGGAATGTGCCGCTTGGCAGAATGCGCACAAAAGGTGTTGTATCCTGCGGGTAGGCAGAGTTCCACGCGCTGTACAGGGCCTCGATGTCGCACTTTGCCTTGGCGACGATTGTCGTCTCGATGCCGTAGCGCATGGGCGAGAGGTGGGGGATAAACTGCACGACGGTCTGGCTGCCCGAGTAAACGGCGAGTTGCTCTTCGATTTCGCTCAGGTGCCGGTGTTTTGGTGCGCCGTAGGCCGAGGCGCTTTCGCTGCGTTCGCAGTAGCTGTAGTAGGCCGTGGCTTTCTTGCCAGCGCCGCTGACGCCGCTTGCGGAGTTGATTACAATGCCGTCCTTGTCAATGGCGCCAGATTTGAGCAGCGGGGCGAGGGGCACGATGATGCTGGTCGGGTAGCAGCCCGGGCAGGCAATGAGGGGTGCCTTTTTCCACGCTTCGTTGCCCAGCATCCGCTCAAGCTCCGGCTGCACGTAGGGCGCGGCTGCAAGAAGCTCCGGCGCGGGGTGTTCCTCGCCGTAGTATTCCTTGTAGAGAGAAGTGCTGTTCAGGCGAAAGTCCGCCGACAGGTCTATGACTTTCTTTCCCGCCGCTGTCAGGGCCTTGGCATATTCCGCCGAGACGCCGTGGGGCAGGGCGAGAAAATACAGATCTTCTTCGCTCGCGGCTACTTCGGCAGGGTCAGAATTGCTGAAGGCAAGACCTGCAAGCTGCCCGCGCAGGGCCGGAATCACTTCGCTGACCGCCTGCCCCGCGAGCTGGCGGGACGTGACGCGTGTAAGCTTGGCGTAGGGGTGCCTTGCGAGCAACCTTACGAGTAGTTCTCCGGAGTAACCGGATGCGCCTATGATGCCGACTTTCATTGATGAAAGGTGTTGTTGATCCGCCTGTGACGCGGGTTTGAAAACAAGATGTTAAACCGCAGATAATGGGGTTTTGCGCCAGATTATATTCAGAATTGCTTCTGTCTTTGGGAATCCGTGCCGGATTCGACAATGGAACAAAACAAAAAGACCCTCCGAAGCCACAAAGGGGCCTGGAGGGTCTTTGAAAAAAGACGATACGGAACCAGGCTCCAGGCTTAGCGCTTGGAGAACTGGAATCGCTTGCGAGCGCCGGGCTGGCCGGACTTCTTGCGTTCGCGTTCGCGAGGGTCGCGGGTCAACAGGCCAGCCTTCTTGAGGGCTGCGCGCCATTCCGGGTTGTGCTTCTCCAATGCGCGGGCAAGACCGTGCGAGATTGCGACGGCTTGGCCGAAGGGACCACCACCGGCGACACGGACGAATACGTCGAACTTCTCTTCCGTCTCGACCGTGCGCAGCGGGGCTGTGGCGATGGACTGGAGGGAGGCGTCGTAGAGGTAAACCTCGGCGTCTTTGTCGTTTACTGTGATCTTGCCGCTACCGTTGGGCAGCAGGCGCACGCGGGCGGATGCCGTCTTGCGGCGACCGGTGGTTACGAGGGCGTTGCTCTGGTTGGCCATCTAGGTTAGAGGGAAAGGGGTTCTGGTTTCTGGGCTTCGTTCTTGTGTGTCGGGCCGGCGTAAATGCGCAGGCGGGACATCTGACGCGAGGCGAGCTTGTTCTTGGGCAACATGCCCTTGACAGCGTGCTCGATAAGGAACTCCGGGCGGTGCTCGCGCATCTGCGCGGCGCTGCGGTGTCTTTCGTTACCGACCCAACCGGTGAAGAACATGTAGTCCTTGCCTTCTTCCTTCTTGCCGGTCAAGAGAACCTTGCTGGCGTTGATAACAATGACGCCGTCGCCGGTGTCCTGATTGGGTGTGTATGTGGGGCGATGGCGACCGCGCAGGATATTAGCAATGCGCACGGATAGACGACCGAGCACGAGCCCTGATGCGTCAACGACATGCCACTTCGGCGTGATCTCGCCCTTCTTGGCCAAGTAGGTTTTCATCTGGAAAAAGGAAAAAGGGTGACAGTATTGGTGCTTGCTCCCATGTCAATAGAAAGATTCGTCCGGCGTGAAAATGCTTTTTCCGCCTCCGTGCTTTCGCATGGGATAAAGGAGCGAATAATTAGGTACTGGGCGCTGGAGCGCAAGGGAATTGTGCTGTTTTCTGCGAAGCTGCGTGTTTTTGAGACTATGGGACCGCTTCGGGTGTTTTCTACCACAGATTCTGTCGTTGCGTTAAAACCATACATCACACGTGTGTGCTCGCGCGCGAAGTTCCATAAAGCGCACATGACAGAGCGAAACGATTGACACTTCCGGCACATGCGATAGCGTGCCCCCTTTACTCCTCGCCCATGATTACCTGGATTCAAACCCGTTTTCAAAAACACTTCAAGTGGCTGTTCATGGCCCTTCTGGTGGTGATGATATTCACCTTTGTGCTGACTATCGGCAATCAGAGCTTCTTCGGCAGCCATGATACAGGCCGTTACAAGGTGCAGGATTTTTACGGCTACAACCTCGCCAGCGAGGGGACCAAGTCCTATCTCCAGCAGGCTGCCAACCTGAGCGCGAATGTCTCTCCCGAGATCGTGCAGCAGATTGGCTACGGCTTTGACATGGAGATGTATGCCAAGCAGAGGGCCGTCGGCCTTTCTCTTGCCCGCATGTTGGGCGTGGCCTCGCCGGACGAGGCCCAGTTGGCCGACTATGCGCGTTCCAAGCCCATTTTCATGGACGAGAATGGCAAGTTCAGCGCAAAGCAGTACAAGGACGTTATGAACGTCATGGCGCTTCGTATGCGTGTGCCGGAGGCGACTGTGATTCGCATTCTCGAAGAAGACTTTCGCATCGCCAAGGTGCGCGAGATTCTCGGTGGTGCCGGTTTTATCGACCCGGACGCAATTGCTCTGGACCGTCAGATGGCGGGCACGGAGTGGACTTTTGCCGTTGCGCAGATTCCCTTTGACAGCTTCAAGCCGGAGATAAACCCGAGCGCCGAGGAGCTTAAGGCTTTTTACGACGAGAACCCGGGCCGCTTCGAGATACCGGAGAAGATCCAGCTTACGCAGGTGCGTTTCTCCACCATGCCCTTTGTCGCGCAGGTGGAAAGCCCGAGCGAAGAGCAGGTGCAGGCGTTTTTCGAGCGCAATAAATACCGCTACGCTCCCGCTCCCGTGCAAAAGGAAGACGGAAGCTACGAGCGCGCGGAGCCGGTACTGGACGAGACGGTTCGCGCCGCGGTTGTGCAGGACATCATCCAGTCCCTCGCCCTTCAGGCCGCTGCCCAGAAGGCGGACGAATACACGGTGGCTCTTTGGCGCGAGGAGGTTCCTCAGGATTCGCCGCGTGTTATCGAGCTTGCCAAGAGTATGGGCGGCACAATCAGCCAGATTCAGCCCTACGCACGCGACGCCGCCCCCCGCCATGCCGACCTCGCACCTTCGCAGCTTAACGCGCAGTGGGAGCTAGCCACTAGCGAGCGTTACTTTAGCGACGTGTTGCCCGGCCCGGGCTGTGCCAGCGTTCTTATTTACAACAGCACGCTTCCCTCCCGTCAGCCTGCGTATGAAGAGGTCACTGTCGAAGTGGCGGACACTTATCAGGTGAGCAAGAAGGCGGAGCTTTTCATTGCCTACGCCGATCAGCTTCGCACGAGTATCGAAGCTGGTCTTGACGCCGGGCGCCAGTTTGCCGATGTGGCTGCGGAGCTTGGCCTCAAGAGCGAGCAGCACGACAAGCTCACGCTCGAAAACGTCAATGCGGAGCTGGGTATGTCCGGCGGGCCGCTCGATGTGGTGAGCCGTCTTGAACCGGGTGCGCTTTCGCCCGTGCAGCTAACCCGCAGCGGCGCATTCGTCGCGCTCCTTCAGGACAAGCAGTTGCCGGATCTTGACAGCGTCCGCGCCGATGCGGAGCAGATGAAGATGATCCGTGCCAGCGTTTCCAGCACCGACGCCTGGAGCATACTTGCGGCCCTTGCGCAGAAGCGCGAAGCCGAGTTGATTGCCGATCTTGGCAAAGGCAGCGAAGAGTAGGCGCTCTTCATCAAAATAAGTGATTCTTTCAAGGGCGGGTGCAACATCCCGCCCTTTTCTTGTCGCGCGTATCAAAGCCAGCCTTCGCAGCCTCAAGATGCGGTTGTGCAAGCATGCGTGTAATCTGCTTACGGCATTGCCAAATGCTTGCCGAATAATGAAATAATATCGTTTAACGCGGATTGCACAGATGCTGACATCCACCGTGCGTTAACGGTGATTTTTCAGGCAGTTATACACTAGTTCGGTGAATGTATCGCCATTCATCCAGACCTTGCCGTATTTTTCATCCCAATCGGCTGTCGGCCTGGCTTTTTTGATCTGTTCAAGGGTTTTGCCCTCTTTTATCATGATGTCGATTTTTTGTCCGATGTCCTGAAGCATGTCCGCAGATTCTTGCAGACCTTTTTTGTCCGTAACGGGGCCGTGCCCGGGGATGACAATCGTCTTGTCGTCAATCATCTTTTCAACGTCGTGCAGTGCCGCGACCATGCCTTGAGGCCATCCGTTGTCGTTCGGGTCGATGTAGGGATACATGCCGGCAAATAACAAGTCTCCCATCGCGATGACGTTTGATGTTTTGAAATACACCACCGAATCACCCATGGTATGCGCTCCGTCTGTTTCGGGGTGGTAGATGTAGACTGTTTCGTTTTCGAAAAAGATGGTTAGGTCCTGATCAAAGCAAATTTCAGGCAGCGCGTTTTTCGGTAGAAGAGCGTTGCCTTCCTGTGTCGGTGTCATTTGCAGTTTGGAGCGAACGGCTTTATGCGCGACGATTGTTGCCTCTGCGTCTGCAAAGACGGGGTTGCCGTTTACATGGTCGTAGTGCCAATGCGTGTTAATCAGGTAATCAACTGGACCTGAGCCCGTTGTTTTGATGGTCGCCTGCAGGTCTTTGGCAATATCCAGAGTGTTGGCTGAATCGACAACAAGCGTGCCATCGCTTTCTTTCAGCATGACACAATTAGCTTGGGTTCCGCTAAAATGAAAAATGTTTTCTGTGACTGGGATCGCTTCAACTTGCGTTTGGGAAAAAGCTGAAAGCGGCGCGAAGATTGCGCTGACCGTGGTGAACAAAGTCAGGGATAATGTATTGCTGTTCATGTTTGGTATATACACCAAAACTTATGTGATCACTTCAGGTTTTGCTGTGACTGCTAGTGGCCATTTTCGGCATTTTTTTTGATGAGACGTGTTTTGTCACACAAGCATTTGATGCCGTCATCCGGCATCGCTTCGCGTCTGTGTCATGCCCTTGGTGGCGGGTCGGAGATGTTCGGCAAAAATTATGAAGCAGAACTGCGAACCTGTGTGCGTGGGTGTGGTGTTCTTTTTGCGTAACGCTACTTCACGCCAATACTCTGGCTTCACGGACTATCAAGGATTTATGCCAAGGCGTGTGTTTTCAGTGCTGCCACAGGTGGATGGCGAATACATCGCTTCCATGCGGGCGGGCAGAGCGTTGAACAAGCCGGGAGTTTCCGCCCGTATCTGGTAGCGCAGTTCCCAAGTGCCTGCTGGCAACTCGTCTATGAACGCGGCGCGCGTGCGGTATCGCGGCTCGACATACAGCCAAGACCTGCGATATCCGTCGCGCAATTCGCCGGACTTGTCGTCAGGCAGCAGTTCAACGACAAAGCCACCGAAACCGCTCTCCGTTTCGAGCCACTCGAAGCCGGCAGGCTTGCAGTCCTCCAGCATCAGGTAATGAAGGTCGTTTGCCGTTGTGAAGCGCACGCGGATCTCGATCCTGTCGCCCGTGCTTACACTTTCGCCTTCTGCCATAGGCGTGTAGTCGTAAAGTGGACCCTTGGCCAGCGTTGGCCTTTCGTGTATGCGCAAGTATGTGCGTTCCAAACGGATGCCGCTTTCTGTCGGTGTCATGGTAACGCGCTTGTCGAAGTAGCGAAGACCGGCCTCGAAGAATACGGGGGTATTGCCACTAGTGCGGATTTCGACGCCGTTATCACCGTTGCGTAAGTGTTCGGTCGGTACGTCGATGCGAATGATCTGCGAGGCAAGGTCTTTGGGATTGGCGTGGAATGTGCCCACCGAATGCCCGTTTACCAGCAGTTTCACGTCAGTCTGCGCTACCTGCGGCCTACTCTTTGTGCGGACTTCCTCCAGCGCCACGAGGCTGATGCAGGTGCTGCGCACGAAGGATGTCCGCGATGGGAGAATCCTTACTGGTTTCGTACGGTCTGAAGTAGGAACTGGCCAGATCCATATGCAAACGGATGCGGGTCAGATCATCTGTTGCGATCCTCAGTGCCTGTTCGATTACGGTCCGCACTGCTTGCGTGTATGCTTCCTTGTCAGGACTGTATGAGTGCTTATGCCAGTCGAATAAATCTTGTGCCAAGCTGATATAGCGGATTCTGGCCTTGTCTATGTCCGTGCATCCAGCCCAGTAATCAAGCGCGGAGCTGGCCAGCCGAAAGCCGGTCTTTATGTCGGAACTCGGGCCAGTTTCCGAATATCCCATAGAAAAGAGTGCTTCGTTTGCCGCTGCGGAGATTTCAGGTATGCTCTCCGCTTGCTCTCTTGCTATGCGGGCAATGTTCCATGCTGCGTCCTGCTCGGTTTTCAGGGGGTTCGGTCCCCATCCGGCAAAGGCGCCGCTTATTCGATTGCGGAGGATTTCGAGCGTCAGTTGTTCGTACGGGCTTAGCTCGGGCAGGGCGGCCAATTTGTCCAATATGGCGTTGCTGGCATCCAGATTCCTGCTTTTCTGCGCCAACGTGTTACTTGTTGTCCAGTAGTCGAAACGCGGCGCGGAGTCATCTGCTGCGTGGCAGTTCAGGGACAAGAGACATAGCAGAAGGGGTAGGGCGATGCGAAAGAGCTTCATGGTTGCAAGTAGGTTTACACCCAGGACTCATGCAGGTAAACTGCAAAGTCATTTGCGCGGTTGCTGCATCGAATCCTTGGGCTATCCGAGTTTTTAGCTATGTAACGGGTGCTTGTGAGGGGCGCATTATGCAATGGTGACTGTATCTAAAGCCTATTTCAGCTATTCTCAAAAGCGAAACGATGCAGGTTTATTGGACTGACAGATGGGTATGCGCGGATTACGGCTTCAGGGTGGCAATGCACCCTGATGAATGCTATTGTTAGCATAAATATGTTTAGGCGCATAATATCAGTTATTAGAAATGGGTTTTAGTGTGTAGAGTATGCTAATGACGCAGGTTTTTGATTTGCATCATGGTGTTGTGTTTTATATGCAAATCTTACCTCATCTACTCATGACGACCTATTTACCTCCCAGGGGCGCATCTGTGTTTGCGCATTTGCTCAAGTTCCTCTTGCTAGCGTGTGTAATTGCATTCCCCGGCATGTGTCAGGCAGCGTTGTTTGTCAGCTCTTGGCGGCCCATTAGCGAGGAAGACAAGAATATGACCGCCCCGCAGGTGGATCCTGATGCGGGTGCTGAAATACTCCTCCGCGAGTTGAAAATCGAAGACAACTGGACATGGACCAAGAAGGACTTGTATGTGCGAATCAAGGTTTTCGACGAGCGCGGTGTCGAGTTGATCAAGAACTTCCATATCGACTGTCATAAGGATGAAAAAGTAAATAGTATCAAAGCGCAGGTTCTCCGTCCCGACGGCACGGTGGTCGCGCTCGAGAAGGGCGATATTTTTGAGCGAGAGGTTTTTGATGAAGGCGACAAGCGCGTGCGTCGCTATTCATATGCATACCCTGGTCTGGTCCCCGGGTCTATCGTGGAGTATCAATTGCACGCCGTGCGTGAAGGTTTTGCCAACGAGACGCTTGTCAATATGGGGGCAAGGCTGCCCATTCATAAATCAGTCTTCATGTTTAAGCCTCCGGTTAAAGATATATGCGTTCTTTATAGCGAGCATATGCTGCCCGAGGGTATGGAGAAGAGCAACTGGAGCGACTACTGGACGGCGGAAGTGAATGACGTTCCGGCGTTCCCTGATAGGGGTTTAATGCCCCCGGTTCTTGATCTTATGCCTTGGGTGGCCATTCACTACGAATGGCACTGGGATAACCTGAAGCGTGACAACTATTGGAGCTACTACTCGCGCTACCTTGCCAAGCAA
Organism: Opitutales bacterium; assembly: GCA_016928295.1. Classification (GTDB taxonomy): domain Bacteria; phylum Verrucomicrobiota; class Verrucomicrobiia; order Opitutales; family Oceanipulchritudinaceae; genus Verruco-01. The sequence goes on from JAFGLA010000105.1 coordinate 12,927, forward strand.
GCACGTTATAAGGTGAAAGTTTCCAGCGGTGTCGTAAAGAGCAAGGCGATTGAACTGACGCGAGGCGTCGATGGTTCTGCCGAGAAATTACGCTGTCTATACAATTTTTGCACAACTCAGATTAGTAACATTGAAGAACCGGGTTCAGGTTACTCGATGATAGACATCGACAAGATGGACAAAAATGACAGCGCAAGCGAAACTCTCAGCACTGGCCGTGGCACGGAAAATGACATTAACATCCTGTTCGGCGCAATGGCTAGCGCACTGGGTTTCGACGTAAATATAGCTTGGTGCAACAACCGGAATAGAATGGCATGGAACATCAATTACCAGACTGGCTTCATGGTTCCGCAAACGGCAATTGTAATTAAAGAGAACGACAAGCTGAATTATTATCAGCCCGGGCGCCGTTTTGTTCCCTTCGGAATGATGAACTACGGGAACGAAGAGACTGTCGCGGTTATCGGCAATGAAGAAAAGGCCGAATACGCGCTTACTTCTTCGGTGGACTCAAGTAAGTCGATGCTAATACGCAAAGCGGACCTTGTTTTGGATGAAGAAGGCAATATTAGTGGAGAGGTCCGTATGCGCTACACGGGGCATAAATCGCATAGTCTTCGCAGTGTATATATGGACCTGTCCGACGATGATAGAGAGAGCCGTGTAATAGACGCGTTTCGCGAACAGGTTGGTGGTGCTGAATTGACAGATATTCAGTTCCTTAACCTTGAAGACATGACCAAAGACCCCGAGTTGCGCTTCAAAGTCAAGGTCTCAGGCTATGCGGACCTTGTTGACGAACGTATCTTTTTTGAGCCAGTTTTCTTTGAAAAATCAGTGGTTCCAAAGCTAAGTGAACCAACGCGCGAATATGACATGTGCTTCCCTTACAAATGGGAATCTCGCGATGTCCTACGCATCCGCTACCCGGAGAACTGCACATTCCAGCCCGGTGGCGAGCCGCAGAGCGTTATCGACGACGAGGCACTGGGCTATGTGGTAAAAGTCATTCACTCAGAAAAAGACCATTCCATTACTCTGGCCCGCAACTTCAAAGTCAACGTGCTTAAATTCCCTGCCAGTATCTACGATCAGATCAAGACGATCTTCGACGCAATAGCGCTGGAGGACCACCGCATACTTTCTCTAACCATCGACGAGGATGAGAGCGAGGGTGAATAGAGTGAGCCGACTTGTAGGCACGCATAATTCGCTATTCAGCATATTTCGCGCTTTTCCCTTCATGATGCCACATCATTTGCAACCCATCGCGGTCAGGCTTGCCTGTCTGATGTTCCTTGTCTTGACCGCATCACAGCCCATCGCGGCCAAGCCGACCCTGCCAGACTGGGCGGCTCGTGCCACGTCCCTGCCCAGCTCGGAGTTCGGCAAAGACGCGGACGCTATCAAGATGCTGGACGAGATGGAGCTGGAATACAAGCGAGACGGTGACAGTGTAATAACTGCCCGCCAGGTATTTCGCATCCAAAAGAGCGCAGGGGGCGATTCCGCCATTGCGGCAGCGACATATGTAAAGGGTGCGGACAAAGTGCGTATGCTCCAAGCGTGGCTTGTCCTGCCGGACGGTGAAATTCGTGAATACAAGGAGAAGGATTTCGCGGATATCGAGTCTAGCGACGAGCTTACATTGTACAGCGAAATGCATGTTCGTGTTCTTGATCTAAGCAACGCAGCCCTGCCGGGAAGCACGTTCGCATGGACATACACCGTCGCAAGCAAGTCCCGGAATGCGTCCATGGCTTGGGTTGTCAGGGGCGAGGAACCCGTCATTGAGTCGAGACTTACGATTCGCGTCCCCGAAGGCTGGCATGTCCCGAGTGTGCGAATCAACAATCCAGAGGTCGATGAAAGCTTTGATGGACGCACCTACACCTGCCGAAGCAAGATGCAGCCCGAAATCAAGGTTGAAGCAAGCAGCCCGCGCGGGGAAACTACTCCCTATCTCGCCCTGCGTGTTCTGGCTTCTCATGAGGACAAGGCGCGCAGCCAGCTCATAAGTTTTGAGAACTGGAACGAAGTGGCTGTATTTGTGGCGGTATTAAACGATCCCCAAGCCCAGCCTGACAGCTCGATTCGCGCCAAAGTGGCCGAGCTTTGCGCCCAGTGTTCCGACACTTGGGAAAAGATACGCGCCATTTGCCGCTATGTGCAGAATGTGAATTATGCCAGCTTTTCAAAGAACATTGCGGAAGGTGGCGGCTTGAAGCCGCACGAGGCATCGTTCGTTTTCTCGCGCAACTACGGAGACTGCAAGGACAAGACCGCATTGCTGCGTGCCATGCTTTCCTGCATCGGCGTGGAAAGCCGCGCTGTCATATGCATGCAGGATACGCATCGCGTTGTGGTTAGGAATTATCCGTCCGTTAACGTTTTCAATCACTGCATTACCGGCATTATTGCGCCCGAAGGCGTGGATTGTCCTGCGCTTGTGGAGCATCCTGACCTCGGTAAACTCATCATATTTGACCCGACAAACGAGCACACACCATTGGGCTTCACAGATCGCATTCTGGATAACACCTATTATCTGGTTCTGGATAAAGCCTGCATGGGTTTGAGCGCATTTCCTGACACGGGGGATATGAACGAGTGCGTCTTCAACTGCATGCTAAAGTCGGATGGCTCTTTACAAGTCCAAATTATTGATACGAGCGAGGGCCAGCTTGCCATACAGGAGCGCGCAGATCTATTCCGTCGCAAGCGCAGCGATTATGAGCGTAGTCTTCTCTATTATCTCCAGTCCGGTAGCAATCCCATCACAATAAATGAATGGAAATGCGAAGACGACTGGGACGAAAACCGCTTTCGGCTCGAAGTTGACTACGAAGCGAAAGACTACGCCAGGCAGTGTGGGCAGAATCTACTGATGGTGAAAGCGTTCCCTGTGTCGCCATTCGGATTTATGCCGGAAGATGCAGGCCCAGAGGGCAGGGCAAGTCCATACATAATCAAAGAAAGCCGCTTTGTCCGTGATACAACGCTCGTTTTGCCGGACGATGTGGAAGTGGACTCCCTGCCCAAGGAAATCCACATGAAAAAGAGCTTCGGCACGGTAGATCTGGTCAGCAAATCCGAAGGGAAGCAAATCCGCGTGACTTTGACTGTCACAACGCTCTCTGCAAGCGTTGCGCCAGAGGATTACGACGAGGTTATCCAGTTCTACAAGAGGCGAATGAAGGCGTCAAAGGCTACGATTCTTCTTCGCAAATCAGAATAGAGCCAAGCATTCCAGCGCCCTTTGTTTCTGACAAAATATCTGATTGCATCAAGGACCAAGCTCCAGTAGTTGCTTGGTGACATGCGCCATCTCCCTTTCCTTCGTTTCTTTGCCATCGCGGCTCTACCATTGTCTTTTGCTGGCACTGCCTCAGCTGTCGTTCTGACATCGAACCCTTATGTTTCTACTTCAGCTTTTTTGTCCGCAGGCAGTTATTACGCTCAGGGCTTCGTAATCGAAGGTTCAGAGGACGCTGTCCTTGACTCGATCTACATGTACACGACCTCTGGGGAAGTTGGGGGAGAGGGCAATCTATACGTTCTTGACAGCGAGTACACCGGCGTGGCGTCCGCCATATCCGGCGATTGTGTCGGCGTATGGGATGACACTGCCAAAGTTTGGGATTTCAGTGCCTTGGACGAAACACTGCGCACTCTCTCAGCGGGACATACATACTATTTTTATTCAGGACAAGTCAGCACGATGTCATACACGGCAAGTAGTGCTTCAACGTCGGATTACACCGGTGGTATTCTGTATTTTGCTAGTGCTTCGGAAAATTTCACCAGCATGCCTGATTACGATTTTTATTTTGTAGTCAACGGCTCTGCCGTCCCGGAACCTGCCAGTGTTGCCGCGCTTGCCGGTTTGGGCGTATTGGGTTTTGCCGCCCTGCGCCGCCGCAAGACAGCGCCAAAGGAATAGCCGGACTTCCGAGGCTGGCGGGCATCAGTTTATGTCCCTTGGCAGAAAGGGGGATGGGGATTCTATATCATTGGGTTCCTTGAGTAATACGCCTGTGAAGCACTGTTTTTGAGTTCCCAAGGCTTGCTTTGTAAGACAAAGCCGCTATGGTCATGGCCTAAGTTGAGACCGAGGCTCAATAAGTCCGAGCTAGCCATGATATCCAGCCGCGAATACGATTATTCAAGCGTTTCATCCAATACGGATGGGCGCATTGCCAGCGCATCCAAGAAGGACACTGGCCCATTCGCAATCTCCAGCCTTGAGAACTCGTTCAAGCAAGGCGAGCTTACGCTATTCGGTCCGTCCGAATACGTGCGCGTATGCGTGATTTTTAAAGGAGAATTAAACTTCAGCTTTGCAGACAAAAGCAAAGCCAGCCTCTGCGCCGGAAGCTGGTTCTTGCTCTACAACGGCGAGCAGGAAATCGTTGCTGACGCATCCCCCGACTTTGGCGGCATTTCCATGGATTGTTCTGCCAGCGCCTTGCGCAAATTAAGAGACGCCGTATGCGCCTGCCGCGCCTGCAAGGCACTATTCTCGGGCCGCAGCTTCTTTTTTCAGTCAGGAGACGCATCCGGGCGCATCGACGAGCTTGCGCGCCTCTTGAACGGGCGGGACGGGCAGGACCTCGCCTCGCTCTTCATGCGCAACGCATACGCCAGTGAACTAATTGCAAGAGTCCTCCAGAGGCCCGAAATCATCCAGCACGGCTGCTGTCAAGGCAGTTTCTGCAAGAGGCACGACATGTGCAAAATCAATGCCGTTGCCCGCTATCTGGAAGAAAATCTGGGTGACGAACATTCGCTCGGAGAGCTTAGCAGGCGCCACTACATCAACGAGTTCAAACTAAAAAGCGGCTTTCGCGAACACTTTGGCGAAACGGTGTTCGGCTACCTCAGGCGCAAGCGCATGGAAAGAGCGCACACATTGCTAAGTCAGGGGCGGACATCCGTCATGGAAGTTGCCAGCATGCTCGGATATAGCAACCCCAGCCACTTTGCGCGCGCATTCAGGCAGGTTTACGGCTGCAATCCCGGCCAGTTGATAAAGAACGCCTAAAAACTCGCGGTATAGAGCTTACGGCTTTTTGTGAGCGTACGAAAAAGGGGAGCCAGCATAAAGCACGGCTCCCCCTGGTGTTAACTTCAGAGAAATATAAGGGATGCCCATGGGCTTACCAGCTAAGCCTTGCGCTTGCGTAATAGCTGCGCGGGTAGCTCGGGCCGTAAAGGTAGGTCGGGTCGCGTTCCTCGCCGTTGTTCATCACGTCCTTCTGACGCTCGTCAAAGACGTTGTCCACCCCAAGGGCAAGCACCAGATCCGTGCCGTTGCCAAGGCTGAAGCTCTTCGACACTTCCAGATCCAACACGTAGAACTCTGGCGTATTGCGCCAGATGGCGGACTCCTGCCCAAGCGCGATCATTGTGCCTGTGTAACTGAAAATGGCATGTGCGTCGAAAAGGTCGTGGTTTTCGTAAGATACGCCGATATGGCCGGTCCACTCCGGCCTCTCGATGAACTTGTCAGTAGCAAGCCCTGTCACGCGCTCGATTTCTTCGTCGAAACGCGCGTATATGTAGGACAGACCGGCGTCGATGCGCCAACGCTCGTCGAACTTCCAGTTCAGGTTGCTCTCCCACACAAACACTTCCGAGTCCGGCCCGTTGATGCGCAGCCAAAGGTTGGGGTCGCCGCTTAGCTCGCCACTGTCGTCGATTTCGAAGGTATCCTTCAAGAGCGTGTAATGCAGTTGCGAATGGATGATGAACTGCCCGTCAAGCGCATTGGGCTGATACTCCGCGCCAAAGCTCCAGGTTTGCGAGCTTTCCTCTTCAAGCCCCGCCTCGTTCACAAGGAATATCGCACCGCCGTTGTTCACGCCAATATGCTTGTCCTCGTTGAACGCGCCCGGGGCGTTGAAGCCCGTGGACCACGACGCGCGCAAAGTCCACTCCTCGCTCGCGCTGTATCTTGCCGCCAAGCGGGGAGAGTAAATCTCTCCATCGACGTTGTCGTGCTTGTCCACGCGCAGACCCGGGTCGATTTCAAACTTCTTGTTGATAATCCACTGATCCTGAAGGTAAACGCCCGTGTTGCTGAAGTCGTCTTCCGTCTTTACGGCAGTAGGGTCGTAAAGGGAGCCGTCCTTCAAATCCTCGTAGCGATACTGCACGCCGTAGCTTACTGTGTGTGCGCCGAGGTAGTGGTTAAACTGCGTATCGACGTAGAAAACCTCGTTCTCGGTGAAGCCCCAGACTTTGTGCGCGACTTCGTCGATAAGGTTTTGATTGTCCTCGATAAACTCTTCGGTGACATCTCCCGTGAAACCGGCGTTTTCGTAGGCGCGCTGCTCGTTGTCGCCGCGGGAACCGTAGAAGCTCTCGCGCTCGATGTACAGGTAGCTCATGCGCAGGTTGTAGTCGAAGCTGTCGCTTACGCCGTGCTTCCAGTCCAGATGCGTCATGTGAATCTCGTGCTTGAGCGATTCGGCTACGCGCGCATCTTCCTCGGGGATGCCGAGCTGGTCGCCGCCACGGTGCTTCTGGTCCATGTACTGGTAAGTGCCCTTGAGCGTCACATTCTTGAAAGGATGCAGCCAGCCCTGAACGCCGATTACCTTGTTCTCGAACTCCGGCAGCTCCGAAAAGCCGTCGCCTGTAAGGTCAAGCGCTTCGCGATCCAGATACATTCCGTAAACGCTGATGCTGTAAAGCCCTCCCGCGTCCACATGATTGGCGATGAATGAAGAGTTCCACTCCGTTGCGTCGCCGTCCAGAGACTTTGTGGACAACCTCGTTTCAAGGCCGCTCTTTTGTGGCTCTGCGGTGATAAGGTTTATTACGCCCGCGATAGCTTCCGGCCCGTAAAGGACGGAACTGCCGCCTTTCACAACCTCTATGCGGTTAATGAAAATGGACGGGAAAATGTCCGCGCCGTAAACCTTGGCAAGACCCGAGTATATGGGCGCACCGTCAAAGAGAATAGACGTGTACTCTGTGCCAAGGCCCAGGAGCTGAATCTGGTTCACGCCGCAGTTCTGGCACTCGTTCTCGAAGCGGGCCGAGGGAATCAGCTTAATCGCGTCCTTGAACGTGGTTATGTTGTAGTTATGGAAGTCTTCCTGAAGGATAAGCTCTGTTTTGACAGGCGTTTCCGTAATCAGGCGGCTCGTCTTGGTCCCCGTGACGACGAGCGGTTCCAGCTCCACGGCCTCGATGTCCGAGGCAGGTGCCGCTTGTGCGCAGAGTGTCCCTGCCGTTGCAGGTAGGACCAGCGGTAGCAATGCTAGTGTTTTCATTGGAATAGGCTGCATATTTATGTGCCCAGCATATACCAAAGAGGTCCGTTGCGTCCGCCCTGCGAAGGATAAGGAAGACCCTGCCGCGGATTAACATATGGCGACCCGTGCATTCGCGCTGTCGTTCCACGGGCTTCCCAAAGCTGAATAATCACAAGCAAAACGGCCCCCAGCGCTTTGCGGGAGGCCGTCTTTGGAGAAAGCCTGAGTTATGCTCTAGCTGGCAAACACTTCGCGGCTGTCGCTGACTTTGCCCGTTACGGCGGCGGCGGCCACCATTACGGGGCTCATCAAGAGGGTGCGGCCCGTGGGGCTGCCCTGACGGCCTTTGAAGTTGCGGTTGCTGGAGCTGGCGCAGATCTGGTCGCCTACGAGCTTGTCGGGGTTCATGGCAAGGCACATGGAGCAGCCAGCGCCGCGCCATTCAAAGCCCGCGTCTTCGAAAATCTTGTCAAGGCCCTCCTGCTTTGCGAGCAGGGCGACAATCTGCGAGCCGGGCACCACGATGCCTTTTACGCCAGCGGCCACTTTGCGGCCCTTGACGAACTTGGCCACCTCGCGCAGGTCGCTCAGGCGCCCGTTTGTGCAAGAGCCGATGAATGCCACCTCGATCGGGATGCCCTTGACGGGCGTTCCGGCCTTGAACTTCATGAACTCAAGCGCCTCGAGCACGCCTTCGCGTGCCTCGGGCTTCACCTCGTCGGGCGAGGGGATGCACTCGTTGATAGAGACACCCTGCCCGGGATTGATGCCCCAGGTCACGGTCGGCTCGATGTCTGCGGCGTCGATGTTGACGATGTCGTCGAACTGTGCGTCGGCGTCGCTTGCGAAGCTCTTCCAACGCTCTACGGCTGCGTCCCATTCCGCGCCCTTGGGGGCGTAGGGACGACCCTTGAGGTAGGCGAAAGTCGTTTCGTCAGGGTTCACGTAACCCACGCGCGCGCCGCCTTCGATGGACATGTTGCACACGGTCATGCGCTCTTCCATCGTCATGTTGTCAAACACGCTGCCCGCATACTCGTATGCGTAGCCCGTGCCGCCGTTGACGCCGAGGATGCGGATGATGTGCAGGATTACGTCCTTGGCATACACGCCTGGCTTGAGCTTGCCGTTCACGCTGATGCGGCGCGTCTTGAGCTTGCCCATGGCCATGGTCTGGGTGGCGAGAATGTCGCGCACCTGACTTGTGCCGATGCCGAAAGCGATTGCGCCAAATGCGCCGTGCGTGGAGGTGTGGCTGTCGCCGCAGGCAATCGTGGTGCCCGGCTGGGTGATGCCTTGCTCTGGGCCGACGATGTGTACGATGCCCTGTGCGCCGGTGTTTGTATCGAAGAAGCGGATGCCGAACTCTTTGCAGTTCTCACGCAGAGCGACAATCATCTCCTGCGCCAGCGGGTCACTGTAAGGCTCTGCCGTTTCGTTCGTCGGCACGATATGGTCCACCGTGGCGAATGTGCGGTGCGGGTAGCGCACGGAAAGTCCGAGTTGGCGGAGCATTCCGAAAGCCTGCGGGCTTGTCACCTCGTGAATGAGGTGCGTGCCGATGAGGAGCTGTGTCTGCCCGTTGGACAGCTTACAGACGGCGTGTGCGTCCCATACTTTCTCGTAGAGCGTTTTTCCCATGATCTGATACGTAAGATGTAAAATATAAAGAGTTTCATCCGCGCAATCTGCGGATAAACAAGCGTTTCCCTACTCCTTGGGTGTCTTTATCAGGATTTCCTTTGCCGACTTGCCAGCCGGTATGAAGGGCATGACGTGCTCGTCGTTTGGCACGACCACTTCCAGAAGGAACGGCCCTTCGGCGGCAAGCATCTCCGCTATGGCGTCCGAAAGCTCTTCCTTTTTGATAACCTGACGCCCCTTGACTCCGAAGCCCTTCGCAATTGTTAGCCAGTCCGGGTAGATGGCCGATGGGTTGTGCGGGCCGCCGAGGTTGTTCGGGTCGCAAAGAACGGTGTTGCCGCGCACGCCCTGATACAGGATGTCCTCCCACTGCATGACCATGCCAAGGTGCTGGTTGTTGAGCAGCATGATCTTGACGGGAATGTTCTCGCGCACCGCCGTTGCCAGTTCCTGCACGTTCATCGTGAAGGATCCGTCGCCGTCGATGTCCACCACAGTGCGGTCCGGGCAGGCAACCTTTGCGCCGAGCGCGCTAGGCAGGCCGAAGCCCATCGTGCCGAGGCCGAGGCTCGAAATGAACGAGCGCGGGCGGTGGAAGGTGCAGAACTGTGCGCTCCACATCTGGTGCTGGCCGACGCCTGTCGTGATGATGGCCTCGCCCTTCACCTGACGGTTCAGTTCGCTGATCGCGTGCTGGCTCTGGATGTAGGGGCTTGCCTCGTAAGTGAAAGGATACTCTTCGCGCCAAGCATAGACCTTTTTGCACCAGTCATCTATCTGCGGCTTTTCAAAACCGTGCTCCTTGGCCAGCGCCATCATGCGAGTCATGGCATACTTCACATCGCTGTGAATCGGCAGGTCCACAATCTTGTTCTTGTGGTGCTCGCTCTTGTCGAGGTCGATGTGGACGATTTTCGCATTCGGGGCGAACTTGGAGACTACGCCCGTTATGCGGTCGTCAAAGCGTGCGCCCAGAGTTACGAGCAGGTCGCTCTCCTGCACTGCCCAGTTGCCGGCGACTCCGCCGTGCATGCCGAACCAGCGCAATGACTGCGGGTGGTTGTCGGGGAAGGCCCCAACACCCATCAGGGTCGTTGCAACAGGGATGCCCGTCATTTCAGCAAAGGCCTTCAGCTCCTCGGTGGCTTTGGCGCTGATGATGCCGCCGCCGATGTAGAGCACTGGGCGCTTTGCCGCCGAAATCAGGTTCAGCGCCTCGATAAGCTCGCTGTCCTGAGCCTCGAGGTAGGGCGTGTAGCCGGGCAGGTTCATCTCCACGTTCTCATAGTCAATCGCGGCCACCTTTTGCTGCACATCCTTGGGTATGTCGATGACCACGGGACCGGGCCTGCCGCTGTTGGCCACGTAGAAGGCTTCCTTGATTACGCGGGGCAGGTCCTCGTGCTTCAGCACGAGGTAGCTGTGCTTGCAGATGGGCAGCGTCATGCCGAACACGTCCGTTTCCTGGAACGCGGTCTTGCCGATGAAATGCTGCGCCACCTGACCGGTGATTGCGACCATGGGGATGGAGTCCATCCACGCGTCCGCAATGCAGGTGACAAGGTTCGTCGCGCCCGGGCCGCTCGTAACCATGCACACGCCCGTCTTGCCCGTGGTGCGTGCGTAGCCGTGCGCCATGAAGCCCGCACCCTGCTCGTGACGGGGCAGGATTGTGCGGATTTTCGTCGAGCGGGTCAGCGACTGGTGAATCTCCATCGACGCACCGCCCGGGTAGGCGAACACGTGGTCCACACCCTCGCGCTCAAGGCAGCGTACGATGAGGTCCGCGCCGCGTATGGGTTCGAGCGCCGAGCTGGCAATTTTCTGTGTGGATGTGCTGTTCTGCATGGTCATTGACGAAAACTGTTTGGTGGAAACATGTACATAACCATATTTTCCCTTTGGCGACAATACCCGAGTGTTTAGGCCACCTCTAATAACTGTTTTCGTAGTAGAAATCAAAGTTGTTAGTGGTGGCCTTTACTTACTTGGAACTGATTATGATGTCCTTGGCTGACTTGCCCGCCGGAATGAAGGGCATGACGTGCTCGGTTTCCGGGCAGATGAGTTCGAGGATGTAGCTATCTTCGCTTGCCAGCATTTCCGCGATGGCTTCCGCGACTTCTTCCTTGCGGATGACGCGGCGGCCCTTCCAGCCGAAGCCCTTGGCTATCGTCTGCCAGTCCGGGTATATAGCCGCCGGGTTCTGCGGCCCGCCGAGGTTGTGCGTGTCGCAGAGAACGGTGTGCCCGCGGTTGCGGTTGTAGAAGAGGTCTTCCCACTGCATGACCATGCCAAGGTGCTGGTTGTTGATCAGCATGACCTTGACGGGGATCTTCTCCATCATGGCCGTGGCCATTTCCTGCAAGTTCATGAGCAGCGAGCCGTCGCCGTCTATGTCGATGACCTGCTTTTCTGGGTGCGCGACCTTTGCGCCCAGCGCCGCTGGCAGGCCAAAGCCCATTGTGCCCAGGCCGAGGCTCGAAATAAAGCTGCGCGGCCGGTTGAAAGTGCAGAACTGCGCGGCCCACATCTGGTGCTGGCCGACGCCCGTTGCGATGATGGCCTCGCCCTTTGTCTGCGCGTTCAGCTCTGCAATTGCCTGCTGGGCTTGAATGTAGGGGCTTTCGCCAAAGCTGAAGGGATAGTCCCTTTTCCAGCCATAGACCTTTGTTTCCCACTCCGAAATGTCGGGGCGGGCAAAGCCTTCGCTCTTGCCGATTTCGCAGAGGCGGGAGAGTGCGTGCTTGGCATCGCCGTGGATAGGCAGGTGGGCGAACTTGTTCTTGTGGTGCTCGCTCTTGTCTATGTCGATGTGGATGATTTTCGCGCTCGGGGCAAACTTGTCGATTGCGCCCGTTATGCGGTCGTCAAAGCGCGCGCCGACGGCCATCAAGAGGTCGCACTCGTAAACTGCCCAGTTGCCCGCGACTCCGCCGTGCATGCCGAACCAGCGCAGCGCCTGCGGATGGTTGTCCGGGAAGGCGCCGACGCCCATCAGGGTCGTGGCAACTGGCATTCCGGTCATTTCCGCAAAAGCGAGCAGCTCCTCGTGCGCACCCGCGCTGATTATGCCGCCGCCTATGTAGAGAACGGGGCGCTTTGCTTTTTCGATCATGGACAGGGCGCTCCGCAGCTCGCCGTCCGAAGCCTCGATAAAGGGCTTGTAGGCGGGC
>JAFGLA010000005.1 GCA_016928295.1 Opitutales bacterium
CGTCTTTCCGGCTAAAAAACAGCCCATTCGGCTCGGGGAATCTCGATTCACCTCGCCTCATGTTCTGATTTTTATCTCGGAAATTCAACCCGCCTTCTTGGTCCGTCTATTTGCAAACGCTCCCTACGCGTCGGGGTATCGGCATTATGCGCATAAGATTGATGACTTTCAACATCGCTCACGGCAGGGGCCTCGGTTTATACCAAGGCTTCACAAGTGGTCGTCGCTTGCGTCGGAACATTTCTGCAATCGCCGCCCTCATGCGAGAGTGGCGCGTGGATATCGCCGCCTTTCAGGAAATTGACGAGGATTCCCACTGGCACCACGGGGTGCGAATGATGGACGAGCTGAAGGCCGAGAGCGGCTTTGAGACCGCGCTCATGGGCGTCAATACGAGAAGGGAAGGCGGCAAACCCCTTGCTTACGGCAATGCCATATTCACACGCCTGCCCGTGGAAATCTGGGACAATCAGCCATTTGGAAACGCAACTCTCGGCGAAAAGGGCTTCATGTATGCGGAGCTTTCCCTCGGAAACGGTGTTCTATTGCCTCTGGTGAACCTGCATCTGGACTACCGTTCAAAGGCGAGGCGCATCGAACAGCTAGGCCGGATGATAGACTACATGCGCGCCCGGCCCCAAAGGGAAGACCGCGTGCATTTGCCGCCCGTAGTGTGCGGAGATTTCAACAGTGGGGCGGGGAACGCAACCGATGCCGTGCTGCAACTGTTCCGCCATCTGACACTTGAAGAAAAATATTATCTTTACCCTGAAAAATCGCGCACTTTTCCCTCGCTAATGCCCAGTGTCGGAATTGATTTCATGTTCATACCCGGAGACTTCCGCATCGTGGGCTGCCGCGTAGTCCCTGCGATGATTTCCGACCACATGCCGGTGCTGGTCGAGTTTGTTCCAAACTCAATTTGAACGAAAAGGCACCCGACTGCATCAAAAGCATCAAGTTCATTGCACATTTTGGTCAGGCTCTTTCCACAACCATGAGCATTGACAGGGCGGGTTTACCTCTCGTTCTGCGCTCACTCGGCTGGAGCAGGTTAGAATGCTGCGGGTGAATCTATCCGATCAAGTCACGAATCTCCCCGTTAATACCATGTTTTCAACCGTCCGTTGAAAAAGTATCCCAGACGTTTGTAAATTAAATCATAGTATAATCAGAACAATTGTATGCAGGCAACTGTTACGCAAGAAGAGGGAGCATCCATGACAGACACCAAGGTTCAGCAATTGGGAGTCGATGAGCTTCTGGTCGAACGCATGAGGCAGGGAGACGACAAGGCTTTCGAGCAGGTCGTAAATCTCTACTGGGACCGCATTTATTCGCGCGTTCTGCAACTGTTGAAGAATCCTCAGGACGCCGAAGAGGTCACTCAGGACGCATTCATGCGCGCTCACCGCGGCTTGGCCAACTTCAGGGGCGACTCGGCTTTTTCCACTTGGCTTTTCCAGATAGCCACCAACCTGGCCCACAACCGCTACTGGTACTGGTGGCGCCGCAAGAGGGATTATTCGATGTCTCTTGATCAGACCCTCGGGCACGACAGCGATACGACGCTTGTCGATGTGCTTCCTTCCACCGAAGACGGGCCCGAAGAGGACATATTGACCAACGAGCTTACGAGGAAAATCGAGGAATCTCTGCCCAAGCTCAATCGCAAGCACCGTGACATTCTCGCTTTGCGAATAAAAGATAACTTGTCTTACGAAGAAATAGCACAAAAGCTGGGAATCCGTGTCGGAACTGTGAAGAGCAGGATAGCGAGGGCAAGAGAGAGCCTTCGTGAGAAGCTCGGCAGCGACTTCCTATGAGACGTGCACGGTTTGTAAGACTAATAAGCGAGTATCTCGATGGAGAGATTTCCCCGCGGGACAAGGCATCTCTCTTTGAAGAAGTGAGGTGCAATCCCGAGAGCAGGGACTTGTTTGCCAGTTTTACAAAACTTGACTCCGCCGTGTCGCGCGCGCGCTTTCCCGTTTGCGAATGTGCATGCAGTGCAACAGCTTCGCACTGGACAGGCATTTTTTCCTGGTGCGCGGGCGGAGCTGCCATTGGTGCTCTTGCAGTCCTTGTCTTCATGGCAATGAGCGAGAAGCCTCCGGCGGTTCTTCCGCAAATAGCAGCCGTACAGGAGTCGCATACTCAAAAGGATGATTACGTCAACCTTGGGAGCGACATGCTCTTTGTAACGTCGGAGCCTCGCTACCATTCGGTGCCTTTTGACGCGCCTGTCAGAGAGGCTGCGATTCCATTCGAGGAGTCGTTCACTGTTCCCTTCCCGCAGGTATCGGTGCAGGCGGTTCGTCCGAGCTATTACGACATCGAGGACTCCTTCTCGCGCAGGCATGACAGGTCCATTCTCAGCGTCCGCGAGGAGCCTTCAAAGTTTCAGATTGATGTGAAGATGTATTCGCGCGGCGGCTCCCCAATACAGACGTCGCCGGATTATTTCAACACTCTGGAACGGTAGGACAGATTGTAGAAATTGCCCCCCATTGTAGCACAGGTTTTGTAAAAAAACTCACGTACAAAAAAGCGTCCGATCATTTTCATGACCGGACGCCCCTCTATATAACCCACACAATCTGCTCTATTGCGAGATGTCCCGCCATCCGGAGCCTTCGTTCCAGACCCAGGGCCAGTACATGTCGCTAGTCCAGTTCCAGCCGTCGTGGTCGGGCAGGTAAACCCACGAGAAAGTGGTGTCGTAACCATAGACGTACATCCAACCCGGGGCATCCCACTGGTAAACCCAAGGCCAGAACGCTGTATAGTTCCAGCCGAAGCCCTCGGTCCAGATGTAATCGTTAATCACGCTGGCTTCGGAATCTGTCGCCATCCAGGCGGCCATTTCGCCGTTGATGATGCTGCGCATGTTCTTGCTCCCAGCATCCTCGTAGCTGTCCACCGTTTCTATGCGCAGGCGCATGTGAGTCGGGCTGGAGTAGGGCAACGAGAACTCCGCAGCCTCTGTGCTATTGTCGGCCCCCTCGCTTGACCAGATACAGCTCCACGTAGATGGGCTTGCATAGGGTGCGGATTCCACGACGTACCTGAGCGACGGGTCTGCAAGTTTGGCAAAGCTGAACTCGATAACACCATCCGAGCAGCTCACAGGCACGCTGTCCCAGGAGTCATACTGGGTCGGGTCGCGCCCGAGGGCGTATTCCATCAGGTTCGCCATTCCGTCGTTGTCGGGGTCGTCAGCTATGGAGCCTGTGCCGTCTGCCGGACTGGTGCCAAAATACGAAGTAAGCCAAGTGGCGATTGCGCTGCTCTCGCAGTCACCGTTGGCGACATACACCTCGAAGGACTTCAGAGGCGCCGTCTTCTGGTTGGAATTAAGCGGAGTAATCGCAAATACGCCCACGGTAAGGTCGCTCAACGAATCGAGAAAGTCCGGTGCTCCCGTAAGCGGGTAGGTCGGCACGCCGTCCACGTAGTATAGCCACTCGCCCTGCTGGCGCGCGATAACGACTGTCATTCCGTCGCCAAGGTCGATTGTGGACGTGAAATGGCCGCCCGTGTCGGTGGTCCCGGACGTATGCACGGAGTAAGCCTGATTGCTGCCAAGATAGATTACGCCCGCACGTGTAACGTTTGTAACCGACGAGCCTACGTAAATACCTACCTGATCCGCAGTGGCCAGATTGGAGATTGCCCCGAACTCGGCTCGCACGACGAAGTCCTCGTCGCCGTTGAAACCGAAATCAGACAGTTTGTGCCCCGGGGCGCACATCAGGTTCACACCGGCCTGCCCGTTGAGGTCCGAAGTTGAGGTTTTGATGTTCAGGACCGCGCTGCTTGTATTGAGGGTCATGCGCGTGTCGTTTGTCGGCGTGGACGTGCCGCTTAGGCGGGCGCTAAGCCCCGTCATGACACCCGCGCTGTCCTTCAGCCCGCTGCTTGCCGCGCTTGCAAAGGTGTTTTCAATGCTTTCGTATTCAAGAGGCGTTCCGATGTGTATCGGGAACTGGATTTGCGCTGTGATGCCTGTCTCGATCGCGTCGTAAGCCTCCACTGTTACCGTTTTGTCCTCGCCCGAATCGCTCGGCAGCGCCGTGTAAGAGACGCGGCCTGTAAGGGCGTCCACGGTGGCTCCCGTTGGCGCGTCAATTAGCCTGAACTCATAAAGGTAGGGCGTGGTTTCCTGCATGTCTTCTAGCGTGACAGTCAGGGTTTCGCCAGGACGCATCGCTTGAGCGCCAACGCTTGCAAATGCTGGTGCAGTGTAGGGCTGTGAACGCTTGGGGACGCCCACTTCGCTGCCCCACAGCGCGATGCCCGCTTCGGAAAGAGCCGTGAAGGTGTTCACCCACAGGCGCTTGTCATCGTCCCACATTTTGCAGAACACGCCCTTGTACTGGATGCCGCTCAGGGAAATGGTCACATTGTGCCCGCTATCCAGCGTCCATGTTCCAACGTCGCTTATGGAGCCGTCGGCATTGAACACCCAGTTCGTAGAGGTCTTGACTGTGGTGCTGATGTCCTTGCCGTGGTTTATAACCTTGTAGGTTCCGGCAAGCGAAGTTGTGTCGTAGCTGCCGATAGTCTCTCCCGCGTATCTGTGCGGGGCGACGACGGGCCAGCCATCTGCGTTGAAGAACATCTGGTGCACACGCACTTGATGTGCTTCGTCCTGCCCTACAAAACGGGTGTGGAAGACGTTGAACCACTTGCCGCTTGCCGAGTCGTAAAGGATTGAGTTGTGCCCGGGGGAAATGTAGCCGGTGCTCGTTGTGTAATGTTCCAGTTCATCGTGGGCGAACTGGTAGTTTCCCATCAGCTTTGCGCCGTAGGGAGCGATAGCGTCGTCGTCGAAGAATGTGCCGCTCGCGCCAGTTGCGCCAGTCATGTTCTGCCCAGCGGTATCGTAATACGGACCGGTGGGCGATGTGGCGCGGCAGACTCGTATATTGTATCCGCCGTCGCTATCGAGTCCGCCAAAGGATACGAACAGGTAGTAGTAGCCTGTATCCTCGTTGTAAGCTGTATATGCACCCTCGATGCGGACGTGGTTGCCGCCCATGATCTTTGTGCCGTAACCCTGACCCGATAGCTGCACTCCCGTGTCCGGGTCCATTTCCATTACGAAAATGCCTCCCGAATACGAGCCGTACACCATGAACAGGCGCCCGTCGGGACTGTTGAAAAGAGTCGGATCTACGGCGTTGGGGTGGCGCGTGGAGTTGTAAACGCTGCCGTCCTCGCTCGTTCCCGTCATGCCAGATTGCAGCAGGACTCCTTCGTCCTCATATGGACCTAGAATGGTATCCGAGCTTGCATGCCCGAGTGAAGACAGTGGCGAGCTGCCCTCGCAGGCGCAGTAGTAGAACTCGAACCTGCCGTCAGGCATCCGGTGCACGTCCGGTGCCCAGAGCGTGTCAGTTTTTGAGTAGGCCAGAACGTCCGCCAGATCCGTCGTAACGTTGGGAAAGAGCGGATTGCCGTCCACGACGCTGCTCGACACCTGATACCAGTTCATAAGGTCCGGCGACCATGCCGAAGCCAGATGGGAACCGAATACGTAGTAAGCGCCGTCTGCTTCGACGACGGATGGGTCGTGCACGCTGACGTCGCTGAATGATGGGATGGGGCTGGCATGGAGTGATGCCAGCGCGGGCAGGGTGATGCCCAGGGCATACAAGGATAGTGTTCTCACATCCCATAAATGCGCCAGCCGCTGGAGCTTTCCGCCAGCGGCTGGTGTAAAGGCGGAAAACCCGCCGTGTATGCGCCTTTTTGATGTGTTTTACTTCACTCCAACTTGGAGACGCCTTCGAGAGTCTCGTGGATTTCTTTGATTGTGCCGTCCTCGTTGTAGTTGAGGTATTCGATGCAAACGGAGCGGCGGAAGCTGCCGCCGGTGGGAGTGCCGCCGTTGTGGTAAATGAAGTAGGAGCGGCCTTTGAAGTCTATGATGGCTTGGTGGTTCGTGTTGCAGTTCCCCGCCAGTTGTTTGATTATGCCGCGTACTTCCCAGGGGCCGTTGATGCTTTTGGCTGTTGCGTAAGCGGTGCGTTCAGGGAACTGGGTCGCGTAAGTAAGATAGTAGGTGTCGCCACGCTTGTGCACCCAGGGGGCCTCGGTGAACTCCGGGATGTCGATTTGCTCAATATCGCCTTCGATTTCGGTCATGTTGGCCTTTAGCTTCACATACTTGAGCTTGTAGTTGCCCCAGAACATGTATGCCTGCCCGTCGTCGTCTATGAATATGGCTGGGTCGATGTCGTCCCAGCTTACTACGGTGCCGTTCGGCAGGACGGGGTCTGGCGTCATGTCGCTTGTAAGTATCGGGCCGCCCACTGCGTCAACAAAAGGGCCAGTTGGATTGTCCGCCACTCCGACGCCTATTCCAAACCCCTTGCCTTCGCCAAGATACACTGGCACGTACCAGTAGAACTTTCCGTCGCGCTCCACGGCGTGGCCAGCCCACGCGCTGTCCGCAGCCCAAGGGAATGTTTTTAGTGACATTGGTGAACCGTGCGGGGTCCAAGTGTCCATATCCGTGGATGAGAAGCAGAGCCATTCCTTCATCACGTAACCGGCCTTGTCCGGAGGTGCCTCGTCATGACCCGTGTAGATATACACGGTGTCGTTGTGGACGAGCGCGGCGGGGTCTGCCGTGAAAACATCCGTAACTATCGGGTTGGCAGCGTGTAATGCCGCGCAGCTTGATGCGAGTAACAAGGGAAGTATGTTGTAGCGTTTCATGTCACATTAAATGCGTCATAGTTCTGTTGTTTTCCGCCAAGCTCCGCGTTTAATGGCGTTTCTTGGGAATTGTCCGGGGTGCGTCGTGTTTAATGATGCTTTTTTATACTTCACCATGTTTCTCTTGGCGGGTTCGTGGCGGCAGTGGCGCATGTACGGGCGTTACGACAACTCGGTCCTGCGGTTGACGCCCAAGTTTTCCACGGGGCCTGAGCGAGCGTAATCACTACAACCCCCTGCTTAGATGACAAAAAAACTACAGACTTGGAAATCGGGCGCAAGGCGCTCCGATTGGAACCCGGGTAAGTTTACCCGCGTGACCATGCTCGCCCTCACCTTGGGTGCAGGTTCGCTGATAGCCCAGACCGATGAGACAAAAGACACGGAAAATCTGGATGATGTGTATGTGCTAGATGTCTTCGAGGTTGTCGGCATTCGCGAATCCTATGAGAAGGCCGTTGAAATCAAGCGTCAGTCTTACCAGACAATCGACGCAATCGTGGCCGAGGATATCGGCAAGTTCCCTGACAACAACCTCGTCGAAGCTCTCCAGCGCGTCACAGGTGTGCAGGTGACAAACCGCGCGTCAGGCGAAATCGCCTCTGTGTCGATCCGCGGTCTGGACGACATTACGACCACGATAAATGGCCGTAACATCTTCACCGCTTCGGGCCGTTCGGTTGCGCTTCAGGATGTGCCAGCAAGCCTTCTGGCCCGCGTGGATGTGTACAAGACGCGCGCCGCGGAGCAGATTGAGACGGGCATTGCCGGCGTAATCGACATTCGCACGCACCGCCCCTTCAACTTCGAAGGCGACCGTTACACCGTGGCTCTTCGCGGCACCTATCAGGAGCAGAGCGATGAAATCGATCCCAATGTAAGCGTTCTAGCCAGTACGACTTGGGAAAACGATCTGGGCAAGTTCGGCGCTCTTGTAAACGTATCTTACGCACGCACTTCGTATCGTGACCAGAGCGTGACCGCAGGCGCAATGGTGCCCTTCCTGACAGAGGATGCTCCCGACGGCTGGGTGCCCTACGAACGCATATTCCTTACCGACGGTCGCGTTACAGAAAACCCAATCTGGCAGGCAGGTCTTGAGTCCGGTTTGCCAGACGAGGAAGGTTCCACTCTGTTGATGAATGGAGAAGAAGTGGAATACCTTCTATCCCGCGACGCTGTTTTCCAGAGCGACTTTACCGGCGAGCGCGAACGCTCGGCGACGAACATCGCCTTGCAGTGGGCGCCCAATGACAAGTCGGTGTACACCTTCGAGGTGTTCTACAACAGCTACGACAACGAGTCATTCAACAACCTGCTATTCTCATTTGTTGACTGGTGGGGAGACCTCGGTGCCGATCCTTCGTCAACGGTCGTTCTCTACCCGGGGACAAACATCGTCAAGGAGCGCACGGTGGGCAGCGTTTACGGCTTTACGAGCGGAGATCTCACCGTTGGCGAGACCGACACCTATCTGTATGCCTTTAACGCGGACTGGACAATCGGCGACAATTTCAAGCTCAAGGCCGACGCCAGCTACCAGACTTCGGAATACACGACGGACTTCTTCGCCATGCGCGCCGAGCGCGTCGCCCCGTCCATCTGGGTGGACTTTAACCCGGGCAACGGTGTGACCGCCTTCGGCTTCGCTGACAACACCTCTACTACTGTTGACGAGAGCGACCTTACAGACGCGTCACTCTGGACGATAGCACAGCTCTACGACAACGGTAACTATTACAAGGGCGAGGCCAAGACCATATCCCTTGACGGTCAGTACTTCCCTGACTGGGGCTTTGTCAAGGACATCAAGTTCGGCTTCCGCGCTGACGATCGCAACGCCTCCGAAGGGCAGCGCACCGCAGACGCAGGCGTTCTTGGCCTGTCTCTTGCAGATCATCCCGAATTGTGGAGCGTAAACAGCGACTTCTTCGACGGAGAGTCTGACGTTCCCACCTCCTGGGTGGTGCCAAACGGCTACTACATCATGGACCATGCGGACGAGATTCGCGAGCTGTACAACAGCACCATTGGTTCGACCCTCGCCACTGGCAGCGATGTAAAGTGCACGGAGAACTTCAACGTGGACGAGCTTACGCTCAACGCCTACGTGCAGTCTTCGTTCTCGACAGACATTGCGGGCCGCATTCTTTCCGGTCAGATTGGTTTCCGCTACGTCGATGTCGATACCGACATGGTATTTGGCGAAGGCAGCGCAAGTGCAAGTGCCGACAAGATTCTGCCCAGCATGACGATCAGCTATGAACTCATGCCCGACCTGCGCGTTCGCGCCAGCTACGGTCAGACTCTGCGTCGCCCGAGCTTTGCGAACCTCAACCCCAATATCACCTATGTCGAGGACGTGACAAACATCGGTTACGGCACCGCCAGTGGTGGTAACCCCAACCTCAAGCCTGTCGAGTCGAAGAACTACGACCTGAGCTTGGAATACTTCCTTAACAGCGCGAGCGCGCTTTATGTCACAGCGTTCCAGCGCGATATCGAGGGCCTTGTCGTCAGTTATCGCAAGCGCGTTACTTACGAAGACTATGACTACATCCTCACACAGCCTGACAACGCCACCGACGGCGAGCTGAAGGGCTGGGAGTTTGGCGCCATATACTTCCCTGAAGACCTTCCCGGCATACTCAAGGGTTTTGGCGTGCAGGCCAGTTACACAATTCTTGATTCATCCCAGACAAACCCGATTACCAGTGACTCGGGTGAAGTGACAGGCTATCAGGAATCTTCGATGTTCGGCGTGTCCGACACTTCTTACAGCGTTGTTCTGGCTTACGAGCGTGGCAAAATCAGCTCCCGCCTGTCCTATGTCTGGCGCGATGACTTCCTCTACACGAATGAATCCGCCAGCTTTGCCAACCCGCTTGGCATCTACCGCAAGGCGGAGTGCAGCCTGGACTTCTCGCTGACATACAACATCACCAAGAACTGGGCCGTCACATTCGACGCGACGAACCTTACAAACGAGCTATACCAGAGCTACTACCAGTATTCCGACACGAACAACTTCGGCACGTCACTGTATAGCCGTACGTTCTCGATCGGAACCCGTTATAGCTTCTAATTGAGAGGGGCAGGGCCATTCGCAATAGGTCTGTTTCCAGTTTTGGACCGATAGTGAGAGTGTGTTGACCGTTGCGAAATGGTCCTGTCCTGTTGACGATAAATCAAGGCGAAGGGCGACCCACGTGGGGTAGGTTGCCCTTCGCCAACGGTTTATCCAAGAGGGCAGATTTTTGGTTCGTCTAGGAAGTGTTTGGTAATTGCGGACCGAGGAGTCCGGTTTTCAAACACTCCCTGGCTTACAATGAGGTATGGAGCGCCGTAAAAGAACTGGACACCGCATTTTACCCCATTAATCTTCATCAAGAGTGACAGGTGTTTTTTTCTGAAATTGCCCCTTTTTTTTGCTCCCTTGTCATTTGTCACCCCCTCCTGTCGTTGGCAGATGCGAATGACTGCATAGACACATGTTTCACAAAACCCCGAGCTTGGAGACAGGCTTGGCTTACCGATCAAGGTAGGAAGGAGCGAGACCCCAATGAGTGTTTCAAGTGCCAGTCGCTGTATCCCTGCATCCCAAATTTCAGCGCGCCCCAAGTCTGGTAGCAGCACAGGTTCGGACAAGAGCGTGGGCTGTTTGGCAAATCTTACGCTTTGCCTCAACTCTTTGCGCGGGGCTGACCGCCGCTTTGCTTCGGACGAACTGCTGCCTCTGGTTTACGAGGAATTGCGCAAACATGCCGTGGTTGGCATGTCTCACGAGCGTTCGCAGCACACGCTTCAGCCCACCGCGTTGGTCCACGAGGCATGGCTTCGTGTTTCCCGTAGTGACGGGCCGCGCTGGGACAACAGGGCGCATTTCTTCTGCGCTGCCACTCGCGCAATGCGTCGCATCCTTATCGAGAGCGCGCGTCGTAAATCCCGCCTAAAGCGTGGGGGCAATGTGGTGTGTGTGGATACTAACGATGTGGACGTGTCCGCGCCTTCGCCGGAGGAACACGTGCTGCTTGTGGACGAGGCGCTCGAGCGCCTCCGCCTGCATGATGCAGAGAAGGCCCGTATCGTGGAGCTGAAGTTCTTTGGCGGATGCACAAATCTCGAAGTTGCGCAGACTATTGGAATCAGCGAGCGAAGCGTGGAGCGACAGTGGGCGTACGCGAAGGCTTGGCTGTTCGAGAGTGTTCGTTCATCCTGCTAGATTAGTAAGACCCCTAACCCCAGGCTGGTTTATTCCCCCGTTCGTTCGTCAACAAGATGGAGAAGTCCACGAGAATTGAAGAAGAGATTTTTGATGAAGCCATACGGCTCGAAGGGGCGGAGGCTGTCAATAAACTGCTCGATGATCGTTGCGGGAATAACAAGGCCTTGCGTTATCGCATAGAGTCCTTGCTAAAGGCTCATGTCGAGGCGGAGCGTTTCTTCGATGTCGAAGGGATGGGGGTAAGGCTTTCGGATACCTTTGCCCGAATGAAACAACAGGTGCAGGCACCTGTTGCGGGTATGCCTTTGGATGGGGAAACGCAGGGCAGGCGCATCGGGCGTTACAAGCTGATAGACAAGATAGGTGAGGGCGGTTGCGGGGCTGTTTATCTTGCAGAGCAGGAGGAGCCGGTCCGGCGTCACGTGGCCTTGAAAATTATCAGGCTTGGCATGGAGACTCGCAGCGTGATCGCCCGTTTTGAGGCGGAACAGCAGGCGCTTGCGATGATGGACCATCCTAACATCGCAAAGGTGTTTGACGCGGGAACGACGGACGACGGGCTGCCGTTTTTCGTCATGGAGCACGTGCACGGCGTTCGCATAACCGACTATTGCGACCAGTACCAGTTGCCCATCCCTGAACGCCTGGACCTGTTTGTGCAGGTGTGCCATGCCATACAACACGCCCACCAGAAGGGCATAATACATGGCGACATCAAGCCGTCCAACATCATGGTGGCAAGACACGACGGGGTGCCGCAGCCCAAGGTGATAGACTTCGGCATTGCCAAGGCCACGGAGCCGCGTCTTGGCAAGAGTTTCATTTGGAGCACTTCTGCGCTTTGGATGGGAACGCCCGCTTACATGAGTCCCGAGCAGATGGACTTTGGGGAGACCGATGTCGATACTCGAAGCGACATTTACAGCCTCGGCGTCCTGCTTTTCGAGCTGCTAACCGGAAGGACTCCGCTTGAGCGCAAGCTGCCCGCGGATGCGGATCTTGATACCATACAGAAGATTATTCAGGAGCACCTGCTACAGAAGCCTTCGCAGTGCCTTTCGGCTCTGGACGTGAACCTTCTCGCCGTGGCTGCCAGAGAGAGAAGACTCAAGCCCAAGCGGTTGATTTCGGCCTTGCACGGAGACTTGGACTGCATCGTGATGAAGGCATTGGCCAAGGACCGGCGTTTGCGTTACGAAACGGCCAACGCTCTTGCCATAGATGTGTGCCGCAACATGGCGCACGAGCCGGTTCTCGCCCACAAGGGCGGCTGGCTGTACAGTTTCCGCAAGACGTTGCGCCGCAACAGCGCCGTTTCGATAGCATCGGCGATAGTTGTCGTTACCTTGTTCGTGGCCCTCGGTGTGTCAACAAGGCTGTTTCTCAAGGAGCGTGACGCAAGGCAGAGAGCCGTCGCTGCGGAACAGCAGGAGTCTCGCCTTCGCAGAGATGCCGAGTTGCGCGAGAAAATCATTCATGCGGCGCTCTTGATCAAGCAGGGTAACTATGCCGAGGCTGACTCACTGTTGCAGCATGTTACGATTGACTATCCGACTTTGGAGGGTGCGGCGGTGTTTCGTTCCATCGGGGAGTGGCACGCCTTGCACGGGCGTTGGCGCAGTGCTATGAGGTGCTTTTCCGCGTTGCTTCAGATTAACAGTCTGGATGATACGGATTTGCGCACTCTGGACATACTCGAACTTGGGCCGGTGCTTGTCGAGATGGACGACTTCGGTAGCTATGAGCTGTTCAGGCAGAGCCTTCGTGTCTATTTGCCGGAAATCAACGCTTTTGCGGACAGGATTATGAAAATCAGTCTGCTTCTTCCAGCGGATCAGGCGCTTCTGGATAGCCTTGAGGGCCATGCTGCGCAAGTGGTTAAGGATTGCGAATGGGCGACTCAGAACAACCATGCATTCGAGGCAGGCTGGCGTTCCATGGTGTTGGCTTTATATGAATATCGTCGCAATAATTACGACGATGCAGTGTTTTGGGCGCGCAAGTCTTTGGCTTATTCGGACCCTAATCCACCGCGAATCGTGACGACGAAAGCAATCCTATCCATGGCCTTGTTCCAGATTGGGACGAATGGGGAAGCGCGCATGCAGTTGCAGCAGGCAATTGCGCTAATGAAGGAGCGTTTGCCAAGTGGTGTGGATAGGGGGACTCCCGTTCAGGGCTTCTGGTTTGATTGGGCATTCGCACGTATAATCGTGCGGGAGGCGGAGTCGTTGCTGGGCACGGTTGAGAAAAGATAAGTTGCTCAACTTGTGTCTCTTTCTGGCGGGTTCTCGGGTGTTGCGGCGCATGTAATGTAGTCGGCTGGATAGATGCTACGCATTGTCTTTGCCGAACACGTAACCTGCATTGCCCCAACCATTCATGAATAATCAGAAGCTTTCCGTATTGGAAAAAACCGGCTTTGGTGCCGGAGATATGGCCGTGAACGTGGTGATTTCGTCCATGTTCCTTATAGTCAACTACTTCTATACGGATATATTCGGGTTGGACCCAAAGGATCTCATTCTGCTTTTCTGGAGTGTGCGCTTGATTGATGCTGTGACGGACCCCCTGATGGGCATGTTGACCGATCGCGTCAAAAGCAGGTTCGGACGTTACCGTCCATACTTTTTATATCTTTCGGTGCCGTTCGGCGTGTCTGTCGTTTTGATGTTCACTACGCCGGACTTTGACTACAACGGAAAGCTGGCTTGGGCATACGCGACTTACATTCTTGTTACTCTGGCGTTCACGTCTGTAACTATTCCGTATATATCGCTCATAGGCGTTCTGACTGATAATCCAAAGGAGCGTCTTTCTGCTAACGGATACAGGCTTTTCTTTGCTAAAATCGCCGCGTTTCTTGTCGCTATCGCTGTGCCGGAGTTGGCACGAATATGGGGTGCCGATGACATCGCGCGCGGCTATCAATTGGCCATGACATGCATGGGCGTGATTGGGACCTTGCTTCTTTTTTTCTGTTTTGTATCGACAAAAGAACGTGTTGAGCATGTCCCGGACCGTCGTCCATTTATAACGCAGGTTCGCATTCTTATTCAAAACGATCAGTGGATGCTTCTTTGCGGAGTGTGTGTTGTCGGCACAGTGGGCTATGTCATTCGCAATTCCGTGGCTGCGTATTATGCAAGATACTATCTTGGCAGCGCGGACTTGATCCCTTGGTTCATGGGAACGGGTGTCATCGCCGCGATACTCGCAATGGTGGCATCCACTTGGATTACAAAACGCTTCTGCAAGGTGCGCCTCTTTCGCTGGTCACAGATAGCAACCGGCGTCATTGCGACAGCGATGTATTTCTTTGTGGGGCAGGGATATGTGGCGGCGGCGTTCGTGTTCTACTTCGTTATGTCTTTCGTCGTGGATCTTCAGGCGCCGATATTCTGGTCGGCGGCGGCTGAGGTTGTGGACTACGGCCACGCAAAATCCGGCAGTCGCGTGTCTGGGCTTGCCTTCGGAGGACTGTCTTTCTGTCAGAAATTCGGCATGGGTATGGCAGGTGCTATAACCAATAGCCTCTTGGCACTATTTGCTTATCAACCTGACGTTGTTCAAGCGCCGCTGGCCACTAATGGCATTGCCTTGATGCTTACCGTCATACCAGGTGCGTTTCATGTAATAATGGGCGGAGTGATGTTCAAATATCGCATCACTGACAAGTTTTACCTTCGTATGAAAGAAGGAAAAGTTTCGGATTTGAAATACATTCCGGATTATGACAACTCGCTTTAATATCAACTACCTTTAGTGCAATGCGAATACTTAAGCCACTTATTGAGCAAAGAGCAGATCCATTTATATACAAGCATGTAGATGGGAGATACTATTTCACTGCCTCTGTTCCAGCATATGACTGTATAGAGCTACGCTGCTCCGACAGAATCGCCGGGCTTGCGGAAGCGGAGCCTGTCGTCGTATGGCGCAAGCCTGACTCCGGCCCGATGAGCGAGCTAATATGGGCACCGGAAATTCACCATAATAAAGGCCATTGGTATGTTTACTTTGCGGCAGCTCCAAGTCGTGAAATTAAGGACAGCCTGTTTCAGCACCGAATGTATGCAATATGCTGCAAAGACTCTGATCCGTTAAATGGAAAGTGGAGCGAGCCGGTCCAGATCAAGACGCCTATGGAAAGCTTCTCGCTGGACGCAACTACATTCACTCATAAGGGTAGGCTATACTACGTATGGGCGCAGAAGGATACGGCAATTACTGGAAATTCCAATCTGTATATAGCAGAGATGGATACGCCGGTGACGTTGAAGACAAATCCAGTTATGATTAGCAAGCCTGAGTATGACTGGGAAACAAGAGGCTTCTGGGTTAACGAAGGACCAGCCGTAATCGTTAAGAATGACAAGGTATTCATTACATATTCAGCCAGTGCCACGGACGAGAATTATTGCATGGGCTTGCTCTATTCCAACAGCGACTCTGATCTATTAGATCCATCGTCTTGGATTAAAAGCACTAGTCCGGTATTTTCATCTTGTTATGAACATGGTGTGTACGGCCCCGGACACAGCTCTTTCACTATTTCAGAAGATTGTAGCAAGGATATTCTGGTGTATCATGCGCGCACATATACCGAGATTGTCGGTGACCCTCTCTGGGATCCGAATCGCCATACTTTCGTCAAAGAAATCAAGTGGAAAGCTGGAACGCCTGATTTGGGACGCCCCTCTTGTCAAGAATAGTAGCCATCTGTGATGTCTCTATCATAATCACAAGTGTTATTTATAATGAATTGCCGGATCTAATTCATGACTTTTCGTAAACTATGCCTGCCCCTGTTGCTTGTCTCCATGCCCATGCTCGTCATGGCACAGGAACGCCCTGATGTGCCGCCGGTTGGCGTGACGCTCCCCATTGAAATGGTGGTGGCTCACGACCCCGCACTCATACGCGAAAGTGGTGTCTATTATCTGTTTACGACAGGCCCTGGCATATCTGTGTGGACTTCGGAAGACATGAAAAACTGGACGCACAAGGACAGTGTATTCAGTGCGTCGCCGGAGTGGATATCTATTGACATACCGGATTTCCAAGGCCATTTGTGGGCGCCGGACATCGTTTATTATAACGGCATGTATTACCTGTATTACTCCGCATCTGCATTCGGAAAAAATACATCAGCCATCGGTGTTGCCTGTAATGTAACTCTGGACTCTGAGCGAGCAGATTATAAGTGGGTTGATCACGGCAAAATTGTACGCTCATTCCCGAAAGTCACAGACTGGAACGCAATTGACCCACAAATAATTGAGGATAACGACGGGACTCCATATATGACATTTGGCTCATTCTGGGGAGGTCTCAAAATCGCACAGATGACTGAAGACAGAATGGCCTTGGCAGAACACTGGAAAGATCTTCAAACTATTGCCAGTCGCAAAGGGACTGGCGAAGGCAGGATTACCACACCTGGAAACAACGCAATAGAAGCTCCATTCATATTCAAGCATGATAACTACTTTTACCTCTTTGCATCCATCGACTACTGCTGCAAAGGGCGAGACAGTAATTACAAGGTGATAGTAGGTCGTTCCCTAAGCATACGCGGACCATATCTTGATAGCAAAGGGGGTTCACTGCTGCATGGCGGAGGAGACATTGTCATGGCTCCTGACGAGCACTGGTACGGAGTAGGGCACAATTCCGTATATACTTTTGACGGGGTTGATTACATTGTGTGCCATGGCTACGACGCCTCGGACGGTTCGGGTACACCAAGGCTCATAATCAAGAAGCTCGACTGGACCGAAGACGGCTGGCCCGTTGTGCACAGCACTGAATAGTCGTGTTGTTGTCGGATGCACGCATGCGGCGTCGTTTATAGTGCTGGCCAACATTGTAGCTTGCAAGGAAGCCACTTTTTTATCCCTCTTGGTGTGTGGACAGAGTCATCGTAGAACCAGACGCAAACAACTCTATCGGAACCGTGATTTTCCTTCACGGTCTAGGTGCCAACGGGCACGACTTTGAACCCATCGCGCGCCAACTCCAGCCTGTGCTTCCCATGCGCTGGGTTCTGCCGCACGCTCCGCAGATGCCCGTTACGATAAACGGCGGAATGCCGATGCCTGCCTGGTATGACATTACAGACCTTTCCCGCGCCAACGGTGTGGACTGGGACAGCGTCGAACGCACGCGCGAGTTCGTCCGAAAAACTATCGTCGAAGAACACGCCCGCAACCCTCAACTGCCAATTTTCCTTGGCGGCTTTTCGCAAGGAGCGGCCATCACGCTCGGCACAGGCTTCGATGCTCCTGTGCCCCTGAAGGGTCTTGTTGCGCTGTCTGGCTACCTAATCGCTGAAGATGGGAAAAACGGCTTGCCGGAAGGCTTGAAGGCCGAAGACGCGCCACCGGTCTTCATGGGTCACGGAGACTGGGACGACGTTGTTCCGCCGGAGCTTGCGACGCAGTCCTGCAAAGCCATGACTGAAGCTGGCTTGCACGTGGAGTGGCACAACTACCCGATGCCCCACAGCGTATGTCCGAGGGAACTGCAAGATTTGGTATTCTGGATGATGAAGCAGCTCGGCATAAAGCTTGTTTGAAGTCTGAGTGAGCATTTTGACTGGAATAGTCTGTGACGCTTTTTCCGAAAACCACGCAAAGATGACCAATTCTGGAATCGACCTTTTGACTCCATCGGTTCATTTAGTCGTTTCATGTACAGACGCTTCGGCGCCCCGGCCCTGTTTATCAGTCTATTCGCTCTACTGTCCTGTTCCGCATGGGGAGCAGGGACTGATGTTGACGCTTTATTAGGCGAACTAAGCTCCCAAGGCAACGGCCGCTGGGGCCTGATGGCACTAATCGCTATATCCACGCTCGCCAGCGAAGACCTAAGCTGCATTGCCGCCGGTCTTCTAGCCGCGAAAGGCCGAATGAGTCCGGCAGACGCGGTGTTGGCCGGTTACGCAGGCATACTAATGGGGGACTGCCTCATTTACTGTCTCGGGCGCATCTTTGGCGTCAGCCTCCTGCGCAAAGCACCCTTCCGCTGGGTATTGAGCGAAAAAGCAGTTCTTGCGGCAGAAAAACACTTTTCGCGAAGAGGCGCCGTCATCGTATTTGCCTCCCGCTTCTTACCCGGCAGCCGCTCTGCGACATGCTTTGCCGCCGGTGCGCTGAAGCAACCCGCGTCCAGATTCATGCCCTTGTTTGCGCTTGCCGCTCTAGCGTGGACGCCGCTGCTTGTTCTGGGAACAATGCAGATAGGGCGCGGGATAATAGCCCTTTACGGCAGTTACGCACGCTGGGCGCTTCCGGTGCTCTTGGCTCTCGCGCTTGTAATACTATTCGCCACGCGCATTCTGCTCCCACTGTTCACATGGCGGGGCCGCCGCCTGCTACTTGGGCGTTATAAAAGAATCACGCACTGGGAATACTGGCCCCTGTACGTCACCATCTGGCCCACATTCTTTTACATCCTCTACCTCGGTTTTATCAAGTATCGCCGCCCGACGCTTTTCACTCTGGCCAACCCGGGCATACCGCCAGACGGCGGCACGATCGGCGAAAGCAAGGCCCGCATCTACAAAGCGCTTGCCAGAGCCGGAGATGCCATTCTACCTTGGACCTTGGTTCCGGCCCGCCTCGGGGCAAAGGAACGCATGGAAGCAGTCGAGGCGTTCATGCGCGAACACGGCCTCAGCTATCCGATAGTGCTCAAAAGCGACGAAGGGCAACGCTCGCTTGGCGTAAAAGTAATTCGCAACGAACGCGCAGCGTGGCAATACGTGCAGGCTATGCCTGGGGACACCATCGCGCAGGCATACTGCCCGGGGCGTGAATACGGCGTCTTCTACGTGCGTATGCCGGACGAGGAACACGGCAAAATAATTTCGCTGACAGAGAAGCACATCACATATGTGACGGGGAACGGACGCGACAGCCTTGAGAGGCTGATACTCGCGGACGAACGCGCCGTGTGCATGGCCAAGATATTCCTGAAGCGCTTCGAGGAGCGGCTTGATGAGATACCTGCTGCTGGCGAACAGATCGAACTCGTCGATATAGGAACGCACGCGCAAGGCGCCCTGTTTACGGACGGGGCGACGCTGGAAACGTCGGAACTGTTCGCCGAGATTGAGCGCATCACCAAGTGCTTCGACGGCTTCTATTTTGGCCGCTACGACCTGCGTTGCCCAAGTCAGGAAGACTTGCAGGCAGGGCGCAACATACGCGTCATCGAGCTTAACGGCGTCACAGGCCAGTGCTCGCACGTCTATCAGCCCGGATACAGCGTGTTCTACATGTGGCGCACCATCTGGAAGCAGTGGAGCATAGCCTTTGAAATAGGCCATCGCAACGCGCTACTTGGATGCAAGCCAATGCCCAAGATAGCGTTCATTCGCCACTGGAGAGCGGCCGTGCATCGTCAGGACAAAGTGCGCGAAAGCATCGCCAACGCGGGCGCGCCAAGCAATGTGCGCCCCACGGATACGCTTGAAGAGGTCGAACTGCCGCAAAGCGTCGAAAGCGCGCAATAGTGCGCAACCTGCAAGCGAAGGTTTTCCCCTTGGCTTGAACGAGCCTCCAAGCTCCGAATCCCTATCGGGCACGGCTCTTGGGGTCTTCTTCCAGATAGTTGGCTGACGCCTCGTTCTCTCTGGCGGCGGATTTCTGGTCGCTGATTTCCTTTTCGACAATCTCGCGCGCCATTTCCCGCGCCTCGTCCATGTTTGCAGCCTTGCCGCTTGAGACAAGATCTTGGGCTACAACCTCCACGCGCGCTTCTACAAACTGCACTGCCGGGTTGGCCTCTGTTTCCTGCTCCTTGAATACGGAAGCGCAGGCTGAAAGCATAAGTACGGGGATGATAAGGATGAATAAGCGCATGGTTGTATGATGTTGTTCGGACCGTTTTGTTATACGAATCGCATTCTGCTACGCAGTGCATTGTCCAGCGAGCAATTTCTATAAGTCAGAGCCTTGAAGAACTACGCTCATTCCCCTATATACCCATTCATGAACGTACTTGTCATCGGATCCGGCGGTCGCGAACACGCGCTGCTCAAGGCATGTCTGGCCAGCCCTCTGGCCACCCGAGTCATCGCTGCCCCGGGCAACGGAGGCATGGAGGCCGATGCCCAGTGCTTTCCGCTGGACGTGGAAAACGTTCCCGCCGCTGTGGAGCTGGCAAAGCGCGAAGCTGTGGACATGGCCATTATCGGGCCGGAAGTCCCGCTCGCACTCGGCATGGCCGACGCCTTGCGCGAAGCGGGCGTTCTCGTCTATGGCCCGGGCTTCAAGGGCGCCCAGCTCGAAGCGTCCAAGGCGGTCTGCAAAGATTTTTTCGCAAAATACGGTATCCCGACTGCCCGTTCGCGCACCTTCTCCAGCGCAGAGATTGATGCCGCGCTACGGTACGTGGCTGCGGAACCGCTGCCAGTTGTCATAAAGGCGAGCGGCCTTGCCGCAGGGAAGGGTGTCATAATTGCCCAGAGTCGTGAAGAGGCGCTTGACGCTACGCGCGGAATGCTCGACGGCTCGATGTTTGGTGAAGCCGGAGCGCAGGTCGTCGTCGAAGAATGCCTTGTCGGTGACGAGGCGTCCATAACGCTCATCGTTTGTGGGGATAAATACGTGATGCTTCCCGCCGCGCAGGATCACAAGCGAGTGGGCGAGGGCGACAGCGGCCCCAATACGGGCGGAATGGGCGCATATTGCCCCGCACCGGTTGTTACGCCGGAAATGGAGCGACGCATCGTAAGCGAAGTCATCGAACCCACCATGCGCGGTTTCGCGGCGGAGGAATACGATTTTCGCGGCACGCTCTTTATCGGCATCATGGTTACCGCCAAGGGGCCGATGGTTCTTGAATTTAACGTGCGCTTTGGAGACCCGGAAACGCAGGTCGTTCTGCCCATGTTGGACGCGGACCCGCTGGCCCTGATGCTCGACTGCGCAAAGGGTACGCTCGATCCCGCAAACGTCGCCATCCGTTCGGGTAGCGCGATTGTCGTCGTCCTCGCGGCCAAGGGCTACCCGGGCAAATACGCGAAGGGAGACCTCATTGGTCTGCCAACACAGTTGCCGGTAAACAGCTCCATTGTTCACGCTGGAACAAAGCGCGCTGCGGACGGCTCCATCCTGAGCGCGGGAGGCCGCGTCCTGGGTGTTTGCGCACAGGCGGAAACGCTTCAGAAAGCGGCTGACATCGCATACGGCATCGTCGGAAAAGTGCAGTGGGATAACAAGAACTTCCGCCGCGACATCGGGCACAGGGCAGGGGTTACTCCAGCAAAGTAGTCGGCGTTCCGTCGTCTCGCTTTGGCGTTGCCTCCAGCCTTTCAAGGTAAACTTATGAGAGTCTGGATTCTTCGATTGCTGCGGCTTGGTTTGCCCTTTTGCCGCTTCCCATGCATATGTTTTAAGAAGTTTGCCAAAGCTGACGATAGATACGCGAAAGATGTGTAACCGCATTCTCAGAGTTATCGCTTTGCTTGCGCTGACAGCGTTTGTGTCGGGGTGTTTTACGACGGGCAAAAACAAGACGCCGCGCTCGGAATACAACCCCGAATACAGACCCATGAACGTCGCAGGCAAAGGCTCTATTCCGAGTGGCTTGCGGCGCGTGGTAGTTTTGCCCGTGTTTTGGGCCGAAGACCCGGATTCGGACTTTTTGCGCTATCTGGATTCGACAATCATCCTGTCTCTCCAACGCACGGGTGCTTTCGAGCTTGTGCCGCTGGACAGGGCCGAGATGCGAAAACTGTTCGGGAAAACACAGTATTCTTCAGTCGGCGTTTTGCCTGATAATTTGGTTGAAGAGCTGAAGCGCGTGTACGCAGCGGACGGTGCCTTGTTTGTGGACCTCACTGTAAACCGCCCATACAGGCCGATGGCTTTGGGTTTTAGAACGCGAATCCTTGATTTCAATGGCATGGATGTCGTGTGGTCAGCCGATATCCTCTTTGACAGTGCGGACCCTGCCGTGGCTTTGGCCGCAAGAGACTTTGCCGAAAAGACGACATTCAACCCATCGCCCGTGGACAAAAGCGGCGCGATTCTGCAAAGCCCGCGCTCGTTTGCGGTGTTCGCAACGGATGTCTTGTTCAGCAGCCTGCCCATACGCAAGTAGAGCGCTTGATTTATGGAGCGTCTATTTGTAAGGGGACGCGGCCATTTGTGGGCATAATCGCTCTTTTTGCCTGCAAAAGGAGTGTATTTCCTCTTTTTTAAGAAAAGAGATTAAAGTCGTGCATTTCGCGGACGACTTCCTCCATGTCCACAAGTACATCCGTGAATATCGATCCCGTAAAAAGGCAGCCTACAGCAGGCATTGAAAGCATCTCCCGTCGCCAACAGGCGGCAGGGCAGAAGCAGAGCGCACCCTCGGGCCAGGACGCGGTGATGGACAACATCACGCGGCAGAACCTGCTTGATCAGATTCGTGACATTCCCGACGTTCGGAGCGATGTGACGGAAATTGGCCGTCGTCTTGCGGATGATCCGGATTATCCGCCCGCGGAGCTGGTTGACAAACTGGCCAACGCGCTTGCGGACCTTGAGCCGGGCTGGTTGGACGCTCTTGGTGATGTCGAAGAGGGCGAGGGCGAAGTAGCTTCCGAGTAGCTGCTCGTTCACAGTCTGTTCTCGCGAGCAAAGTGGTTTCCAATAAGAAAACCGCGCTTGTGTAGGCTGCCTGGTGGATATGCGCCTGTGTTGAGGCTCCAAGGAACTTATTTTCCTGCGAACGCTTGAGCAGGGGCGATGTGAGTTCGTCCTGACCTGATTTGCCCGTTTTCGTGCTGCCTATCGGGGCTTTTTGCGCTTTTCGGGGGCGCATACGTCAAATGTTGTATCTTTCCGCTTGCAGAGCACTTTTCGCTATGTTGGCTTGCTCTCTTGTCATAGGTTCCTACAAGGTATGTCCAGCATGTCCAACGCAGAGGTATTGAGCATATTTGAAAAGACGGGTGCTTTGTTGAAAGGGCACTTCGTTCTTCGTTCCGGCCTGCACAGCGGCCACTTTTTCCAGTGCGCCCGCGTGTGCGAGCACTTGGACCAGGTGGAGAAACTGGCATCAATGCTCCTAGAAAAGATTGAAGACAAGAGCTTTACGACAGTTCTGTCTCCCGCCATGGGCGGTCTTGTTCTGGGGCAGGAGGTGGCTCGCCAGTCAAAGTCACGCTTCATATTCGCCGAAAAGGTTAACGATACGCTCGCTCTTCGTCGCAATTTCCGCATATCGCACGGGGAGAAGATTCTCATTGTTGAGGATGTGATCACCCGCGGCGGTCGTGTGACAGAATCCATCGAAATTGTGCGCGGACGCGGCGGACACGTCACCGGCGTGGCTGTCCTTGTGGACCGCAGCGAAGGCAAGGCGGAGTTCGGCGTGCAGCTCACCTCGCTTCTTGAAATGAGCTTTCCGACCTTCAAGCCCGATCAGGTGCCGTCAGAACTTCGCGCAATTCCCGCCGTCAAGCCCGGCAGCTAGAGCATATTGCGTCCGAAGAATCGGCAAGGCTCGTGACTACGTTCTCGTGCTTGATCGCTCGCGTGCTTGCCGCTGGCACTTCATGCGTGAAGGAACATTCGCCATTCAGGGTTGGCCCAGTGTTCACTGATGGCGCTTGCCGCGAACGGGCGCGCTGGCGGCTTGCGCGGGCGGCGCTGAAGGCGCATCCCCGCCTCGTGAGGCAGGCGGTTTGCCTTGCGCTCGTTGCAGCGGATGCAGGAGGTGACAAGGTTTTCCCAAGTATTTCTGCCCCCTCGTTCGCGCGGGATAACGTGGTCGATATTCAGTTCATCTGCCGAATGTTTGCCCCCGCAGTACTGGCATGTGTATTCGTCGCGCTCGAATATGCTCTCCCGGGACAGTCGCGCCTCCTTCATGGGCAGGCGGTCGTAGTCGTTTAGTATGAGAACGTCGGGGATGCGGACGGGGAAGCGCGTCGTGAGCAAGGCGTCGCAAGCCTTTGCAGGCGGGTTCTCAAGCGAATATGTCAGCCATTCCTCGATGTCGTAGGTGTTCTGGCCGTTCTCGCTTGCGTCGATTACCTGGGCGTCTTCCCTGAACAACAGGGCGAAGGCGTGGCGTATGCCCACAATGTTGACGGCCTGCCAGTTCCTGTTGAGGACGAGTATCCTGCGCGAGGCATGGTTATCCAAGGCCGATTTTGGAAACAAGCCATCCACTGCGGCAGCTTTTTCGGCTGCCGTTGCCTGACTTTGCAGGGCGGCTCCTTGCATGATGTCTTACTATTCGCGCATGTGCGTTCTGTCAAGTGGGGCGGCCTGATGGGCGAGCTTTACCTTGTTTTGTCAGGCAATGAGGTCTCTTAGCTCTTTCATGCTGACTTTCGATGTCTGCGCTGCGGACTCGTCTAGAAGCTCGCGCAGAATCGTCGCCTTCTTCTGCTGCATTTCGAGGACTTTTTCCTCAACCGTGCCTGTGGCGATTAGCTTCAAACTAGTAACCGTGCGCGTTTGTCCGATTCGGTGCGCGCGGTCCGTTGCCTGAGCCTCCACGGCAGGGTTCCACCAAGGGTCGAAATGTACCACCATGTCCGCACCTGTAAGGTTGAGGCCAGTGCCGCCAGCCTTCAGGGATATGAGAAATACCGGTATGGATTCGTCGCCGTTAAAGCGGTCGCATTCCTTCTGGCGGTTCACTGTTGAGCCGTCGATGTAGCAGAACGGCAGCTCTTTCTCGCGCAGCATTTCGCTGATGAGTTTGAGGGCTTCGACAAACTGCGAGAACACGAGCAGGCGGTGGCCGCCGTCGATCGCCTCTTCGAGGATTTCCTCAAGCGCCTTGAGCTTCGCGCTGTCAGCAGGGGCCATCTCGGGGCGCAGCAGACGCGGGTCGGTACAGGTTTGGCGCAGGCGCAAGAGGCGCGTCAGGGCCTCCATTCTCATGCGTCCTTCCGACGCTCCGCTCATTTCAAGGTCGAACAATGCCTTTTGACCCTGTTCACGCAGCTCGTTGTAGAGGCGGCTTTGGCTGGGCGAGAGTTCGCAGTAGAGTGTCTGTTCGATTTTCTCGGGCAGTTCAGGCGCAACGAGCTTTTTGGAGCGGCGCAGAATGTATGGCGCCGCCTGTTGCAGGTGCCGCTGGTCATACCAGGCGCGGTCTTCGCCCTTCATCCCGTCGGGGACTCTTGCCAGATAGCCCGGCAGGACAAAGGCGAATATGCTGCGAAGGTCGTCCAGAGAGTTTTCAACCGGCGTTCCTGTTAGTACGAAGCGAGCCTGTGCGTGCAGTGAACGCAGGGCTGCGGCGGCTTGCGTACGACGGTTTTTGATGTGTTGCGCTTCGTCGGCGATTATGAGCGAGAAGTCCAGAGGGTCAAAAAGCTCCGCATCACGCACGAGTGTCTGGTAGGACGTTATTATTATATCAGCACCGAGGGCTTCGTCCATTGACGCAATTCTTGCCGCGCCGTGATGGCGAAGCAGCTTGAGTTGCGGAGCAAAACGGGTGCATTCGCGCATCCAGTTCTCCACAAGGCCAGCAGGACACACGACCAGAGACGGTGTTTGCGTGCCCCTGAGCGTCTGCACGGCGCTTAGAAGGGCAACGGCCTGCACTGTCTTGCCAAGGCCCATCTCGTCCGCCAGAACGCCGCCCAGACCGCTTTTGAAAAGGTGCCACAGCCACGCCGCGCCTATGCGCTGGTAGCTGCGCAGCATGGTGTCCAACTCTGCGGGGAC
>JAFGLA010000006.1 GCA_016928295.1 Opitutales bacterium
ATCGAGATTCCCCGAGCCGAATGGGCTGTTTTTTAGCCGGAAAGACGCCCGTATTCCGACGGGAGTTCTATTTGCAAACGCTCCCTAGGGCAGCCACGGGAACTGGGTAAAGTCCGGCTTGCGCTTGTTGACCCACGCGTTGTGCCCTTCCTCGCCCTCTTCGGAGAGGTAGTATAGCAAGGTGGCGTTGCCAGCCAGTTCCTGTATTCCGGCCTGTCCGTCAAGCTCCGCATTGAACGCGCTCTTCAGGCAGCGAATGGCAAGGGGGCTCTTTTGCAGAATCTCCCGCGCCCATTTTTCGCCCTCCTCCATGAGGTTACCCACGGGCACCACGGCGTTGACAAGGCCCATGTCAAGGGCCTCCTGCGCGTTGTACTGGCGGCAAAGGTACCATATCTCGCGCGCCTTCTTCTGCCCCACACTGCGCGCCAGATAAGAGGCACCAAGCCCACCGTCGAAACTGCCAACGCGCGGCCCCGTCTGGCCGAATATTGCGTTGTCCGCCGCGATTGTAAGGTCGCACACTACGTGCAGCACATGCCCGCCGCCAATTGCATACCCGGCGACAAGCGCGATGACGACCTTGGGCATCGAACGGATGAGCTTCTGAAGGTCCAGCACGTTCAGGCGGGGCACGCCCTGCTCGTCAACGTAGCCGCCCTTGCGCTCGCCACGCACGAACTGGTCCCCGCCGCTGCAAAAGGCGTATTTGCCGTCGCTGTGAGGTCCGGCTCCGGTCAAGAGAACGACGCCGACAGAGGAATCCTCCCGTGCGTCGTTAAACGCGGCGAGCATCTCGTTGACAGTCTGCGGGCGGAAGGCGTTGCGCCTCTCCGGCCTGTTGATTGTCACTCTGGCAATGCCCTGCCCGTCCTTCTCGTAAACAATGTCCTCGAACTCTCTTACTTTGGCCCAGTTTCCCATACAGAAGAAAATGTAGCACACTCAAAGTGCCCGCGAGCATTTTTCAAGCGCCCGCGACTTGAACCGTCGCGAAGAGTGAGGCTTTGCTATATGTAATAATATATCCTATCCAAAGAGACGGTGTATCACGCGCTCTATCTGGTCTGGGTCCACGGGCTTGGTCAGGTAATCGTCCATGCCAAGGGCTATGCATCGCTCCGAATCGCTCTTCACCGCGTCCGCCGTCAGGGCGACTATGCGCACCGGCTTGCGCCCCTTTGGCAAACAGGCAGCCTCCCATTCGCGAATGGCTTTCGTTGCCTCCATGCCGTCCATGCCCGGCATACGAATGTCCATCAGAATGAGATCCACTTGCGCGGCCTGCACAGCAGCCAGAGCTTGGTAACCGTCCGCCACGAGGCTTGGCTCGTAGCCGAGTTCCTCCATGTAGAGAGAAAGCACCTCCTGATTGATCATGTTGTCGTCGGCGATCAGAATCTTGAGCGGCACGTCCAGCCCCAGCCTCCCTTCGAGAACGCCCTGCGTCACACTGTCCTCCAAGGAAAGCCCTTCCGTCGCCATGCTGCAAAACAGATAAAAGCTGAAAGTCGACCCCTCGCCAAGACGACTGTCCACGGTAATGGCTCCGCCCATCAGCTCCACAATCTTCTTGCATATGGCAAGTCCAAGGCCCGTTCCGCCAAAGCGGCGGCTAATCTCGTTTTCGGCCTGCGAGAAAGGTTGAAAGAGCTTGGCCTGATTCTCCTTTGAAATGCCTATTCCCGTATCGGACACGCTGAAATCGAGTCGAACCTGCCCATTCGAATCAACGGCTCCAGAACTGCCGGTGACACGCACCGAGCCGGAGTCGGTAAACTTGATGGCGTTACCCAAGAGGTTGAGCAGTATCTGCTTGAGGCGCCTCTCGTCGCCCATGAACAACTGCCTTAAACTCGGAGCGCAATCGAAAGTGACGGACAGCCTTTTCTCCGCTGCCTTCGGCCCCAGAGCTGCCATTACGTCCTCGACAGCCATTGCGGGGCAGAACGCCATGTGGTCAAGGCTAAGCTGACCGGCGCTTACCTTGGAAAGGTCCAAAATGTCGTTAATAAGCGCAAGAAGCATTCCCGTGCTGCGGTCGATGCCGTGGAGCAGCTCGCTCTGCCGCGCAGTAAGCAGGGTGTTGCGAAGCAAATTGCTGTAACCGACCACTCCGTTTAGCGGAGTGCGTATCTCGTGGCTCATGCTTGCAAGAAAGTCCGTCTTGGCCTGATTGGCCTTGCGCGCCTCTTCTGCCATGCGCTCCGCCTCGGCGAGCGCCTCGTTCAACTGGTCGTATGCGGCCTTGCGCTGTATGGCCATTCCAACGCTGTCGGCCACCATTCGCAGTATGCCGCGGTCCGAGGAGGTCCATTCCCTGTTCGGGCGGGAGTCAAAAAGCATCATCCCCCAGAACTCCCCCTCGATGAACATGGGTGCTACAAGCAGAGAGCCAAAGCTGAATGGCCTTAATACCTCTTGCTCCTGCTCTGTAAGCTCGTCAAAGGAACAGGCGATTATTACTCCGCGCGAAAGCTCCCGATACCAATCCGAAAACACGGGGTCGAAAGGAAGATCCGCAAAGGTCGGTGAACAGGCAGCACGCCCCATGGCACGGCTCCAGCGGTACAGGGTGCGCGTGCCAACGCTCTGCGGATTATCCTCCATTGGATGGTTCTGCATGACGATGATGCGCTCGATGCAGGCCGTCTCGGCCATGATGCGAAACGCTTCCGTAATGCTGGCGTCAAACTCGTCCAGCCCCGCGAGCAACTGGCGAACCGTTTGCGCGAGGCCGCTCAGGAGCGTGTCGCGCTGCTGGAGCTCTATCTCGACAAGGCGCCGCATCGTGACGTCCTTGAAGTGCCAGAGGTAGTTTCGGACGCCTTCGGCAATCTCGATAGGGATGAAGTCGTATTCGATGAACGCACCGTCGGGCAGTTCAATTACTTCCTCCCTGACCGGTCTTGCCTCTTCAAACACCTTTTGGAGTATTGCGCAGGGAGAAGCTGCCTGCATACCGTTTTCGCCGAGCGCCTTGGGCATGATGTCCGAACAGCGTCGCCCGACGAGGTCTTCCGTGACTCCCTCCAGCCTGAAAAGTGATAGAAAGCCCTCGTTCGCCAACATGACTAGCATGTTTTCGTCCATCACAAGGACGCCCCCTTCAAGAGAGTTGATAAGGGTTCGGAGGCGGGATGACTCTGCCTTGAGCATGGTTTCAACGCGGTAGCGGTCGCTTATGTCGCGCGCGATGCCGACGATGCCGACAACGTCCCCCTCTTCGGAGCGCACCGGAGCAC
This sequence comes from Opitutales bacterium, assembly GCA_016928295.1. Taxonomy (GTDB): domain Bacteria; phylum Verrucomicrobiota; class Verrucomicrobiia; order Opitutales; family Oceanipulchritudinaceae; genus Verruco-01. The sequence continues at coordinate 3,246 of JAFGLA010000006.1, forward strand.
GCACAACCTCCAAGGGGACATTCCTGCCATCCAAATCCTGCGCGATAATCTCCTCCTTGGCAGCCTGCCCGCAATCGAGCATTTTCCTGTCTCCCAAGCCGACCACGTCCACAGTCTCCGAAGGGAAAAGATCCCTCTCGTTACGACCTATGATATCTTCGCGCTTCTTGCCCACAAACTGACAAAAAGACGGGTTGCAGGATAGGAACACGCCGCTCATGTCCCGATACGTAATAAGGTCGGGAATGCTGTCCAGAAGAGATGTTACAAAGAGCCTTTGCCTCTGAATTTCGTCCTGCGCCTGCTTTAATACGGTGATGTCCGTCAAGAGACTGACGACGCCTCCGTCGCTTGTTGGGTGGTCGGACACATTCAGCCATCTGCCGTCAGAGATTCGGTGCTGGCGCACTCGTCCGGTCCGTTCCCGATGTTCCTTTATACGAATGGCCTTGAGTTCCTCGCGCCTGCCTATGCGATCATCCGTGATGGCGTGATCTATCATCGCTGAAATGATCACCGAATACGGAGTGCCGGGCACAATAAGCGAATCAAGCCCAGGAAAATAATAACGGTACAACCTGTTGCAGAACACTAGCTTGTCGTCCTTGTCATACATGACAATACCAGCGTCCATGTTCTCGATGGCGCTCGCGAGCTGGTTCTGAAGGGCGCGCATCTTGTCTTCCGCGTTTTTCCTGTCGCTGATGTCGCGCGTAACACAGGTAAGCTCCACCCCGCCGCGCTTACCCCGTCTGGCTGTGGCGCTGGTTTCCGCCCAAATCCATCTGCCATCTCCATCGCGCATCCTGAATGTGATGCTGGAGGTGCCCCCTTCCATCTGGAGGCTTAGAATACAGTCCCTGAAAACGGCCCTGTCCTCGGCAATGATGTATTCGTCAAGACAGTGACCGACTAGCGCATTACAGTCCACGCCCAGCATCTTCTGCGAGGCGTTGGATGCAAAAAGTATTATTCCGTCGTAACCGTGGCGCGTAATCAGGTCCGAGGAGTTCTCTGCCAAAGCGCGATATCCTTCCTCGCGAAGGGCCAGAGCTTCGGCAATGCGGGCCTGTTCGTCCTGAGCGCGCACCTGCACCGTCACATCGGCAAGAGTCAGCAAAACGGCGTTCTCGCCCGCCTTATTAGTGTCCAGCCTCTTTGCCGATAGGTCCAGCACCCTTCGCATTCCGCTGCTTCCGATGCTTGCAAAGCGTTCCGCCTTGGAGATATCCCCCTTTGCAATGGCCGAGGCAAGCATCCGGCGCAATGGAAGCTGCGCGTCCAGAGGAAACGCTATTGTGTAATGCTTGCCCATCACATCGGCACGTCTAACTGCGCACATGTTCTCGAACGCGCCGTTTATCGAGCTTACTACGCCGCTTTCACCAAGGCCGACGACGAGAATGCCAAGTGGCAAGGCATCGGCGACTCGCTCGTAGTAATCCGAATTATCCGCTTTGGCGGCCTGCACCTTTTCCGTACGTGCGGGCGAAAAACAGACTAGAACGCCGGAATCGCAATTGCTGGCGTAGGCGTGGGTATAGCTGTAAACGCCTGCCCTTGTTTCCATGCTAATCCCAAGCCCTTCGGAATAGTTCTCTGGGTTAACCAGCATGTCGCGAAACTGCTTGAGACAGTCCGGATGTATCTTTCCGGTCATAACACCGGTTGCGCAGGCATTTGGCAGACCTGTCAATTCCCGCAAAAGAGCGTTGGGAAAGAATGACGGCTCCTGCATCCCCGACCAATAAATGGCGGGCAGCGGTATGCATGAAAGAGTGTGCATGGCTGCGCTTTCGCCGGTGCCATCATCGTGTTGCCCCTTGCTTGAAGCCATCGTATTTACAATCTTATACAGATTCTATTCGCATTCGACTTTTTTTCTACGCCCCGCATGTGGAAAAGAGCATTTTTGACATTTTGCTGAGTGCCATGCTGCCTTTCATTTACTTGCCCTGTCTGCGAATGGAGCGTATTTATTAACGGCGAAGAAACGCCCCCTCAACACAGCTCCCAGCTTGAGAACCGGAGCCTTCCGATTTGACCGTCCAATAATGGAGAAAAGCCCATGCTGCTCGTGGCCGGAAGCCTGACGATGGAATGGATTTACCGCTGCGCTGAACTGCCCTCGGAGGGTGGCTTCGCGCAGGGCAGCGCCTCCATACATATCGGCGGTCTGGCGGGCGTGGAGGCGCTTGCTGCGATGCGTAGCGGCACTAAGGTGCTTCTCTTGTCCGCCGTCGGCAATGACGACGAAGGGGCACGCATTAGAAAGCTCTTGCACGAGCACGGAGTGGATGCCTTTTTGCAAGTCTCGCGAGATGCTCCCAGCGGCAGCGGGGCCTGCATAGTGAACGACGAGGGGCGCTACATCCGCTCGGAATCCGCCGGAGCCAACGCCTTGCTGAACGTCAACGCCGAGGCCGAACAGTTGTTGGACCGCGCCTCGCTACTGCTCTGCCAGTGCGACGCGAAC
>JAFGLA010000007.1 GCA_016928295.1 Opitutales bacterium
AGCACTCTTGTCCCCCGCTTCAAGAGCGGCTGGCCTGATTCGCGCAGGGTTTTTCCCGCGAGGTTGGAGCCGCGGTGCACGAAGGCCGTTGTTATGAACTCCTTGCGTTCCTCGTCGGAAAGCATGGATGTAAGCGTGTCTCTGCGGGGGATGAGGCGGTGCCCTATCGTCGATATGAAAAGAGCACCCACAAGCAGCAGGGGCAGCCCCACCCAGGCCAGCTCGAACATTCCAAGAGGCTCCATGCCGTTTTTGCGCAGGATTTCGCTCGAAAGGATGTTCGTGCTCGTCCCCATCAGGGTGCAGGTGCCGCCGAATATCGAGGCAAACGAGAGGGGGATAAGCAGCTTGGACGCGGGGACTTCCATTTCCCGCGCAAGGGCCAGCATCACCGGCACGAGTATCACGACAACGGGCGTGTTGTTCATGAACGCCGATATTGCGCCAACGCAGATGGTCATGAGGAACAGCACAGGCCCGATGCCAAGACGCGAGATTTTCTTAAGAAACGCGGCCAGTCCCTCCAATGCGCCGGAGGCTTCGAGCGCCGCGCTTATTACAAACATTGCGCCGATTGTGACAGGGGCCGGGTTGCCGAACACTTCCAGCAGCTTGTCCGGGCTTGGCAGGGAGCTTCGCAGGGGCAGGGCGCCTACAAACAGAAGCAGCGTCAGGATGATGAACGAGGTATGGTCCGGCGGGACGCGTTCCATGATGAAAAGCGTCACTGTCAGGAGCAGCAGACTCAGGACAAAAATGATTTCAGGAGTCATGGTATGTGGCTGCGGAAAATGGGCTTGCCTTACTTGGGGGCTTGTCAGACGCCCATAGCTTGCCTCTTGGCCTGTTATTTTCAAAATGTTTCGGCACTTTTTTGATAGTCTTTCACTATCGTGGAACATTTGCTTTGCGGAGCCTATCAAAAGCAGTTTTTCCTATTACCGCCCCTTGCTTCCCCGCTTTGGGTGGAAAGCATCCCCAATTCTGTTTTTTGCCCCTACATCCAGCCCGCTAACATGAACAAGTTTGACATAAGCGCCCCATTGGGCATTGGCTTTAATACGATGCATCGTTTTCTCGCCGCGGGATTCTGCTCCCTTTTCATTTTCTCCTCCACTGCAAGCGCTCAGCGTTACACTCTTCGCAAGCCGCCGGAACTGAAGAACGAGTTCTCCGTGGGCATGAGCATGATTAGTCCCGCTGACATTTCGTTCAGCAATCTGGGCAATATTAACGCTGGGTTTTACATTGAAGGTGCTTACGACGATGCAAGCGTGGCCAACGACAGCACTGCCGGAACCGATCAGGCGGACGGTAAGACATACTACTTCTCGTTCCTTGGCATAGAGCAGGTTACTGACGCCAGCGGTAATCCTGCATTTGATGGCGAGTATATGAAAGCTTCGGCCTCGCGCGCAGAAGCGGTGGACGGGCCGTTTTCCTTCGAGGGGGATTCAGGCATGACAGTCGGCATGGAGATACAGTATGTCCGCTACCTTACGCAGGAGCGCAAGTTCGGCTTTCTCGTATCCCTCTGCAATACAGGCTTCGATTTCACTGAGTCCAACACTTGGGATGTGAACATCATAACCCGTAGCGACCTGTTCAAAGGCGAAAATCTCACGGGGCTTGACGGGTTCACCGGCGCGTACACACGTCCGATAATATTCGATCCCATTACTCAGGAGGCATACGTTTCCACAGATCCGATTTCGCTTGAGGACTATGTTCTCGGGCAGACCGAGGCCACGGGAGCTTGGAATGTGAAGGCTTCCTACACCAATTTCCGAATCGGTGTTGTTTATAACATGGGCATTTCGCGCCGTGTCAACCTGCGCGCTAGCGGCGGCTTGGTCGCTACGATGGCTTCCAGCAACTTCCGCTGGACTTCCGCGTTCACTGTCCCATATGACACTAAGGATGTGCCGATAACCGACGGAAATAGCGACCATAAGCGCAAGTTCCTTTTCGGTGGCTGGGCGGATCTAGGCGCGCATTATCGCATCAACCGCAACGTCACGGCCTTTGGTAGCGTGGAGTTCCAGTCCACCAGTTCATTCGATCAGGAAACGCCTCAGGGCTACAAGATCGAGTTCGATTCCAGCTCTCAGCTCTACGCCAAGACCGGCTTCACCTGGGCGTTCTAGTTTCTCGTGAAGTGTTGATTACGCCTCGTTGGTTTTTGAAACGGCGAGGTCGCTTGACGAAAAGCCCTTCCTAAAATGCGGAAGGGCTTTTCGTTGGCAAAAATGCAGGGAGCGGGGCGGAATATATCACGCGCTCTGGCTGTTGCGCAGGGCAAACACCGTTTGTGCCGACTGGGCCGCGCGGTAGCTGGATCGGACCAGCGGGCCGGACTCCACGGCCTTGAACTCAAGGCGCAGTGCCACCTCTTTCCAGTATTCAAACTCGTCGGGACTTACCCAGCGGTCCACCTTTTCATGCTTGGCCGTGGGCTGCAAATACTGGCCGATAGTGAGAATATCCACGTCCGCTTCGCGCAAATCGTGCAGAATGGCCTCGATTTCGCCGCTCGTTTCGCCGATGCCCAGCATCAGGCCGCTCTTGGTCACAAAGCCACGGCTCTTGGCGTGCTTTAGCACCGACAGGGTTACCTCGCGCGAGGCGGTCTTGCGAATGGGCTTTTGCAGGCGTGCCACAGTCTCGATATTGTGGTTAAGTACGTCCGGTCCGGCGTCGAGAACCATGTCGAGATGTTCCGTATTGCCGCGAAAATCCGGCACCAGCACTTCGACTTTTGCCTCGGGGTTTTTGTTGCGCACGGCCCTTATCGTGCTGGCCCACACCTCGGCTCCACCGTCCTTCAAATCGTCGCGGGAAACGGAGGTAATCACCACGTATTTGAGGCCCATGCGCTTGACTGCGTCCGCAGCGCGCGCGGGTTCACCGATGTCAACCGGTCCCGGGCGGCCGCTCTCGATATTGCAGAAAGTGCAGCGCCTTGTGCAGATATTGCCCAGAATCATGAGCGTCGCCGTGCCGGAGGACCAGCATTCGCCGCGGTTGGGGCAGCGGGCGCTCTCGCACACTGTGTGCAACATGCCGCCCTCGACGATGTCGCGGGTCTGGTGGTAGTCGTTACTGGTGGCCAGAGATTGGCGCAGCCAGTCCGGTTTTCTCGAAATCTGCATTACTTGATACCCCCTTGCAAAGGCTATGCGCCCATTCTTGCAGGCTTGGAAGCCTTCGAAGAGGCCCTGCCTTCCAATAATTGAACGCAGCAACAGCCTCTACGCTATGCGAAGGCAAAGGCCAGCATATTTTTTAAGATGCGCTCGCCATGCCGCGGATTCCAAGTGAACGCTGCCTGGCTCAAAAGAAATCGGCCAGTGTAAGACTGCGCAACTCTTCTGGCAGCGTTAACAGGGCATGGGCTACGGATTCCGGTTCGTGCCAGCAGCCTTCAGAAAGGGCGGACGGTGCGGGGGTGTGCCCAGTCCCGCCTTCGCTTAGCGAAAGCTCTCTGATGAGCCCCTGACGCACTCTGAAGCGCAGTCTGCCGAGCGAAGCGGTATCCCGCTCAAGGGCATATTCCGGCGTTTCGCCAAGGTTCCATTCCCGCGTGGCGTATCTGGACTCTCTTAGCGCGTTTATTTTTTTGCGCTCTTCCGCGCCGAAAGCTCTTGGGGCCTCGCCGGAGAGTTCTTTCGCAAGGGCCTGTGCGAAGTCTTCAATCCCGTCAAAGCGGCCTTTGCAAAGGCTGGAAATTTGCGTCACGGGGCTGCGTACGCTGCGTACGCTTCGCGCTTTCCATTCGCTCTTTTCGGGCACATCGAGCAGGCGTTCGAGCGCGTCCAGATTGGCGTCGTAGAGCAGGGTGCCGTGGTGCAGGCAGCGGCCCCGCCAGAGATAGGCCGCGTTGCCGGAGATTTTGCTCCCGCCGATGCGAACGTCTCCCCGCCCGACATGCTCCACGGGTAGTCCGAGGGCGTCCATTGCGCGGACAATTGGTCGCAGCATCCTGTCAAAGTCGATGCCTTCCCCTTTGGGTAGGGGGCCGATGAAGGAGAAATTCAGGTTGCCAAGGTCGTGATACACCGTGCCTCCGCCGGATATGCGGCGAAAAACGGGTATGCCAAGCTCTTTGGCCGCGAGCAGATTCACCTCCATGCAGGGAATCTGGTGCCGCCCGATGACTACGCAGGGCCTGTTGCGCCAGAGGCGGATTACCGGTGCGTCCAGTTCGCGAAGCAGATACTCTTCCGCCGCCAGATTGAACGCCGGGTCCGATTCTGTATCTACAATCAGCATCGCGTTTCGGCCTTGGGGGTATCTACTGCGCGTCAGTCTAAACGCGGCTGGCGCGAAGTTCTCTTGCGCCTATGGCGTTTGTCGGCTTAGGCCTTTTCTTTGCGGAGTATGGCGGCTTTCACAAAGTCGCGGAACAGGGGGTGAGCCTTGCGCGGCTTGCTCTGGAACTCCGGGTGGAACTGCACGCCCACATACCAGGGGTGGTTCGGCACTTCGACAATTTCCACGAGGTTGCGCTTGGGGTTCTTTCCCCCGATTCGCAGGCCTGCCTCGATCAGCTTGCCCATGTACTTGTTGTTGAACTCGTAGCGATGGCGGTGGCGCTCGCGAATGGTGCTTGTTTCGTAAGCGGCGCTGCTGAAAGTGTTCGGTTCCACTACGCATTCGTAGGAGCCGAGGCGCATTGTCGCGCCCTTGTCTTCGACACCCTTCTGGTCTTCCATGATGTCGATGACGGGGTGGGGCGAATTGGTGTCGAACTCCGTGGAGTTTGCCCCCTCAAGTCCGGCAACGTTGCGCGCGAATTCGATTGTCGCAATCTGCATTCCAAGGCAGAGGCCGAAGTAGGGGATGCCGTTTTCGCGGGCGAGTTTGGCCGCCTTGATCTTGCCCTCTATGCCGCGTCCGCCAAAGCCGCCGGGAACGAGTATGCCGTCCAGCGACAGGAGCTTTTTCACGCTTTCCTCGCTGTCGAGCGCTTCCGAGTCGATGCGGCGTATGCGTACCTCGCAGTCGTTGGCGATGCCGCCGTGGGTGAGGCTTTCGTAAACGCTCTTGTACGCGTCCTGAAGCTCGATGTATTTGCCGACTACGCCGATGTCCACCGTATGGGCAGGGTATTTGAGGATGCGCACCACTTCCTCCCAGCCGTTCTCGATCTGGGGCAGGTGCGAGAGGCCGAAGTGCGACAGGACGAGCTCGTCAACGTGCTCGCGCTTGAGCATCAGCGGCACTTCGTAAATGGAAAGCTCCACGTCCTTTTCCTCGATGACGGCCTTTACGGGCACGTTGCAGAAAAGGCTCAGCTTTTGGCGAATATCCTTGGAAATGGTTTTCTCGGTGCGACAGACGAGGATATCCGGCTGGATGCCGATCTCGCGCAGTTTCGCGACGCTCATCTGGCTGGGCTTGGTCTTCAGCTCTCCCGCCGCGGCCAGATACGGAATAAGGGTTACGTGAATGAACATCACGTTCTCCGCTCCGTTCTCCAGGCGGAACTGGCGCATAGCTTCGAGGAAGGGCAGCCCTTCGATGTCGCCCACCGTACCGCCGATTTCGGTGATTACAAAGTCGCAGCCTTCGCCCACTGTGTTGAGGCGTTCCTTGATCTCGTTTGTTACGTGGGGGATGACCTGAATTGTCTGCCCGAGATAGTCGCCGTGGCGTTCCTTGCGCAGGATGCTGTCGTACACCTGACCGCTTGTCAGGTTGTTGCGGCGGGAAAGGGTGCCGCTTGTAAAGCGTTCGTAGTGGCCGAGGTCGAGGTCCGTCTCCGCTCCGTCGTCGAGCACATAAACCTCGCCGTGCTGGAAGGGGTTCATCGTGCCCGGGTCCACGTTAAGGTAGGGGTCGAACTTCTGAATCATCACCTTCAGGCCCCTCTGTTCGAGCAGCGCGCCAAGTGAGGCGGCGGTAAGGCCCTTGCCAAGCGAGGAAACAACGCCTCCGGTGATAAAAATATGCTTCATTGTTCGATTGTGCTCCGGTGAAAAGTAGGTTGGGAAAGATATTCGAGTGGTCCTGGGAGATGTGAAACGGCGCTTTTCACGCCTTCGGGGCCTTGATTAAATCGCCGCCTGCGGGGGCAGGCAAGCCGTAAGAGAAATGAAAAGTTACAAGTCGCTCAAGTCTTTGTTCGACATGAGCTTGTGATGCTTGGTTTGGCCGTCAGGCGCGCGCGTCGGCCTGTGTTTTGTCCCGCTTTGAAGCGTGTTGGACGGCATGTGTTCCGGATAGGAGCGGTATTTCGCAAGACAGCTCCGGCCGCGCCCGACCAACGGTGCGTCAGGTTCCTTTAGGCAAGCCTCGCTTCGATGGCGGCTTTCAGCTCCGCATGGGTGCTTGCCACGGGCAGGTCCGCGTTGGCGGCGGCAAAGGCTGCGGTGGGGCGGAATAGTACGGCGCTGTCCGCCGCGCGCAGCATACTGAGGTCGTTGTAGGAGTCGCCCGCCGCTATTACTTTGTAATTCAGGCTTTTGAACGCTTCCACCGCCTTGCGCTTCTGATCCTGCTGGCGCAGACGGTAGTTCAGGATTCGGCCCTTCTCGCTGATTTCGAGATCGTGGCAGAACATCGTCGGGTTGCCCAGCTTTGCCATCAAAGGGCCAGCGAACTGTGTGAACGTGTCCGACAGTATTATGAGCGGGGCGCGCCCCATCAGCCATTGCGTGAACTCCACCGCACCCGGCAGGGGTTCGAGGTCGCGAATGGCTTCGTGTATCGCGGGCAGCGTGAGCGAGTGCTTGTCCAGAATGTCCAGACGGGAACGCATCAGAACGTCGTAGTCGGGTTCGTCACGCGTCGTGCGGCGAAGCTCCGGTATTCCCGTGCGTTCGGCAACGGCAATCCAGAACTCCGGCAGTAGAACGCCCTCAAGGTCCAGACAAACTAGGTGCATACGGCGCTTACTGTCCGCAGGATGCTGCGGGGAAGTCAAGGCCGAAGCATAGCGGCGTAGCACAAAAGAGGGGTCGTTTCGCACGCATTGTTACGCGATGCTTGCCGAACGGTGTACAATAAAAAGCCGGGGCATCTTGCGATAACCCCGGCCTCCCATATGCTCTGTCTCCCAGGCTGACTCTCCCAAATCAGCCAACTGACAACTCAAAAGTTATGGACTGATATGAAACGATTTTGTTCCCTTTGTTAAGGAAAATCGTATAGTCCCTTTACCTTATTTCGATTTTACGAGGTTTTAACGCTTCGGCTTTGGGCAGGCTGAGCTTCAAAACGCCGTTTTCCGTAACCGCTTCGATTCGTTCGCCGTCGATTTCCACGTTCAGGCCGAGTCGTAGCTGATAGTCGGCCCTGTTGCTTTCCTGGCTCAAAACTCGCCAGCCTTCGGATGGGGCTCCGCTCTTGGAGCCGGAGATTATAAGCTCCCCGTTTTCGAGGCTGATCTGCGTGTTCTCCTTGTTCACCCCGGGCATGTAAACCTTTACCTCGTAGGCGTTTTCGTTCTCTGTGCTGCTGTAATAAGGGCGGATTCTGTTCGTTGTGGCCTGTTCGATTGTGTTGTTCATCTTAAAAGTCCTTTTTAATGGTCTGTGTATTGGTTGATTGATTTTTTCGGGCCAATGCGGGGCCTTTGACCTTGTCTCCGGCCCCGCCAACCCAACACTCCAATTAAATCATTACTTGATGGCGATGAGGCGGGGCTTTACTTCCGGCCTCTTGGGAAGGGTGACGCTGAGGACGCCGTCCTCGTATTTCGCGCCGACTGCTTCAGGGTCCAGCCCGTCGGGCAGGCTTACGGAGCGGGATGCGCTGAAGGCGCTTTCGCCTTCCTTTTCGCCCTTGCGCTCGACGCTTACCGTCAGGACGGAGTTTTCCAGCTGTACGCCGATTTCTTCTTTCTTGAAGCCCGGCAGTTCAAAGCGTGCCAGAACGCTACCCTCGTTTTCGTAAAGATCTGCCGCGATTCTCGGAGCCGGTGCGGTCTCGAACAATCCGCCAAAGCGCGGGAAGCCGGTCCAGAACTCGTTGAGAAGGCGGTCAAAGTCTCGGGCGCTCGGAAGTGCAGGATAGTCGTAACGTATAAGTTTCATGGTCAATATCCTTTCGTTTTAAGAGTTATGCGTGTTTCGCTGTGTGTCACTTCTTACGCCAACTACTGATGCATACGCGGTGCCAGATGTTCTGGCATGTGCAAAGCGATGAATACCAACAAGTAGGACGAATGCGGTCGCTTAACGCCGTGTGACACGCTGGCGCAGCGCGTGGCATCGTGTCCGCGGCTGTTTGTGTGAGCGACAAAGTGTCGCAGTGTGCGCGCGGGCATAATACTTCCACCTTGATGACGTGCGTCGGAACTTGGCATTTGCGCCGTGAATCACTTACTCGGCGTCGATCCAGCCGCGCTTGCGAAGCGCCCTGTCGTGCATGCGGGAGAGCAGGATTAGAGCAAGACCCGCCCCGACAAGGGCCATAAGCATATCGCTCTGCGTATCCCAAATGTAGCCTTGAGTGCCGAGGAACTCATCCGCTCCTTCGCCCGTGCAGACAGAGACCGCCCATTCAACCAGCTCGTAGGCGGCGCTAAGTGCCAGCGCGAAACATAGAGTAATGAACGCCAACCACTCCCCGGGCTTCACCGCCCGCAGGCGCAGGAACACTTCGCGTGCGACAAGCGCTGGCACAAAACCCTGAGCCAGATGCCCCAGCTTGTCGTAATTGTTCCTCGTCCAGCCAAGCGGCTCGCGCAGCCAGTCGAAAAGCGGCACCTGCGCGTAAGTGTAGTGTCCGCCGACCATCAAAATCACGCAGTGCGCAAGAATCAGCGAATAGGCCAGCGGAGTGAGCGGGAAACGCTTCCTCGTGAGTGCGAGAACAGGCAGGGCCAGCAGTGCCGGAGCCACCTCCAGCCACCAGGTGAAGCGGTCCGTCGGCGAGATGCCCGACCACACTAGAACGATGCCAAATGAGAGGAGCCAGACTATGGTGCCAATTGAGTAACGCATGGGGTGTTGCGCACTATTGACTTATATTTGCAATTCTTCAACGCGAAAGCCTTTCCAAAGGCAGGGGTATATGCCTGTCGGAGCAAAGGGGCAGATTGTGGAAAAGCGGAGTTCTGCCGCGCAGGGTATTGCGCTCTGCCGCAAGCAGTGTCAGAAAGACGGAATCATGCAGAGCGCGGAGAGTGTATTTGACAATATCGAGGACGCCATTGCGGACATCGCCGAGGGCAAAATCGTCATCATTGCCGATGATGAGAACCGTGAAAACGAGGGCGATATGATTGTCGCCACCGACATGGTTACGCCAGAGCACATCAATATGATGCTGAAACACGCGCGCGGCCTCATCTGCGTGCCCATGACAGGCGAGCAGCTCTCAAGGCTCGGCCTAGCGGAAATGACCAAGGTCAATCGCGACCGCCACGGCACGGCCTTCACTGTCAGCGTCGATGCCGCGGAAGGCGTCACAACGGGCATCAGCGCCATGGATCGCTGGAAAACGGCCAAAATCCTCGGCAACCCCGTCTCTTTGCCCGACCAGCTCGCCCAACCCGGGCACATGTTCCCCCTGCGCGCCCGCGCCGGAGGAGTGCTGGAGCGCGCCGGTCATACCGAGGCCACTGTTGACATCGCTCGCCTTGCGGGCCTCAATCCAGCGGGTCTTTGCTGCGAGATATTGAACGACGACGGCTCCTGCTCGCGCCTGCCCCAGCTTGTGGAGCTGAAAAAGAAGCTCGGCATGAAGCTGGTCAGCGTGGCCAGCCTCATCGAATACCGCACCCGTCGCGAACGCCTCGTCGAAGAGCTTCGTCGCGAGCCTTTTGAAAGCGAATACGGCAGTTTCACCCTTCACGTCTTCCGCAACATAATCGACGGGCGCAGGCATTACGCCCTTACGATGGGTGAGCTAAGCTCCGAACCCGCGCTGGTGAGGATGCACTCGGAGAACCTTTTGAGCGACGTATTTGCCAAGAAGGGCCTGCCGGGCGGCATTTCGTCAACGAGCAAGGCAATGAAGCGCATCGCCGAGGCGGGCTGCGGCGCGATCGTGTATCTTAGCCACGAAAACGCCGGTCTTCAGGTTCCCGAGAGGGGCGCCGTGGGCAGCGTGCAGCCGAGCCCGATGGACATGCGCGGCTACGGAACGGGCGCTCAGATACTGGCCGAGCTAGGGTTGACAAAAATCCGCCTCCTTACGAGCAGTCCTCGCAGAATTGTAGCCCTCGACGGGCACGGGCTGGAGATCGTCGAGCAGATAATGCTTTGATTCCTGCCACAAGGCCGCGCAATGCAGATTCGCCCCTGGATACTGGCCGCAAGGCCCAAGACGCTGCCAGCCGCGCTCGCACCGGTCATTCTTGGCAGCGCCCTCGCGTACGCTGACGGGGCCTTTCGCGCCATGCCGGCGGCATTGGCCCTTGGCTTTGCGCTCCTTATCCAGATAGGCACAAACTACGCGAACGACTATTTCGACTATGTGAAAGGCGCGGACACGCAAGAGAGGCAGGGCCCCGCCCGCGCCGTGGCAAGCGGAATGCTCTCTCCGCGCACGATGCTCGCCGGAACACTTGTCTGCTTTGCCATAGCCTTTGCCGAGGGGCTTTGCCTCTTGCCCTACGGGGGCTGGCCGCTGGCGATAGTGGGCCTGTTCTGCGTCCTTATGGGCCTAGCATACACGGGCGGCCCGTTTCCGCTCGCCTACAACGGTACGGCGGATTTCTTCGTGCTTCTCTTTTTCGGCGTCGTCGCGGTATGCATGACTTACTATGTGCAGGCAGGCGCGTTTACATCAGATGTGTTCCTTCTTTCGCTGGCCCCGGGTGCTCTGGCTACAAACATACTTGTGGTAAACAACTACCGCGATATGGAAACAGACCGTGCGGCAAACAAGCGGACACTCGTTGTGCGCTTCGGGCGCGGCTTTGGAGCGGGGGAATACCTGGCGATGCTCGCCGTGGCGCACCTTGTTCCAATCGCGTTATGCCTTCGCGGGCGGGGGCTTGCGGTGCTTCTTCCCCTGTTGTCTCTGCCTCTGGCGTTTCGCCTCTACGGCATGATGCGCCGCGCGGATTCGCGAGCAGCCTTCGACAAGGCGCTGGGCGGTACCGCCCTTTATATGATAGTATATTCGCTGCTAATGAGCGTGGGATTGCTTGCCTGAGTCCTTGCGTTTAACAGGCATATGCCCACACTCTGCCCGCGTGAATTGCAATAGGGAGTGTTTTGAGTGCTTTCTGCGCAGTATGCGTAAGGCGGCGGCTTTTTGCGGACTTGCCGACGAAGCCGTGGAGCGGATGATAGGCGAGGCGAACGCCGTTCTTTCCGCCGACGATAGCGTGATGGAACGCACGCCGGTTTCCGTAATGATGGAGCTGCTCGCTATTTGTGAACGCCATACCGGCGTTGCGGACCCGTTCGCAGACATCAAACTGCGCAGCAACGAGGACGCGCGCCGCCTACTCCCCGAATTGGAAGAACACGTCCGCGCGAGCGAAGACCCCGTGGCGCTTGCGCTCCGGCTCTCTGCGGCGGGCAACATCATGGACGTCGGCGCGTTCGATTATTTCGACGTGGAGGCGCAGCTTCGCATGGCCGAGGGGCGCGTTCTATGCGGAGGCGGGGAGGCGAGCCTCAAGGCTGCGCTGTCCAAGGGCGGCTCACTGGCGCTTGTTGCGGACAACTCCGGCGAAGTGTTTTTCGACATACTCCTGCTCCACACTCTGGCGGCTGCTTACAAGCTCTCGAAAGTCAGCCTAGTTTTACGCGACAAGCCCTTCCTTAACGACGCCTGTATTGGCGAGGCTGTGTCTGAAGGCATTGTTGACGCCGCTGGCGAAGGCATAGAGGTTTGCGCTCTGCCGATGTTCCTGCCGGACGGCTCTGCCAGTCTGCCTGCGGCAGACATCGTAATATGCAAGGGGATGGCCAACTTTGAGCGTCTCAGTAACGACGAAAGGCCGCACTTCCTGTTTATCGTAAAGTGCGAGCCGGTGGCCGGGATACTGCGCAAAAGGACGGGGCAAATTATCCGCGAGGGCGACTGGATGCTGTTGTAGCAAGGGCGCGAGTTAGATTTTGTTCCGCCAGCGCGAGGCGCCTGCCATTTTCCGAGCAAAAAAAACTGCGCACGAGTTGGCTCATGCGCAGTCTTTGCTCTTGAGGCGACGCTGCCTTATTCGCCTGCGATAAGGCGGAACATCATCACGTCATGCGGGGCCAGCTTGCGCGTGATTGAGGGCACTTGCTCTGTAGTGCCAAGGTCTTTGTGCTGCCAGATGTCGCGGATTTGCGCGTTCTCCGGCAACAGGCCGCCGACGTGTTCCCAAGTCACGGAACAGTCGCGTGCCTCGTCGGAGGGGTTCATCACGCACACGGCCCAGTCGCCGCCGGAAAGCTCGCGAACCCAGATTTCGAGGCGCGGGTCGCCAAAGAAGCGGTATCCCTGAATGCCGAGCGGATCCTGGTCAATGGCGATTGCCTCCTTGTTGATTAGGATTTCGAGCACCTCGGGGGACATGTTGCGCACGTCGTTACCCGCGATGAGTGGGGCCGCCATCATGCACCAGAGGCTGAACATGGCGCGGTTGTCCTCCATCGTCAGGCCCGGGTTGCCCACTTCCATCATGTCCGGGTCGTTCCAGTGGCCCGGGCCGGCAGCCTTGTAAAGCTCCTCGTTTGTAGCCTGAAAGTCCGCAATCTGCTTCCAGCCGCGGGACCAGCGCGTGGTGCAGTCGTAACAGTCGATAATGTCGCCCGTTGTGCGCCAGAGGTGGCCCGTGTCCTTGGCCCAGAGCCAGGGCTTGGCCGTGCCCCATTCGCACATGCTGAACACCATCGGGCGGCCTGCGGTGTAAATGGCGTCGCGCATCGTGGCGTAGGCTTCCTGCGCATCGCGCGTTCCGGTGTTGCACCAGTCGTATTTCAGGTAGTCGATGCCAAGCTCGGCATACAGGCGCGCGTCCTGATATTCGTGCCCCATGCTGCCCGGGAAACTGGCGCAAGTCATCGAACCGGCGCAGTTGTAGAGGCCGAACTTGAAGCCCATCTCGTGCAGAGTGTCCGCAAGGTGCTTCATGCCGCTGGGGAACTTTTCAGGGTCGGGCACAAGATTGCCGTCCTCGTCGCGCTCGCGGGTCATCCAGCCGTCGTCGAGGACGATGTAGTTGTAACCCGCGTCGAGCATTCCGCTCTCTTTCATCACCTTGGCAACGCCGAGGACAAGATCCTCGTCGATATTAATCTCAAAAGTGTTCCAGCTGTTCCAGCCCATGGGCGGGGTTTCAGCGAGGCCATCAAACTTTTGTGCATTTGCGCCACTAGCCGCGAAAGCGGAAAGCGCGAACAATCCGGCCATGGCGGACTGCCTGCGGAACAGGTTTTTGAACATCATTGGGGAATCCTTATCGTGTGTTTGTATGACAAAGCCCGCAGGACGTGCGATAATTGGCGTGTAAGCCGATGCGCAAGCCTGCTGGCAAGGGGTATTGAATGATGGCAGGAGCAATATGCCTTAACACTGTCTGCGTTTCCAATAAAAAAAACGGCATTGTAAGGAAAAGACATCAAGAAGGTTAATTTATCTTGGCCAGTCCGCAAAAAATCTAAAGCTTCTGGCTCATGCGCAACGCACACGTCTATACGACGAATATTTTTCCCCTCCGCACTCCTTAACTCCCTGTAATCCCCACATTGCAATGATGAAAAACAAGATTCTTCCCACGATTGCGACGCTGGCCGCGGCACTTGCCGCTCTGGCCCTTGCGGCCTGCAACACGGAATCCCCTTCAAACGAAACGCAAATGCATAGAGACGACGGCAAAATAAAGGGCTTCGCAGTGCCCGCATGGCGAAAGGGAGAGTTCCGCTCTCCCGACTACGCGGAGTCCACCCGCCTTATCAAGGCGCTTGGGGCAAATTACATAAGCATACACTCCACTTTTTATCAGGACACGATGCGCGGCACCGAGATATTCGACCGCAACAATGAGCAGAACAGTGCTCCCGACATCGAGGAACAGCGCAAGGCCGTGCAGGTGGCGCACGCTTCGGGCCTGAAAGTGATGCTCAAGCCGCACGTCAACCTGCGAAGCGGCGAGGGCTGGCGAGGCGACATCGGCAAGGGAATGACAGAGGAAGAGGTCGATGCGTGGTTTCGCAGCTACGGCTCGCTTCTGCTTGCACATGCGCGCATGGCAGAGGAAGAGGGCGTGGAGATGCTCTGCGTCGGGACGGAGCTTTCCGAAGCGCAGCCCTATTCCAGCCACTGGCGCGAGCTTATTGCCAAAGTGCGCGAAGTTTACAAAGGCCCGCTAGTTTACGCTGCCAACCACTATGCGGAGTTCGCCATGGATTGGTGGGACGCCGTGGACTACATCGGCATCGACGCCTACTACAAGCTGGCCGACAAGAACGACCCGACAGTGGACGAACTCATCGCGGCATGGGAGCCTTGGGTGAAGATTGCCCGCGACCTGCACGAAAAATACGGCAAGCAGGTGATATACACCGAAATCGGCTACACATCCGTGGACGGCACCGCGCAGGTGCCCTTCTCTTGGGAGCTGACAAACGGGCTGGACTATCAGGAGCAGAAGGATTGCTACGAGGCCTTCTTCCGCGCCGTTTACGTGCAGCCTTGGTTTGAAGGGGTGATATTCTGGAGCTGGCGCATCCATCGCGACGTGGACAGCGAAAGCGCACAGCGCGACTTTACGCCCGAGAACAAGCCCGCCGAGGGCAGCGTTCGCCACTGGTTCAGCGGCGCATGGCAAGAGTAGCTTCGGGCCTACAGGCCAAACGACTTTTCAAGGCGCTCCCGTTTTGCAAGGCAGGGAGCGCCTTCATGTACACAGGCTCCTGATGGAAAAGACTTCAGGGCAGGCACAAGCTGCTTGTCACGCGCATTTGCCGTCGCAGTAGCAAATGCTGCCGAACATCACGGCCATGTGGCGTGACATTTGAAAAATTACCATCATAAGCTCAGTTTTTCTTTGACCTTGTACAATAGGGTGGGTGAAGTCGCCAATTTCAGGCCACCGTAGAGAGTTTTCATCATACCCAGCCTTTCTCACATGAAAAAGAATCGTTCGCCGCAGTTCATAGCCAGCGTAATGGCCATTTGCGTAATTTTGTGGATGGCCTCCGGCCTGCTTTTCAGCTCGGACAAGTCCGAAGTTGCAGAGGAAAAGGTGGAGAAGGCACTCTTCAGAGTCCGCGCCATGCGTTCGCAGGCTCAGCTCATCACTCGCGAGACCAAGGTCAACGCACGCACCGTGGCCGACAGGGAAGTTACTGTAAGGGCCGAGCTTGGCGGACAGGTGGTTTCCACCGGTGTTGAAAGAGGCTCGCCCATTCGCGAAGGGCAGCTGATCGCAAGTCTTGAAAAGCGGGACCGCGCAGCGCGTCTCGCGCAGGCAAGCGCCGTTATTCGCCAGCGTATGCTGGAGCTTGAAAGTGCTCGCAAACTCGCCGGAATGGGCCTCAAAAGCCAGTCCGAGCTTGCCTCTGCCGAGGCCGAGCTTGAGTCTGCCAAGGCCGAGGAGGAACTTGCCAAGCTAGACATGGAGCGCACAAGTATCGTTGCGCCATTTGACGGAATGCTCGTCGATCGTTACGTGGAAAAGGGCGACTACCTTTCAATTGGAACAGAAGTTGCGAAGGTTGCGGACTTGGACCCCATCGTGGTCAAAGGCTTTCTGACGGAGCGAGAGATTGAAGGCACGCACACGGGCATGAAGGCGAGCGCGACGCTGTCCACAGGCGAAACCATCGAAGGCATCATAAGCTACATAAGCCCCGAGGCCGAGACGCAAAGCCGCATGTACCAAGTGGAAATGGACAGCCCCAACTCCGACGGCGCAATCCGCTCCGGAATTACCGCGGAGCTTATCGTTCCGCACGAAGAGACGTATGCCCATTTCATAAGCCCCGCGCACGTCCTGCTTTCGGACTCCGGCGTAGTCGGCCTCATGTTGGCCGAAGAGGACGGCAGCACTCATTTTTCCCCGATAAACATTGTGAACAGCAGCTCTTCCGGCCTCTGGGTGGACGGACTGCCGCGCAGTACCATCATTGTCACAACGGGCAAGGATTTCATAGCAGCCGGGCAGGTGGTGGAACTTGTGTTCGGCGAGGATGGCGAGCAATCCCAAGACGCTACAGAAGCTGACGCAGCCCTCCCAATTGCCGAATAACGCTTGGTTCCGCCAAGCTACCACAACCAATCGGCCAAAACTCCAAGCGGAGACCCTTTCAAGATGTTCAACGAAGTCATTGCATGGGCGGTGCATTACCGCCGCACCGTGCTCACCACTCTTGTCCTTTTATTCACCGCGGGCATTTATTCGTGGTTCACGATCCCGCGCGAGAGCGACCCGGACGTAACAATCCCCATGGTGTACATCGGCGTGCACATGGAGGGCATCTCCCCGCAGGACAGCGAACGGCTCATCGTGCGCCCTCTTGAAAACGAGCTTCGCGGCCTTGAGGGAATCAAGGAGATGAAAGCCGTCGCCATCGAAAGCAACGGGCAGATCCTTTTGGAGTTCGAGTCGGACATCGACATCGACTTTGCAATTGCCGACGTTCGCAGTGCCGTGGACCGCATCAAAGGCGAACTGCCGCAGGACGCGGACGACCCGATAATCAACGAGATCAACTTCGCGGACATCTTCCCGATGATCTACGTTAACCTCTCCGGCGACATCCCGACGCGCACTCTTGTCAACACGGCCCGCGCACTGCGCGACAAGCTGGAGTCCATCCCCGAGGTGCTCGAAGTGGAAATTCAGGGCGACCGCGAGGAAGTCGTGGACATCGTCGTGGACCCCGCCGTAATCGAGAACTATTCGATAAACCAAGGCGAGCTGTACGCCTTCGCTTCGGCGAACAACCAGCTTGTGCCCGCAGGCACGATAGACAACGGAGTTGGGCGTCAACCGATCAAGGTTCCGGGCCTTTTTGAAAGCCCTCTGGATATTTTGGACATGCCCGTTCTCACTACGCACGACAAGGCGTTGAGCGTATCGGATCTGGCATCTTTGGAGTCCACCTTCAAAGACCCGACGAGCATTGCCCGCATCAACGGCAAGTCCTCTGTATCGCTGGCGGTAAAGAAGCGTTCCGGCTCAAATATCATCAACGGAGTGCGTCAGGTTTACGAGATTGTTGCTCAGGAGAAGGCATCTTGGCCGGAAGGCGTCGAGGTCAGCTTTTCGCAGGACCAGTCCAAGTCGATTAACACGATGCTCAACGACTTGATGAACAATGTCTTGAGCGCAATTTTGCTCGTGATGATTGTCGTCGTGGCGGCGATGGGCGTTCGCAGCGGCATACTCGTAGGCATGGCAGTCCCGGGTTCGTTCCTGATGGGGGTTCTGCTTCTTAACGCGAGCGGCATGACGCTCAACATGATGGTGCTCTTCAGTCTGATCATGGCCAGCGGAATGCTCGTTGACGGCGCGATCGTCGTCACCGAGTTCGCCGACCGCAAAATGACCGAAGGACTGCACCGCAAGCAGGCATACATCGAGGCGGCGCAGCGCATGGGAATGCCCGTCATTGCTTCGACAATCACGACCCTTGCCGCCTTCATCCCTCTGCTTTTCTGGCCCGGCATCATGGGCGACTTCATGATGTATCTGCCCCTGACGCTTGTCTATACCATGACCGCCTCGCTCTTTATGGCGCTCATCTTCCTGCCCGCGCTTGGCAGCCTTGTCGGTGCGCCCGGCTCTGCCAACCCAGAGACGATGCACGCCCTGTCCGCCGCCGAACACGGCGACGTCACCCAGACCGGCGGCATGACGGGCGTTTACGTACATTTTCTGAAAGGTGCCCTGCGTTTTAGCTGGTTGCCCCTGGTTATGGCCATTTTCGCCCTCTTCGGGTCCATTGTCCTGTATTCGCTCATTGGCAAGGGCGTGGAGTTCTTCCCGGACGTGGACCCCGAAATGGCACTTGTAAACGTGCGTATGCGCGGAGACCTTTCCATCGAGGAAATGGACAAGATCGTGGGCGAGGTGGAGTACGCCGTTAAGGACATCCCGGGCATCAAGGTCATCAATTCCTCCACTGGCATCAACATCGGCGGCGGTCTCTCGGACGACCCCGAGGACGTGCACGGCAAGCTCCAACTCGAATTTATGGACTGGTGGGAAAGACCCACGGGCAACGAGATACTCGACATGGTGCGCGAAAGGACCAAGGACATCCCGGGCATCATCATAGACATAAGCAAGCCCGACGCAGGCCCTCCGGTCGGCAAGCCCGTATCCGTCGAAATCGCCGCCCGCACTCAGGCCCTGCTCGAACAGGGAACGGACATCGTGACGAAAAAGTTCCTCTCTACCGAAGGGCTTGTCGAGATTACCGACTCCCGCCCGGTGCGCGGCATCGAGTGGAACCTGAAGGTGGACCGCAATCAGGCCGCCCGCTACGGCGCGGACGTAGCCAGCGTGGGCGGAGCGGTGCAAATGGCCACAACCGGCGTAATCCTAGGCTCTTACAGGCCCGAAAACGTCGATGAAGAAGTGGACATTCGAGTACGCTTTCCAAAACAGTACCGCACGCTGGACCAGATTGGCGGCCTGCGCGTAAACGCGGCCTCCGGCTTTGTGCCGCTTTCCAGCTTCGTCACGCTAAGCCCCGAGCAGAAGGTGAGCACCATATTGCGCAAGGACTCGCGCCGCGTTTATACCGTGTCCGCCAACGTGGCACCCGGAGTTCTCGCCAACGACAAGGTTATGGAGCTGCGCGAGTGGATTGCCAATGACCGCCCGCTGCCTCCCGGGGTAGAGATTACATTCCGCGGGCAGGACGAGGAGCAGGCCAAGGCCTCTGCATTTCTCATGAAGGCGGCTATTGTTGCCATGTTCATGATAGCCATCGTGCTACTTACGCAGTTTAACAGCTTCTACCACACATTTCTTATCCTCACCGCAGTTGTGTTTTCCACCGTGGGCGTGTTTCTGGGGCTTATTATTACCCAGCAACCCTTCAGCGTCATCATGAACGGCATTGGAGCGATATCGCTGGCCGGAATCGTGGTGAACAACAACATCGTGCTCATCGACACCTTCGACCACCACCGCAAAAATGGCATGGAGCTGATGGAAGCGGTACTAAGGACCGGTGCCCAGCGCCTGCGCCCCGTCATGCTAACTACGGTGACGACCATTCTCGGCCTCATGCCGATGGTGCTAATGATGAACGTGGACTTCTTCGCCCGCGACATCAGCTTCGGCGCTCCATCCACGCAGTGGTGGGTTCAGCTTGCCACATCGGTTGCTTTCGGCCTCGCCTTCTCGACGCTGCTTACGCTCGTAGTCACTCCCTCGATGCTGCTTATCGGCGGCAAACTCGGCGAACGACATGCGGCACGTCGTGCATCAAAAGCCGTCAAAAGCGTGTAAAGGCCACCACTAACAACTTTGATTTCTGCTGCGAACGGTCTTTGGGAGGGTGTAAACCCTCCCTCTTTGAAGGGCTTTGCCCTTACGGCGACT
>JAFGLA010000008.1 GCA_016928295.1 Opitutales bacterium
CCGCCGACGGCGAATACATCCTAGTTGCCAACGAGGGAGAGTGGAACGAAACGGCCCGGACGATGGGTTCGGCAAGCGTCATAACAATCGGGGCATCAACAAACCTCGGCAGCATCTCAAGCCTGAATCAGAGCGCGGCTGTAACTGTGGACTTCAGCGCGGCGAACCTGGCCGATGGCGTCAGCATCGAGGGCTTGCGCGTAAGCGACCCGAGCGAAGGACTTCCCTACGGCATAGAGCCGGAATACGTATCCTACGCCGATGGCAAAGTGTATTGCAGCCTTCAGGAAGCAAGCGCGATAGGCGTTCTGGACATCGCAAGCGGCAAGTGGGTGGACATCATCCGTATGCCCTACATGTTCCAGACTATCGACGCATCCAACAAAGACGATGGCGCGATTATCGACGATTCCGTCGTTCTTGGAATGCCAATGCCGGACACCATCGACACCTTCGTTCACGATGGCAAAACCTACATCGTCACGGCCAACGAGGGAGACTTCAACCCCGAGGACACTGACAAGGCCAGCGTGAAAGATCTGGGCACTGAAGGGCTTCCGGCGCTTGAAGCCGCGTATCTTGCCAACCTGAACGCCCTGTACGACGGCAACGCACTGGCGACCTCCGCCCTTGGCAACCTGAACGTCTCCATAATAGACGGCCTCAACAGCGCGGAAGAAATAACCCAGTTACACGTGCCGGGCACGCGCAGCTTCTCCGTGATAGACGCGGAAAGCGGCAGCGTGGTGTGGGACTCCGGCAACGACTTTGAAACCATCACCGCGCTAATCGACATAGACGGCTACGCGGACAAGCGTTCCGACGACAAGGGGCCGGAACCGGAAGGACTCTGCGTGTTCGAGATGGCAAGCGAACGCTATGTGGCGCTCCTCATGGAACGCACATACGCAGCCTTCCTCTACAACATCAGAGACCCGCTCAACCCGCGTTTTGTCGACTACTTCCGCGCCGATGTGGGAGAGTCCGAACCGGAGTGCGTGCGCTTCCTTTCAGCTTCACAAAGCCCCAGCGACCGCCCGATGCTTGTAATCGGCTACGAAGACAGCAAAACGGTCTGCCTTGTGGACATTGAAACATGGATGGGCTACCCGCGCAACGCGGCCAAGCCGAATGTTGATACACAGGGCTGGATGGGAAGGGTTTACGTCGATGGCAACTGGGCCTACATCTGGGGGCTGAATACCTGGATTTACATCGAAGAGTCCTACATGGGCGAAGTAGGCGGCTGGGCATACATGTTCAGGTAACAATCCGCGGCGATAAAATTCGCCTTCTGCGGACAATCTTAAGGCTCGGGACGACATGCGCTCCCGGGCCTTTGTTGTATGCGCATAAAATTGATTTTCAACAAATTAGGCGCTCCTGCCGCGCCGTGGGAAAACTATTTTTGCAAAGGGGCGTTTTTTGGAAGAAAGCGGTAAAGTGTGACAAGTCGGGGACGAATTACGTGGTGTTCGGAACAAGAACAAGGCGGCAGATTTTCAGGTGCGACAGAACTTCGCCGACAACCCGAGGGTTGCTTATCACGGCAGGACGCTGAATCGGGCCGCTTCTACACCTAACACATTTATTGTCATGCGAATTCTCCCTCTTTACGAACGTCCGCATTCAGAATGCTCCGGTCCAAGCGTTGAAGAAGATGAAGCGGTAATCGGCCTTCAGGCCTCGCTACGCAGCAGCGCGTCGTTGCGCGCAATACTCGAATGCGCCAAGGGACGCAGGCAAAGCCGCAACATAGACGGCGAACAGATGAAGCTAATCGAGCGCATTTGCCGCAACTATGAGGATCATCAGAAAAGCGTCCGCGACCATTGTCTGGACTATTTCAACACCGAGCCGCTTTCGCGCACTTCACCAGTGTTGCACGAGCGAACCCGCGAACTTGTCAGCAAGGGCAAAACGCTCTTTTCCGAGCTAAGAGAGGCCATTCTGACTTTCTAGCTATGCTTGGCGCCCACACGGGCAATAGACTTTTCTTACGTCTGTCTGTCGTATGTCGAGGGTGCCCGGGCGCCCAAAGCATCCTGCATTGAGAACAGGGCAATAGAAACGGGCAGCTACATTACTGCCTGTCCATTCTAAGGGAGGGGTCTATGTCCAACGCAGGCATAGGCCCACTCTTGCACCCTTGCGGATTGGCCCATGCGGCAAAGGCTATCATCGCGGCGTTATCCCCCGTATGGCGGGGCTGCGGCGCGTACAGGGGAATACCTTTTTTGTCCGCCAGCTTGGCCACGGCAGTCCTCAAAGCCTTGTTGTTGGATACGCCGCCGGAAAGGCCGATGCTCTTGTACGAGCCGGCCTTGAGGAAAGCCCCCAGCTTGCCCGCCAACGCATCGACAACCGCCGCCTGATAGCTGGCGCAGATGTCGGGAAGCGCGGCCTTTAGCGCGTCGTCGGCCATGGTCTCGGTCTCGTAGCGGAGGCTCGTTTTAAGCCCCGAAAAGCTGAAGCGCGCCTCGGTTGTGCGGGCAAAGGCGCGCGGGAAGCGGTATTTCTTCGCATCGCCGCCACGGGCTATCTTCTCGACCAGCGGCCCGCCCGGGTATGGCATACCGAGGAGCTTTGCGCCCTTGTCGAGCGCCTCGCCTGCGGCGTCGTCCACGGTCTCGGCTACAATACGAGGAGTAAGATCCGAGCCCATTTCAAAAAGCAGCGTATTGCCACCGGACACGACAAGCCCGAGATGCGGCAATGCCTCGGCAAGCCGCTCGGCGAAAGTGGCGGGATTCTGCGCATGAAAGTCGATAAACGGCGACCACGCGTGTCCGAGAAGGTGGTTAGCCCCGTATAGCGGCACGTCCAGTGCTATGGAAAGAGCCTTGGCCGCGGACAGGCCCAACGCCAGACAGGCCGCAAGCCCGGGTCCGCGAGTCACGACGATTTTCTCAAGCCTTTGCCCGTCCAGAAGCCGCAAAGCCTCGTCCACAAGGGGCGGGAGGTTCTGAAGGTGTTCGCGGCTCGCGATTTCCGGCACCACGCCTCCGTACGGGCGGTGCCGCTCTATCTGTGAATTGACCCATTCGCCGACGATTCCGCGCTCCGGGTCAAAAAGAGCCAGAGCGGATTCGTCGCATGAGCTTTCGATGGCAAGTATCACGAAGCGGTATTCCCAGTGAGTGATTGCAAATAAATGAACCTGGTGCGCGTTAAAATGGCCATGCCGAGAATACGGGATGTATTCCGCCGCAAAAGTCTGAACTCTGGCAAAGAGTCTCAGACGCGCAAGTCCAGCCTCTTTATCGACGTGGCCATACCCTTGGGCGTAAAGTCCACTATGCAGCCGCAGAGGCGCACGTCTCCGGTGGCGATTTCCCAGCGGCGCGGCATTCCGTCAAGGAAGCGGCCCAGAACGCCGTTTACCTCCCGCCCCAGTATGGACTGGTAAGGGCCTGTCATGCCTACGTCGGTAATGTAGGCCGTCCCTCGCGGAAGAACAATTTCGTCCGCCGTCGGAATGTGAGTGTGCGTGCCCGCAACAAGCGTCGTCCGCCCGTCAAGATACCAGCCGAGGGCAACCTTTTCGGACGTAGCCTCGCCGTGCACTTCTACAAACAGCGCGTCGCACTGGCCTTTGACCTTGTCAATGAAAGCATCGACCATGTGAAACGCGGAATCGGCCTCCACCTTCATGAACGCCGAACCCAGCAGGGTGCAAATGCCAAGACGCACTCCGTCTTTTTCGACTACAAGAAAGGTCTTTCCCGGGCACTGAGCCGGCAGATTGGCAGGACGGCAGAGCATTTCGATGTTGCCGATTTCCTTGTCAAAGCCGCGCTGATCCCAGACGTGGTCGCCAAGGGTTATCGCGTCAACGCCGCACGAAAGCAGCTCGTTGGCGATTGCAGCGGTGATGCCCGATCCTGCGGCGGCGTTCTCGCCGTTGGCCACAACAAAGTCCAGCCCTAGTTCCTCGCGCAGTTTGGGAAGTCTGTCCCGCACTACGTCCCGCCCGGGTCTTCCCACGATATCACCTATGAAAAGCAGTCTTGGCATGTATTGTATATGGCTGATGCTAAGAAATATGGGAAGAAATTAATGTTACTGCCCTTCTACGCTGAGTCCCATGCTGGAGCGCACCCAGTCGGGAATTCGCATGGGGCGCATCTGCTTGTCAACGAGCGCGTGCACTGTGAATCCCGTGGCTACTGCCCTGCCTTTTTCACCCGCATGGCGGATTTCGTATTCAAAACGCATACGCACGCGGCCAAAATCCACTGCCCATACGCGCATTTCGAGCAAGTCGTCGTACCGCGCCGTGCCCTTGTATTTAACGCCCGCTTCCACAAGGGGCAGAAAAACGCCGCGCTCTTCCCACTCTGTGTATGGAATGCCCGTGGAGCGGGAAAGCTCGCTGCGGGCTACTTCAAACCATTCCAAGGCGCGGGCGTTGTAGAATGTGCCCATTTGGTCCGTCTCGGCGTAACGGACGCGAAAAGTGAATGTATGGCTGACCATGCTGGACGCCGACAATAGCACCAAGGAGCAGCTTTCAAAAGCCCGAAGAAGAGGCAAAACATATCGCGTTGATAAACAGGCCCGAAGGCTGTATCAAATGTGTTCGCCCCACCCCACCCCACACTTCGACAATATGAGTCAACACCTCTGCAATCTGTCTTCAGGAGGCGCGCTTTTCATGGCCCTCGCGATAGCGTGGCTCGCGTGGACATCCGGCCAGAGGATTCTATACACAATTACAGCCGCGCTTGTGTTCCTGTCCTTCAAGTCCGGCGACAGCATTCCGATTGAAAGCATCGACGGGGCTGCGGTGCAGGGCTACGCGAACGTCCTTTCATTCTGGACCGGCCTTGCCGTAACCTTCGCCGCCGCGTTCTGGTATCTGCACATGAGGGCGAAGCATCAGGGAACGGGCGCGCCTCGCTACATGGCTATTGCCGCAATTGCCATGCCCCTGCTTGCGCCTCCGGCGTTCGCCGCCGCCCTGCTCTACTCCAGCGAACAAAATCTGCTCTTTGCGGGCTATTTCCCACAGGCACTCGGGGCGGGGCTGCTTGCCGCAAGCATGGGCACTTACCGCTTCAAACGGCGGCGCGTGGACAAGCCGGCCGCCGGTTTTGTCGCCACAGTGTTTCTGTTCGCAATCGTATCCATCGTCCTTTCGCTAATGACCGGCGGGGTTTGGCTTGGCAACGCGCCGCATATTGCCACGGCCTTGTGCGTTATGGGTGCCTGCGCCTGGTTCTGCTATACAACGCTAACGAGCAAAGGGGCCGAAAGCGCCGTCACTGCAAACCGCACTCTGCGCATAACTACGCAAAACCTTGAGCTGGAGAACCGCCAGCTTACGGAAATGGCGGCCCGTCTCGAATACGACCGCAAGCGCCTGTCCGAACGCCGCATCGAGCTTGAAAAGGAAAACGCGCAGGCGGAGAAGCGCATCCGCGAGCTGTGCGAAACAGCCGACGCGTTCTACACTCTGGGGCAGAGCATAGATTACGCCCGCCGAATACAGCAGGCGCTTACGCCAAGCGAGGCGACGTTACGAGGCTGCGTGGGAGAGTCTTTCGTCCTAAACCTGCCGCGCGACAAGGTGAGCGGAGACTTTCTCTGGTGCGCAAAGTTTGCCGACGGCTGGGCAATGGTCTGCGTGGCAGACTGTACCGGGCACGGCGTCCCGGGCGCGTTCATGAGCGCGCTCGGCAGCACGCTCCTCGGCCACGTGGTTAACGAGCGCGGCGTAAAACGGCCCGATCAGGTGCTTTTCGCGTTGGACCGCAACCTGCGGAGCGCCCTTGCCAGCAACGGTGGAGACATTCAGGACGGCATGGAGGCTGCGATATTGCTAATATCCCCCAATCGCAATCAGGCCCTGTTCGCGGGGGCAAAGCTGAAGCTGCACCGCGCACTAAACGGCAATTGCGACGTTATCGAGGGCACGCGGCGGGCAATAGGCGGAAAACTGCGCGCTAACGCGCCAGCGTTCGAGTCCGGCACCATATCACTTCGCAAGGGAGAGATGCTGTATCTTTCGAGCGACGGCTTCCCCGACCAGCTCGGCGGCTCGCAGTCTCGGCGCTACCTTTCAGGCCGTTTCAAGGATACGCTCGGCTGGGTAGGTGGTCTGCCAATAGCCGAACAGCGAAGCGCGCTTCTAAAATCCCACACCCAGTGGCGGGCCGGTATGCCGCAGACCGACGACGTACTACTTGTCGGGATAAAGGTCTAACATGATGGACACGCCCGCAATTCCAACCTCTTCAAAAGTGCTCTCCTTCGCGGGAACTCTCGGTTCCGAGGAAGCGGAGGGCCTGCTTCTTTCAATGCGCGGCATGGCGGACAAGGGGCAGATAAGCCGCGCCGCGTTCCGCGTGTTTGTCGAGCTGTTGCAAAACGTGCGCCTGCACGGCTGCGGAGCCTGTTCGCTAAATGTATGGCACGAGAATGGCCTGCTCCACATCGAGACGCGGAACGAAGCATCCGAGAGCGACATCGGACGTGCGAAAGAGAGGGTCGAAGAAGCCAACTTAAACAGCGGGCAGCTGTCGGCCATTATCCACGAAAGACGCCTCCTCCCACATTCGGAAAATGAATGCGGCGCGGGACTTGGACTATTTGAAATAAGGCGTCTTGGCGCGATAGACCTCCAGATTGCGACACAAGAAGCAAAAGATGCCAAATCTGTGCTTGTTATCCGCGCGAGCGTGGAACATAAATCACTACTTGTGACTGATCTCCAGCTACAAGCAACTAGCACTACCCCACGCGTCAGCCTGCCAAGCGAAGGCAACGAGGCGTGGATCGAAGGCAATTGCTATCCAGAGAACGCTTTTTCATTCTTTGAGCCGATTCTCTCCTGGCTGCGCAACTACCGCGCGGACGGTGGCAAGAAGATGCGCCTCAATGTGAAGCTGGATTACTTCAACACGAGCAGTTCCAAATGTCTTCTGGATCTGTTCCAGATTCTTCAGGAGGCCAACGCCGAGGGCGCATCTTTCAGCGTATGCTGGCTGTATTGCGAGGATGACCCTGACATGAGGGAGAATGGCGAGGAGTTCGCCCAGGACCTCAAGCTGCCGTTTGAAATAAGGGCATACTGATATTACAGGCTTTCCATATGCGACAATCTGTTTTTGAGAGGGAGCAGGAATCCCTCAACAAGGCGCGAAAAAATTCTCAGCCAACAGCCGAGGATTACGCCTGTCTGGCCGATGCATACGAAAAGTTGCTCCGCCAGAGTGAGAAGATTGTAGCGATTGGCGACAGCACGCAAAACAAGCTGTTGCGTGCGCAGAAGATGCTCCACAGGGCCATTCAGCGCTACAAGAACACGGCTGAACAGAAGAGCGAGATTCTTTCCATAGTTTCGCACGAGATTAAGAACAAGGCGGCTCCGATACGGGAGCTTTCCCGCTGGGTGATCGACGACCTTCGCGCCGGACCGGACAAGATACCGCACGCGCTGGAGCTGCTAAAGCACATCAGCGATGCTTCGGACCAGCTCATCAACTCTGTCAACGACACCCTGCAAAGGGAGTCATCGCGCTCCTCGACCATCGTTCCAGCCTTTGAATGGAGCAACCTGAGCCAGATGGCGGAGGCGATTCTCGTCAACCAGAACTCGCTCGCGAAAAAGAAGAACATCGCCGTCGAAACGGACATCGAGCCGGACTGCGAGGCTTACGTTGACGACTTCCTCATGGGAGAGGTGTTCGAGAACCTTGTAAGCAACGCCATCAAGTTCTCCTACCCGGATAGCAAGATTTTCGTATCCCTTTGCAGAGGCGAGAACATGCTAGTGTTTTCCGTTAGCGACTTTGGGCAGGGCCTTGACGAGGAGGACATGAAACGAGTCTTCGGCAAGTTCCAGACCTTGAGCGCAAAGCCCACCGGCGACGAGACTTCGTCTGGTCTTGGCCTGTTCATCGCGCACAAGCTCGTCACGATGCACAACGGCACAATCGACGTTTTCAGCGACGGAAAGGGCAAGGGCTGCACGTTCACCGTAACGCTGCCCGTGCCCAAGGAACAGCCTGCCGCTCTCTCGTTCAAGAACATTAGCGAATAGAGTGCGCTCTTCAAAAGGGCTACGCGCGTTTGCGAACGAAGAGAAGCCCCACGGCAAGGGTCCATATCGTGCCCAGCACGATCACCCAGGACCACGCAAGGGGATGCAGCCCTGCCGTAATGAGCCAAAGCATGATGGTGCTGTAAATTGCGGAGCTTATCATCGCTATCATGCAGCCCTTGTCCGTTCCGGCGCGCTGGGAGACAAGCCCGAGAAGGAACACGCCAAGAAGTGCGCCGCTCGGAATGGCAGTCACTTTCAAAGCGAGCCATAGCATATCCTGATGCTCTCGCATCGCCCAGGCAACGACGCAGATTAGCGCCGCGAATATGGGAACGGATACACGGCAGGCGCGCAGATAGTGCCTCTCGCTCATCCCGGGCCTTATGAGCGGCTTGTAAAGGTCCACCACGGATGTGGAGCTAAGCGCGCCAAGAGCGGAGTCCACACTTGACATGGCCGTTGCGAACAGGGCCGCTATCAGGAGGCCCTTTAGTCCCGAGGGCAGAACCTGCGATATGAAATGCGGCAGCACTAGACGGGTGTCGCCACTTTCGGCCCAAGGCAGGGGCACTCCAGCATACACTTGCGTGTAATAGACGTAGAGGCCAACGCCCACGAGCAGGAACAGGGCCGCGACCGGAATGCCGATAAACCCGCTTAGTATCACGCTGCGGCGAGCCTTTGCGGCGTTGTCGCAGGTTAGCATTCTCTGCGTAAGGTCTTGATCGGTGCCGAGTGAAGCTGTCGTGGACAAAAAGCCGTTAATCAGTGCCACGTAAAAGAGCACCGGGTCGTTCAGCCAGCCCCAGCTACCCGACGTGCTCGAAGTGAAATGGAAGAGGTCCAGCTTACCCTCCCTTGCTGCAAAGGAGAATATCTCCCCCCAGCCGACGCTGTATTGCAGAAAGCCCACAAGGACCAGCCCACCGGCAACAAAGACGAAGCCCTGTATGACATCGGTCCATATGACGGAGCTTATCCCCCCCACCCATGTGTAAACAAGCGCCGCAGAGGTAAACAGTATCAGGCTTTGCCACATGGGAATGTCGAATATTCCCGCGAGGGCAAAGGTTGCGATGTAGAGCCTTACGCCCGCCGCGAGCACTCTGCCTACAAGAAAGAACGCCGTCGCGGTGTATCTGGAGCGCGAGCCGAAGCGCATGAACAAAAACTCGTACACCGTCATGACGCCAAGGGCGTAAAACGCGCTGATAAATATGTATGCAACGGCAAAGCGGGCGATTAGCGAGCCGATGCTGAACTGGAGGTAGGCAAGGTTTCCGTCAAATCCTACGGCGGGGACTCCGATGAACGTCGCGGCGCTGATCTCCGTTGCCACTATCGAGCAGAGAACGGCAAACCATGGCACACGGCGGCCGCCAACGACAAAGTCCTCAGTCCCGCGCTCGCCCCTGCCCTTCCATACGCCAAGGGAAAGTACGGCCACGAAGTACACGGCGACTATGAGTATGTCCCAAATGGATATATTGCTGGTCATGCCTTGAGAGAGAATGCGACTTACGAAATTATCGGCCCCCTCAGCTTGCCTTCCAATCAAGCAAACAGGCAAGACTTTATGCAAACTACAGCCGCCCATGCTGGAACAAGCCAAGGGCTATGCCAATGAATGCACAGCGAAACGTTGCTGCCCCTTGAGCGCACAACGGAGCTAAGCTGCAAGCGAAACCCCGCGGCGCTAGGGAGTGTTTGGAAATTGGCGGACCGAGGAGGCGGGATGTATTTTCGAGGGAAAAACCCGAACATGAGGCGAAGTGAATCGGGATTCCCCGAGCCGAATGGGGAGGCTTTTCACCGAAAAGACGCCCGCATTCCGACGGGAGTCCGGTTTTAAAACACTCCCTAGAGCGGCGACGGCATCCACAGCCCGATACGGGTACAGAAGAAGGCGCTCCGTGCCTTGCGGAGCGCCGTCTGGGCCATTGGCGAGCGGCCCTCTTTGAGATCTTGGATCTCTATAGTGTCGGAGCGGTTCGGCGGCCTCTTGGCCTGACCATCTCTCGAGCACACTTTATATATCGTGTATGTAGAGCAGAAATTAATCGAAAAATGCACTTTTTCGTAACAAAACGCAGCATTCGCAAGAGCATAAGCCATAAGAACATGCCAACGTCATTGAGGCCACGCCTTCACTCCCCGATGCAAACAATCAAACAATGACAGCGTCCGGCACCCAGCCACGTCTTTCAATGTATTCGGGAACCTCCGCAAGGCTCTCAAGAACGGCGTCGGCAGCGGCGCGAATGTGCGCCTCTGGCTGAAGCATGTCCGGCACCATTATCACCTTCGCCCCCGCGGCGTGTGCAGCAAGAACGCCGTTGGGCGAATCCTCCAGCACCAGACTTTCAACCGCTGAAACGCCAAGACGCGCCGCTACTGTGAGGAATATCTCCGGGTCCGGCTTTCCTTTGGAGACCTCGTTGCCTGTTACGACAACATCAAAGCGCCCCTCGATGCCGCCCGAGCGCAGCTTCACATCCACCATGCTACGGCCGGACGAAGTGCCAACGCCCTTTAGCAGGCCCCGCGAATCGCAGTAATCGAGCATCTTCACAAGCCCGGGCCTGTGAGGAATGGGACTCTGAATGCGCTCGCGGTATAGGTTGAGGCAGCCATCTATGTATGCGTCGGCGTCCGCCTTGCCGTGGAATGCCTTGCTCACAATTTGCCGGATGTCCGGGTGAGTGCGGCCTATAAGGCGGCAATACAAATCCTCATCCAGCGGCACTCCCAGTCTGGCCGCTTCGTCCATCCAAATCTGGCGGGCGATACTCTCGGTATCCAGCATCAGCCCGTCCATGTCGAAAATAACAGCCTTCACCTGCATGGAACGACGCTTACCGTAAAGTAGCTGCGCTGGCAATCCTTACAAAAGAAGCAGCGGAAAATTGACACAAGCCTCCTTATAGGCAAGCATTCATGCACTCGTGAAACTTTTTTCGGGCAACAAAAGCAAAGTTCCAATTACATTGCTTGACACTGACCCCGATGAAGGTTTTTATCCGGCTTTTCTTCCGAAACAGGAGTTTAATTTCCAATGCCCGTAGAAGTCAGAATCCGCAAGGGTGAACCGATGGAGCGCGCTCTGCGCCGCCTCAAAAAGAAGCTCGACCGCGAAGGCGTCATCCGTGATGTCCGCGCAAAGCGTTATTACGAGAAGCCGTCGGAAATTTCCCGCCGCAAGAAGAAGGTTGCCGCGTTCTCCGCGATGCTTCGCGCCCGTTACGAGAACCGCTAAGGTTCACGTGCGCCCTTCCGTCATTTGACGGATTGAGACAGCAACAACACATTTCAACCCCGACACCGAACAAGTGCCGGGGTTTTTCTGTGCGCAAAAATACGGATGCGACGCACAAGCTACCCTTGAGACATCCCCGCCAACTACGAACGCAGCGGCCCAAGAACGCAATCGCTGAACCTATCCCCTTGGGAGTGTTTGGAAATTGGCGGAACGAAGAGGCCTACGCATTCCGACGTGATTCCGATTATCGAACACTCCCTTACCCCTCGCTGCGGTCAGACCTAGGCGCTGCTCCATCCTGTGCTGCAGCGTCGCGAGTATCCTTGCGCTCCCTTTTCTGCGCATTCTCAGCCCAGCGACGCGCACGGCGCATGGCAAGCTCCCGCATGTCGATGGCAAGGTCCGTCTCTTCGTAAATCTCCCGCCCAAGAAGCTGCTCGATAACGTCCTCCATCGTGACAACGCCAGCGGTGGAGCCGAACTCGTCCACGACGAGGGCAAGCTGCTGGTGCTCCTTCAAGAAGAGCTGCAAGGCGTCCAAGCCCGATGCCGTCTCGGGGACAACGGGAATAGGCACCATCATGGCGTTCATCGGCGTACTGTCCCTGTCCTCCGAATAGGCCTGCATGATATCGCGGCGCCGCACAAGGCCCACCACGTTGTCTATACTGTCGTGAAAGACAGGTATTCGGGCAAAGGGAATGGCTTTGTAACGCTGGCTCACCTCGCCAACGCTCTCGGAAGCCTCGACAAAGGTGACGACAGTGCGCGGCGTCATGATCTCCGAAACGTGCACATCGTCGAGCCTCAGCGCGTTGGCAATCATGTCGCGCTCGCTGGTGGAAAGGACTCCCTCCTTGGCCTGCTTGTCGGCCAGGAGAAGAATCTCTTCCTCGTCGGACTCCTCCTCATCCTTCTTCTTCTTTTCCTCGCTGGGCAAAAGAGCGCGGATCGTGTATCGGGCTAGCAAGGCCACCGGCCACATGCTCCAGCGCACAAGCGCCATGGGATACACGATATACGGGTGAAGCTGCCTGCGGTAGGCAACGCCAAAGTTCTTTGGAAAGATCTCCGAAAATACCAGTATGCCCACTACCATTAGCGCGGGCACAGCCCAGAGCATGAAGTGCATCTCCGGCCTGTGGGCGAACTCTCTACTCGCTAGAAGGCCGACCACCGTAGCTCCAAGAGTGTTGGCCACGGTGTTGAGCGTCAGAATGGCGGAGCTGGTCATGTCCAGCCCGTCGCGAAACTTCTCCAGCATATGCGCCCGCCGCTCGCTCTTTTTACGAAGCGACTCGATATCCGCAACGCTCGTGCTCAACAGCACCGCTTCGAGCAGGGAACACAGGGCGGATATGCCCAAAGTGGCCACTATGGCAGCAATGAGCGCACTCATGATTGGTACGTTCCCCCATCAAGACGCATTTTGCGGCTTTTCCCGCATTCGCAGTGAAAACTGCCTGTACCCGCAAAATTGCGGAGAGTCCGCCCGCGGGCGGTGCCTCTACTGCCAGGATCCGTATCTTCGTGTTCGCAAGTCTCGCTCATCAGACTGAATCTGCGGCGAATAAAGCTCTGTCTCCACGGTCCTCGTGACCGCAACGATGCGCCAAACTCCTTTGACAGCGCACGACACAAGACTTCATCGCCCTGATTACCTATCAACAACAATTAGTTGCACTGTTAAGCGCAACTTTTCAAGCCCTATCACTCGCCCATCGAAGAGCGGAGCTTTTGCAAGGCTTCGTCACCGGGGAAACGAGCCAGCGAAGCATCCAGCAGCTCAAGGGCCTGCTGCGAATCCCCACGCTCAAGAAACAGGGTCGCCAAATTGAAGCTGGCGTAAGCGGCGCCCTTGTCCGCACCATCCGCGTAACGCTCGAAAATCGCCGCGGCCTCGTCGTTTCGTTTCGCGCTCACCAGAGCCGTGGCGTGCATCAATGCGTAATTGGCATTGTCGGGCTTGCCGATGCTTGCACGCGAAAGATAGCTCACGGCCTTGTCGAAGTCTCCTGCCCCGTGCTCGAGAATGCCGAGGCGGAATAGAACTTCCGGGTGGTTCGGCAATGCGTCAAGAACGCGGACAAACAAAGCCCTTGCCCCTGCCACATCGCCAGACTGCTGCTTGCGCACTGCGTCGCGGAATAGTTCGTCGAGCTGCATCACTTGTATTGTCAATACATAGCGACCGAGGCCGCAAGGCACAAGCATACTCATTGCCCCGGATAAGAGAAAGTGCGCACAAAGATGCGTCCGGCAATACGACTTCCGTCGGAATACGAACGCCGTCTTTTCGAGACTCGGTCTCTTTCCAGATTTGACAAATCCCCCACAATGGCCTGACTGGTGGAAGAGAAGCTACGCTTCGCGCTTCAAGCCTTTGGGGACATACACAAAGTGGCAACACAGACACATACTTTCGACATCGAGGCCGTGCGACGCGATTTCCCGCTCATCATGCGGGAAGCACAGCGCACCCCACCCCTGTCATACCTTGACAACGCCGCGAGCACGCAGAAGCCACAGGCCGTCATCGACGCGCTCTCGGACTTCTACTCTCAGGACTACGCGAACATTCACCGCGGCGTACACTACCTTTCACAACGCGCAACGGACCTTTACGACCAGTCCCGCGAAACGGTTCGCCGCTTTCTCAACGCTCGCGACGCTGCAGAGTGCATATTCCTGCGCGGAGCCACGGAGGGGGTGAACCTTGTGGCAAGCAGCTACGCAAGGCAACGCCTGTTCAAGCCTGGGGCAAACATCGTCATCACAACGATGGAGCACCACGCGGACATCGTCCCCTGGCAGCTTGTCATGGAAGGAACGGGCGCGGAGCTGCGTACAGTCCCCCTTGACGGGAGAGGAGTGCTGGACGAGGATGCATTTGAGAAACTGGTGGACGAGAATACGGTCATCGTCGGCCTCTGCTACGTATCGAACGTTCTTGGCACTGTGAACCCCGCGGAGCGCCTCATTGCGGCGGCGCACGCAAAGGGAGTGCCCGTGCTGCTGGACGCGGCTCAGGCGGCCCCGCATGTGGCGCTGGACGTTCAAAAACTGGGCTGCGATTTTCTGGTCCTCTCCGGCCACAAGATTTACGGCCCTACGGGGATAGGCGTTCTTTACGGGCGGCGGGAACTGCTCGAAACAATGCCCCCTTGGCAGGGCGGCGGGGACATGATAATGCACGTCAGCTTCTCGGGAACGACGTACAGGGGCATCCCCGAACGCTTTGAAGCTGGCACTCCGCATATCGCAGGAGCCATGGGCATTGCCGCAGCCATGGACTACATCCGAAACATCGGCATAGAGACCATAGCCGCGCACGAGCACCAGTTACTCGAATACGCGAACGCCGCCGTGGCGGACATTCCGCAACTGCGCGTCATAGGCACCGCCCCGGGCAAAGCGGGCGTACTGTCCTTTATTATAGAAGGCGTGCACCCGCACGACATAGGCACCTTCCTAGACGCGGACGGCATCGCAATCCGCGCCGGGCACCACTGCGCGGAACCGCTGATGAAGTATCTCGGCCTGCCGGGCACGGCAAGGGCGTCGCTTGGCGTTTACAACACGCGGGAGGAAATCGACCGCTTCGCAACGTCGCTCAAAAAGATAGTACGATTCTTTTTGTAAAACTTGAACAAAGAGCTTTAACCACAGATTACACAGATTCCCAAATCACTTACAACTATGCAGGGCCTTGTTGCAAAGCCATTCTTAGCATCAGTTAAATGAGTTGATGTGACATATGTGAAAAAACAGATTTGTTGCTTTTCGATAATCTGTGAAAATCTGTGGTTTAAATATACATTTATTCCCCATGAACGAAATGGAAGAGCTTTACCGGGAAATCATCCTGGATCACAACAAAAGGCCGCGCAACTTCCGCAAAATGGAAGACTGCACCCACCATGCCGAGGGGCACAACCCCCTCTGCGGGGACGAAATCGAAGTCTTTGTAAAGGTGGATAACGGCGTCATTACGGACATCAGCTTCGAGGGCGAAGGCTGCGCTATTTCAAAGTCCAGCGCCTCGCTTATGACGACCGCCCTCAAGGGCAAAACGATTGAGGAAGCGCACAGGGAAGCGGGCATTGTTATCTCCATGCTAAGCGGCAAGACCGACGCCAATGAAATTGACGAACTTGGCGACATCGCAGCGCTGCAAGGCGTCCGCCAGTTCCCGGCCCGCATCAAGTGCGCTACCCTATCATGGCACGCGCTTGAAGCCTCGCTAATAGGAAAAGACGATACGAGCACCGAATAGGCCCTCTCAAGACTGTGGAACGGGGAGCACGACCTTGCTGTCCCCTATGGAGCGTTTTGAAAAAAGAACTCCCGTCGGAATGCGGTTGGCTTTCCAGATAAAGCCGGCCCTTTCCTCGCGGGGAATCCCGATTCACATCGCCCCATGTTCTGATTTTTCCTCGAAAAGACATCCCTATCGCAAAGCTGCCCGTGTTTTTCTTGCTCTTGCGGCGATGGGGTAACATTTTACTAAAAACCGCGCCCATGAAGACCCGTCACCTGATTATCGCCGCCCTCGCGCTCAGCGCCACAGCTTTCACAGCTTGCCAAAGCTTTGTCCAGAACCTGACGCCCTCGCGCATCGAAGCAAACGCTTCGGACATCTACACTTTCCGCGTGAAAGTGGACGAAAACATGCGCAGCGTGATCAAAGGCACGATGAACGTGGAAATCGTCATCAACGGAGAAACGCACCTCATGCGTCGCGACGAAGCCCTGGGCAAGTTCATCTGGATGTATGAGTATCAGGTGCCGAGCAATGTTTCGACAATCCCCTATTACTTTATCCTCAAGTATCAGAGCAAGGGCAACACCGGTCCGGTGAACGAAACGGTTTACTCGACAGACTTTACGCCCGAGCACAGGCCCTACTCCTCCAACATCATCAACCGCTACGTGGCGCAGATATCCAGCTCCCGCGGCCCCGTTGGCGCGACAATCGGCATTCTGGGACAGGGCTTTACGGAGTTTGACCGCGTGATGGTCGGAGAGGTCGAAGCGCCGACATCCTTTGTATCGCACAGCCAGCTAAACTTCACAATCCCGCCCATCGCCGCTGGCCAGACCTACAACGTAAGCGTGCGCACGGGCGACGGCGACCTAAGCGCGGGAATGCTCCGCGTTGACGCAGCCACCATCGGCGTTCAGCCCACTGCACTCAGCCTCGGCGTCGGCGACTCCGTACCTCTGACCTTCTTCATCGAAGGCGCTGCGCCCGCAGGCGGCCTGATAATCAATGTCACAACCGACATCCCGAACAACATCGTGATGCCCGTCGTGGTCATTCCCGCAGGCCAGCGTTCGGTAAGCGTCACAGTGCAGGGCCTTTCCTACGGCAGTGGCCACCTCTGGATCTCCGCCGAAGGCTATCAGGAGTCCAAGCTGCCAATTTCCGTCCAGTAAGCAATAAGGAGACTTCGCAATGTCCGAAAAGACGATTTTCCAGAAAATTGCCGACGGCGAAATTCCCGCGAAGATAGAGTTTCAGGACGAGCAGTGCATCTGCATACGGGACATCAGCCCGCAGGCTCCGCTGCACCTTCTTGTCATTCCCCGCCGCGTGATAGCGCACCTTTCCGTGGCAGAACAGGCGGATGCGGCTCTATTGGGACATCTGCTGCTAGTCGCGCGCGACATGGCCCTCAAACTCGGCTTTGCAGACGGCTTCCGCACTGTGATAAACAACGGCCCGATGGCGGGCGAGACCGTGCCCCACCTGCACGTCCACGTTCTTGGCGGCAGGCAGATGGGCTGGCCTCCGGGTTGAGATTGCGCCCCTTGCACGCCTGAATGCTTGCACCCGAAGGACTTGGCTGACATGCATGTATGCACGTACAAACGGCATCTACCATGCAGGTATTAAAAGATCCGGCCAGCTATCAGCACCCAAGCCCCTTGCACCTTGCAATCGGCATGTTTGACGGAGTGCACATCGGGCATCAGGCAGTCATTCAATCCGCCATACGCAGCGCCCGCATCAAAGGCGAGATGGCAGGAGTATTGACCTTCACGCCCCACCCGAGCCAGATACTGCGCCCGTCCTCGCCCACTCTGCTAATACAGAGCGAAGAGCAGAAAGAGGAACGCCTTGCCTCGCAGGGGCTGGATCTACTCATATGGCAAAGTTTCAGCTTGGAGCTTGCCTCCGTAAAGGCAGCGGAGTTCATCCACAGGCTGAAAACGCGCTTCCCAAGGCTCGCCAGCATACACGTGGGCGAGAACTTCCGCTTTGGCAAGGGCCGCAACGGCGACATCGAAACGATGCTCGAAGCGGCGCGCGAACTGGGCATCCACGTCATCAGCATCGAAAGAGTCCGCTACGACGGGGAAGCCGTCAGCAGCACCCGCATCCGCAAACTGCTTGAAGAAGGCCGAATGGGTGAGGTGAACGAACTTCTCGGCTATCCCTATTACAGCACTGGCACCGTGGAACACGGGCGCCAGCTTGGCCGCAGTATCGGCTTTCCGACGCTGAACATCCGCTGGGAACCGCCCTGCAAGCCGCGCCTTGGCGTGTATGAGGTAAGAGTCGGCAGCATCAAGGGCGATGCGACAAGCCTTCCCGCAGTGGCAAACTACGGGCTGCGCCCCACGGTGGAAAACGCAGCGCCATTCCCGCTTCTTGAGATACACATTCTGGGAGAGTGCCCGTTTGACGCGGGCGACGAGCTGCGCGTGGAATGGCTACGCTTCGTCCGCCCGGAGATGAAGTTCGACAATTTGAACGCCTTGAAAGCACAAATAGAGCAGGACAAAAGACAATTACTGACAGTCCGATAGCTCATGAAAAGTGAAAGCCCCTCAATGCAAAGCTACCTGGACTACGTGCATAGTTTGCTCTCCGCGTATGACTGCGCCGCAGCCATGAAGCCGGAGCTTTGCCCCGTTCCTTGCAATGCGGAAGCCGATGCGCCATGCGCAATCATTCTCTCCCCACACCCGGACGACGAGATGATTATCGGCGCGCTGCCCCTGCGCCTGATGCGCGAGGCCGGGATGCGCGTAATCAATATTGCCGTTACGCTCGGGAGCAAAAAAGAGCGGCAGCTTGAACGCCTTGCGGAACTGCGAGCCGCCTGTGCCCACATCGGGTATGAATGCATCTGCGCGGCAGAGCGCGGGCTGGAACGCATCACGCCCGAGTCTCGCGATAGCGACAAAGAGCACTGGAAAAAGGCCGTGAGCGCAGTAGCAAGCCAGATTGCAAGATATAAGCCGGTCGCCGTTTTTTACCCGCACGCAAGCGACGCCAACCGCACGCACATGGGCGTGCATTCGCTTGCTATTGATGCGCTTAAAGAAACGGCTCTCTCCGTCCACTGTTTCGAGACGGAGTTCTGGTCTCCCCTGCCCAAACCCAACCTCATGGTGGAAAGCAGCACCGAAGACCTCGCCACCCTCATGAGCGCGCTCTATCTGCACAAGGGGGAAATCGAGCGCAACCCGTACCACCTGCTCCTGCCCATGTGGATGATGGACAACGTGAGGCGCGGCGCCGAGATAGTCGGCACTCAAGGCGGCGACGTGCCAGCGTTTCGCTTTGCCACGCTTTACAGACATCTGCTCTGGGACGGCAAACGCATGGAACCAGCTTCCAAAGCAGGCGTCTTCCTTGATAAAGAAACTGCGGCCAAGATTCTGATCGGCGATAGCTCGCGGAGCAATTAACACTCTGTGGAAATAGCAACTCCCCTATGCTGCGCCTGACTCTGTAAAAGTATGGAAAATGATTGCACTTAATTTCGCCGCTATTGACCCGAGATAACAAAAGCGCAAGTAATTAATAAGATGATTGGCATTCTCAGTGGATTCGAACACGTACCCCCGAAGTTCGAGGTTTTGGCAAAGTTGTGCACTTTGCTTCGCAGCCCTTATGCTGAGATAACGGAAATTGTGGAGCTTGTGGCCATCGACCCGGGTCTTGCCTCATCGGTTGTACGTTTGGCAAACAGCCCTTACTACGGTTGCCGCGAGGAAGTTGACAAGATCGAGAACGCGGTGGAGCGAATCGGCTTCACCGAGGTGATGAAACTCGTCGGCATACTCGGCAGAAAGTCTTTCCCGCCCTGCCCCCTTCGTTGTTACGATATGAGCGAGGCTGAGGCGTGGCGCGAAGCTCTGGGTGCGGCTGTGATGATGGAGTATCTGGCTTACCACGCCAATATGGAACCCGGCACGGCGTATCTTGTCGGGCTTATGCACGGCATCGGGCGCTACCCGATCGCCATGAAGATGCAAAAGGTAAAGCCCGCCATACGCTCTCCGCACGGACAGCGTTTGCTCGAACAGGCGGGCTGGGAAAAGCAGATGCTCGACACCGACTATGCCTACACCGGCATGGAACTTTTGAAGCTGTGGCGCTTCGGGCCGGAGGTTTACGAACCTGTGGGCCTGCACCTACAACCTTTCCTGCGTCAGGGTAAGCAAACCATGGCCTGCCTGCTGAATATCTGCCTTACAACGCTCCCGTCGCTCATCTGCGAAGGGCTGCCTGTGCCTTCCATACCTGAGTCCTGGCTTGCCAGCGTGGGGCTGGACGAAGAGACGCTCAAGGCGTGCCTAGGCCCCTCGCGCGCATGGCTGAACTCGACAAACAGCCTGCTGGAAGAGCGTCTTCCCACGGCCTAGAGAGAGCATTTTTGCACTACGTCTGCCTCTTGCGAACGGGCCTCGCGCTGCCAGAAGACTTCTTGGCGTGACGTCTATTTCTACAAGACAAAGAACCCGCGCCGGATTGCTCCGCCGCGGGTTCAAAGTATGGTATTGCTATTATTACCTTAGCAGAGCTTAGAAGCCGGTGCTGAAGGAGAAGCCGTACCAGAAGATGTTCTTTTCCCAATCCATATTGCTGGAAGAACCATAGACCATATCTTCGTCAGAACCGGAGAAGCGAGCGCCGAAGCCGACAGAGCTGCTGTCATTGATGGCGTAGGACAAGTCTGCGGTAGCGCCGTAGAAGAAGTAGTCAGCGTCACCATCATCTTCAGTGGCATAACCACCGGAAAGACCGAGGTCTGCGCTGAACTTGTCGTTCAGAGCGATCGAGTGACCGATGGACACTTCTGTTGTGAATACGTCGAGGTCGATGTCATAGTAGGCATAGACCGAGGGGTTCAACAGCACGTCAGCAGATATGCCGACATAACCTTCGAGCGTGTTGCTCTTGTCGAAGAAGTCACCAATGACTTCGTCGTAGGCGTAACGTGTAGCGCCAGCGTCGATTGTCAGCAGGCTGCTGATTGCAGTGCTGTAACCGACGTAGAAGTCCATCTCGTTGACATAGACGTCCTGGTGTTCAACCGGGACGGCAAACCACAGGCCAGCATAGAAGTCGCCGTAGGCAACGTCGATGGAGGGCGTGATGATTGCGTCGGCGAGCTGAACGCCACGGAACACATATTCGGACTCATAGCCGAAGGACGATGTCACGGAGATGGCAGGGGCGGTCGTGGTCGCGACTTCCTGAGCTGTGACTGATGCGGCGCCCAACGCGAGGGCGGCAAACAGAACGATATTCTTCTTCATTATTCAGTTCCTAGTTTATGTTGGTCTGACCAGGGGAAAATGGCTGTCTTGCACTCGTTTGACGGATGAGCTGCACTTATGCCACCCGAAAGGCTTTATAGCCGTTTGAATGCCAAACTGGTAAATTAGTAGTTCAATTTGCGGATTTGTTCACCTCGGAGACAATTTTTACATTGTTAGACCGGAAATGAGTAAAAACGAACACTTGCAAGCTTGCAGGCGGAGAAAGCCGCGTTTTGATTGTCTTGGCAAGCATAAGATGCTGTTCAACCCCGAAATAGTAACTTTCAAGCACAAAATTATGAACAGTCTGGAACAACTCAAGACCCACACGAAAGTCGTAGCCGACACGGGAGACTTCCAACTCATCAAAGAGTTCTCCCCGCTTGACTCCACGACCAACCCGACGCTCATCTACAAAGCGGTGCAGCAGGAAAAGTACGAACACCTGCTCGAACAGGCCATTGCAGAGAATGAAAACTGCGGCCTTCAGATCGGTCAGGGCCTTGTGGACAAAATTATCGACAGCCTGCTCGTCCTTTTCGGCTGCGAAATCCTGAAACACGTCCCGGGCCGCGTATCCACGGAAGTGGCCGCGAACCTGTCCTTCGACACCGAGGCCACCGTGGCCAAGGCCCGCAGCATCATCGCGATGTATGAAGCAAAGGGCATATCCCGCGACCGCGTCCTGATCAAGATTGCATCCACTTGGGAAGGCATTCAGGCTGGCAGGATCCTCGAAAAGGAAGGCATACACGTCAACATGACGCTCCTTTTCTCACTGGCACAGGCCGTGGCTTGCGCCGAAGCCGGTGC
Organism: Opitutales bacterium; assembly: GCA_016928295.1. Lineage (GTDB taxonomy): Bacteria > Verrucomicrobiota > Verrucomicrobiia > Opitutales > Oceanipulchritudinaceae > Verruco-01. Next base: position 21,687 of record JAFGLA010000008.1, read on the forward strand.
AACTCTCATATCCCCCTTCGTAGGCCGCATACTCGACTGGTACAAGGCCAAGGCGGGGCACGACTTCAAGGGCGCCGACGACCCGGGCGTGCAGAGCGTTACGATGATTTACAACTACTACAAGAAGTTCGGCTACAAGACCGAGGTCATGGGCGCGAGCTTCCGCAACACTAGCGAAATCGTCGAACTGGCCGGCTGCGACCTGCTCACAATCTCGCCCAATCTCCTGGCCGACCTTGCCAAGAGCAACGAGCCTGTCGTCCGCAAGCTCTCCCCGCAGAGCGCGGCACACGAAGGCATCCAGCGCCTCGACGTGTCCGAAAAGAGCTTCCGCTGGCACCTGAACGAGGACGCCATGGCCACCGAAAAGCTGGCCGACGGCATCCGCTCATTCAACGCCGACACGACAAAGCTCGCCAACATGATCGAAAAGGAACTGCTCGCCTAGAGCAGACAACTATTTCGCAAATCAAACTGCCAAGGCCCCGATTCCTGCAAATGGAGTCGGGGCTTTGTGCTGTACAAGCAGTCAATCAATGCAGGGGATAACGCCTCATTCCATGCCCTCGCCAAGCCATTCAAGCAACTCTCCGCGCGTTGCCAATAGCTGCTGGGGGCGCAAGTCCTCGTCCAGAAGCGCCGCGTAATCCGCCTCTGCGAAACGCTTGCAGTGCAAAAGCACCTTGGCCCTGTGCCCGGGAGCGCGCACAAGGCGACCGAGAGCCTGCGCAACCTTGCGAATGCCCGGAACCATGTACACGTCGTGAAAAGCCCTTGAACGCCCGCCCGAAGCGTTCTCCACACGCGCCTTCTGCACCGCGTCCGCCTCGGGAAGCGCGGGACTGACCACGATTGCGTGGGTTACGCGCCCGCCAAGAGCGTCGATTCCCTCCGTATAACTGCCGCCAAGAACGAGCATCAGAACGTCGCAACGCTCGATAGAGTCCTCGACAAAAGCCCGCTGCCCCGCAAGGTCCAAGCCCTTGGGCTGCATGGCAACGCGCAGGAACGCGCCTGAACAAGCCAGAGCGTCCGCCACGTCTTCCGCGTATCGGTAGGAGGGAAACATCGCCACTACCGGCCCCACTCTGCCGGAGGCAGAATGCAAATCCGCAACAGTCTGCGCGGTAAGATCCATATACTTGGCACGATAGGCAAAGCGAGTATCCACGCGCAGGTCCGCAGCGACCTCGTAAGCCATGCCCCGCCATGGTGCGACGCCGCGCAAAAAAGACACATCGTCCTCCTTCAAGCCGCAGGCTGATAAAAAATGATCACGCGGGCGCAAAGTCGCGCTCATTAGCAGCACCTGCCCGAACTGCCCGAGCCGCGCAGCAATCTCCCGCGAAGCATCCAGACAAGTAATGCTCAACACGCCCCGCTGCGGGCACCATATAAGCAGCTCCAGATTGTCGTTATCCAGCGGTCCTGCCGCATCCGCCAGTTCCCACAGGGCATCCGCCGCTCCTGCGCGAAGAGCCTCGGCGTCCAGAGCCTCGCTCTGCAAGCAGTCGGCATACTCCCGCAAAAGGTCGAGCACCTCGTAACGCACGGTGTCGTCGCAACGTTCGCTCTTTGGCAGGCGCGCCACAAAGCGGCGCAGGGAATCCAAAGCGCGTTCGAGGCGGCGCGGCGGGTGCGCGAAGGACAG
>JAFGLA010000009.1 GCA_016928295.1 Opitutales bacterium
CATCGGCGTCTTCGACAACGACGGGTCTCACCTTGGTCTCGATGCCGAGGTATTCGGGCAGCGTGAACTCGGGCTGAAGGTCGAACACAAAAGCGGGAGCGGCTTCTTCACCGGGCTTGATGATTGCGTCGGTTACTTCGACGAGATTGTAAACGTCAAGACCGGCCTTGTCGCGGGCAAACTCGTATGCGGCGCTGTGGCAGCGGCGAATGCGCTCATCTTCAATCTGCTTGGCAAAACGCTTGCGCAGAACTTCTTCGGGAGCCTTGCCGGTGCGGAATCCGGGCACGCGGGCGTGCTTGGAAACCTCGCGCATCGCTGCGCGGTCCTGGGCGGCTGTTTCTTCGCCGCTGAGAGTTACTGTTACCTTCGCACGGGTGGCGCTGAGATTCTCGGTCGTGTGGTTCATTGAAAAAGTGTGAAGTTAGCTGTGCAGGGGCGGTCTGGTCAACGGTTTTGTTGATACCTGTGCCGCTCTCTGGACTGGGTTGGGTTCTTTTATGGGTTGTTATGGAGCAGAAACACACGCCCCGACATGGAACGTGTGTAAAAGTAAGAAAGTGTTTACAACGACTGTCGCAACTTAGGCCTTGAAACTGGGCGTTCCGTCACCACGCCCCTTGAACACCTGCGGGAGCGACGCCTCGCGCCCGATCTTGTTCTGAAGACGAATCAAGCCGTCAAGCAAGGCTTCGGGCCGCGGCGGGCAGCCGCTGATGTAAACGTCCACGGGCACGATGCGGTCCACGCCCTGAAGGACGGAGTAGGAACGGTACATGCCGCCCGTCGAAGCGCAAGCACCCATGGCGACTACCCACTTGGGCTCTGCCATCTGGTCGTAAATGCGGCGGACAACTTCGGCCATTTTGTAAGTCACCGTGCCGGACACGATCATGCAGTCGCTCTGACGGGGCGAAAAGCGCATCACTTCCATGCCGAAACGGGAAATGTCAAAACGCGAACCGCCAACAGCCATCAATTCGATTGCGCAACAGGCAAGGCCCATGGGCATTGGCCAGACAGAGTTTTTGCGTATCCAGTTCACAGCGGCGTCCAGTTTGGTGACGACGAAATCACCCTCGACTTTGCTGTTATAACCGTAGTCCTGCTTTGCGTTCATGATGCGTAAAAGAAGCTGCGTTTCCGCAATTGAGCCTGTTACCTTGGCTTTTCCGTGCGATTGTATCAAGCCGTTTCCTGCTTTCAACCGGTATTCTTTCATAAAGGGCACTCAGCGCGAGTTCCCCGAAAGCCGTAGCGGGACAGCTTCGGGGCTAGCTGACTCAAGAAAGACCGGAGCAGAAAAGCTCGCCCCAATCGTCCGACCAGCACATGCCCGCAATGCCCAAGCGATTTGAAGGCAATGGCTCAATACGGCGTAACACAAAGGTAAATTACCTTTTAACAGGCAATAAATCATGGGTTTATGCTCTCAATGTGGTATCCGATTCGTCATAGTGCGCCATAAATCAGGTGCAAAAAAACTTAAAAAGGGACACTCAAAAAGTGTCTCAAGCATGTATATTTACACACTAGGGAAAAATGAAACACTCAAGTTTGAATGCGAAACTGATCACCCTGACCCTTGTATCCACGCTGCTGCCAGTAGTAATTCTCATACTATTCTTCTACAGGCAGAGCGTAACCAGCACCAAACTGGCCGAAGAAGGCATTCTGTCAGCCGCCAACGACGACTTGAGGCACACGGCTGAAAACCTCTACGCCGAGGCGGAAATGGCGCGTTCGCTCCTCGAAGCATCCACGAGCAAGGTGTCTGCCTTCGCAAACGGAATGATACTGGAACGAGGCGGAGTGACAACGGACGAGTCCGACTATGTAGAGTGGGACGCAATTGACCAGTACAGCCTGAAGTCCAGCAAGATAAGCCTACCCAAAATGCTTTTGGGCGGAGCGTGGCTTGGGCAGGTAAAGTCATTTTCCGAAGCGGTGCCCATTGTGGACGAAGTAACGGGAATAAGCGGAGACACATGCACCATATTCCAGCGCATGAACGAAGCCGGAGACATGCTTCGCATCGCGACAAGCATCAAGGGGGCGGACGGTAACAGGCTGGTTGGGACATACATACCAGCCGTTCATCAGGACGGCACAAAGGACAAGGTGCTTGAACAGATTCTCGCCGGGAACGAATATCGGGGCCGCGCCAACATCATGGGCGAATGGTACCAGACCAGCTACCGCCCGATTACGGACTGGATGGGCAACGTCGTTGGTATCGTTTACGTAGGCAGCAAGGAGCGCCTCGCCACGGACAGCCTTCGCCAGCGCGTGGTGAAAATGAAAATCGGCCAGGACGGCTACGTTTTCATAATCAACACCAAGGGCAAAGAACGTGGGCGCTACGAGCTGTCCTTGAACAACTCGCGCGACGACCAGAACGTTCTCGGCATGAAGGACGCCAATGGACGCCCTGTAATAAAGGAAATGATAGAAGCTGTGGAAAAAGCGGACAAGGGCGCAGTAATCAATTACAGTTACGATTGGAAGAACGGCTCCGAACCACTTAGGAGCAAAATTGCCATACTCACCTACTACGAGCCGTGGGACTGGATGATAGGCGTTAGCACGTATGAAGACGACTTCATGGCCAATGTCATTGAAATGCATGAAGAAAACACTCGCTCCATCATAAGCTCCATAGTGCTGGCGCTTGTGTTCGCAATCATATCATGCCTTGGCATCGGCTACGTGATCCGCCGCGTCGTAAGGAAAATTGAGCTAATAACCTCGGGCCTGCGGACAGGCGCTCACGAAACGGGCAACGCGGCAAGAGACGTGTCGCGCTCCAGCGAAGACCTTGCCTCGGGCGCCAATGAACAGGCATCCGCCATCGAGGAAACGACGGCCACGATAAACGAGCTTACAGCGCAAACGCACGCCAACGCCGAGAGCGCGAACACGGCCCGGGATCTCATCATCGAGACCGGCTCGCTTGTGGACGACGCGGACGTAAAGATGCGCGACCTGAACGACTCGATGAAGGAGATAGCCAACGTCAGCGCGCAGACGCAGAAAATCGTCAAGACGATCGACGAAATCGCCTTCCAGACGAATATTCTGGCGCTCAACGCCGCAGTGGAAGCCGCCCGCGCCGGTGAAGCCGGAGCAGGGTTCGCAGTCGTTGCCAACGAAGTGCGCAACCTCGCGCAGCGTTCCGCCGAAGCCGCTCGCACGACGAACCAGTTGATACACGACTCCACAGATCGCATCAACTCAGGTTGCGTACTTGCAGACAACGCAAACGACGCATTCAGCCGCGTGCGCGAAAAAACGTCCAAGGTGGCGGAGCTCATCACGCAGATTGCCGAAGCCTCCGACGACCAGCAGCTCGGACACGACCAGATTGAAAAAGCCATAGGCGAAATGAACAGCGTCGTGCAGCGTAACGCCGCCACGGCGGAGGAATCCGCAGCCGCGTCCGAGGAATTGTTCGCACAGTCCGAACAGCTACTCGCAAGCGTCAACGAACTGAACGTCGTAATTATGGGAGGCAACGCCCATACGGTAGCGACGGAAAGCATCCGCGAAGAAAGTCGCAAACGCGGCAACACAAACACACAAAGCTCAAGCCGCTTCACGCCGCAGGAAAACGCAGGCAATGGCCGCTTCCTATCATAAAGGCCACCCCTAACAACTTTGATTTCTGCTGCGAACGGTCTTTGCGGCTGACTGCGCTTCGGAAACTCGCTGGATTTCTCCAATACTACTCGCTTCCGAAGCCTTGCCATCCATCCTCAAATCCTCGTTCTCGCTACGAAACCAGTTGTTAGATCTGGCCTAAAGAAGCCACGCCGGGTTAGGAACCCGTATCGCCAAAAAAAGCCCTCGCGCAAGTAAAGCGCGGGGGCTTTTTGCATACTTGGTCCATGATGAAGCGCAGGCAACCCACGCGCATCGGGCGGCGGGAGCGAAACAACTTGTCTTTAGGCAGCAGACCTTGGAAAACTCTCTGTCCAGCAAGATTCATGTCCACAAACGCACGCAACATCGACAGTCCGGCACGGGAGTGCGCCGTTTGCGGACAGAAGTTCGCCCAAGGAGACTCGGTGCGCAGCTTTCTACTGGACGCGGGCAAGGCTTACGAGCGAGTGGACGTCCTTGCGGAAAAGGCCGACGCATTCAAGGCGGCAAAACCCGTAATCTGCCGCTGGGACTGGATCGTAAAGCCGCGCGACAACAGGGCACGCGAAGAAGCCCGAAGTGCGCTTGAGCAAAGCGAGGCGATGCTTCTGGCACTCTGCGAAGGCGAAACGCCCGAAGGCGTGGACGCTGACGAACTGGCCGCGCTCAAGCAGCTTCTCGCCCTAATGCTCCAAAGAAAGCGCATCTTGCGCCCCGACACAGACGCAGACGACGTATTCATACACACATCAAGCGGCGCCCGGCTTCACTGCCCCGCACCGGCAAACATGAGCGAAGAGCTTCTTCGCAAAGCCGCGGCCCAGTTAATGACCGTTTAGGAAATACTTTTTTGCACGCGCCACAGGCGCAGGTCTCATTCTTTCAAACTACATAATGGAAAACAGCGAAAGCCCGCAGGGCGAGAGTTTTGAAGTTACACCGGAAATGGACCGCGTCCGCGCGGACAAGGTGCTTAGCGCCCAATTGCCGGAACTAAGCCGCAGCCGCGTGCAGAAACTCTTCGACGCGGGGATTGTGTGGCGCGAAGACACCGCCCTTGCAAAGAGCGAAAAACTCCGCGCAGGCGACTTCATAAGCTACGAAATCCCACCCGCGCGCCCCGCTCTCTTGCGCGCCGTGGACATACCGCTCAAGGTTCTCTATGAAGACGCGGACATGCTCGCCATAGACAAGGCCCCGGGCATGGTCGTGCACCCGGGAGCGGGCACGGGCGAGGACACCCTCGTTCACGCACTGCTTTTCCACTGCAAAGGTTCGCTTAGCGGCATAGGCGGCGAGGAACGCCCGGGCATAGTCCACCGTCTGGACAAAGAGACTAGCGGCGTAATGGTTGCGGCCAAAAGTGACCGCGCATTCCTCGGCCTCTCCACAGCCTTTGCGGAACGCAACACGCACAAGTGCTACCTCGCGCTCATTTCCCACTGCCCCAGCCTGCCAACTGGCGAGATTGACGCCCCGATAGGCCGCCATCACTCCAACCGCCAGAAAATGACCATACGCAACGACGGACGCCCCGCGCAGAGCGATTGGAAAATCATCGAACGCTTCGGAACAAGGGCGGCGCTCGTCATGGTGCGCATTCACACGGGGCGCACACATCAGGTGCGCGTCCACATGGCCCACATAAAGCATCCCCTCGCGGGCGACACGACTTACGGCTGGCAGCGCAACGGATGGCCCACAGGCGTGGAAGTGCCGCGAGTGATGCTGCACGCGTGGAAGCTGTCTCTGCCCCACCCGGTGAGCGGCGAAACGCTGGAGCTTGAGGCCCCCCTGCCGGAGGACTTCAAGGCCGTACTCGAAGCGTTAAGAGCTGCAACGGCCTAGGCTCTGCGCCTAACAATTTGCGGACCGAGGCGGCGCCTGCATTCCGACGAGAGTCGGATGTTCAAACCCTTTTAGGCTCTGCGCCTGCTGTACGTGACAAACGCCAGCCCCGCAACGCCCATAAACAACGCAATGGACGAAGGCTCCGGCACTGGAACCGCACCACTGACAATCTCGACATTGTCCACATAGGCAGGGCCGCGTACAACCCTGCCCGTTCTCATTCTGAAACCCTGAAATGAGGCGCCGTCCGCAAGACTTGTCGAAATGGCCAAGTCCGAAGCCACACGCAGCCCGTCCAGCCATATATCCACCTTGTCCACGCCCAGATCCGCGCCACTGTGGTAGTCCGTCAGCGACGCATCGGATATGTTGCAGACAAAGCGCAAAGAATGCTTCGTATCCATCGAAAAACTGAACGCCTCGGTCCCGCGGAAATCCGCAGTCCCGTCAGCATTCAACATAAGCGAACCAATAGCGCCCAATGAGGCGAAATCTGTGCTCGTAAAGAGATCGAACTGAATCTGGTTGTCCGCATACGCGGTGGGGTTACTAAGGAAAAAGTCGAACGATAGCGTGAAGACCCTTGCCGTCGAGCCGCCGTTCCAGTCCACCCTGGCGGAAAAACTGGTGTCCCCATCTACAAAGCGGGCAATCGTGTTCCCTGTTCCCTCGCCAAAATAGTCATTCGTATCAAACAGCGACGTAATGCTGCTGTATGTGAAGCTGTGACCGGTGAACGCGGTGTTAGCCTCCGTAATGGCAGTTCCAGAGGTGGTAATCTGGTTGAAGTTCTCGGAAAATATCACAGCCGCCCCTAACCGAGAGGAAGAAGTAACTGACGCCAAGAGACATAACGCTGGCAAAGCATAGCTATGCGCACATATATGCCGAAATGCGAAGGGAGATTTTTTCATACGGCCAATCGTGTGGAATATCGTTGCGGACGCGCTGGGTGCTTCAGGGAGCGTTTGCAAGTAATCACATTACAATACCAAGGTCAATCACCCTCCTTGCTCAATACGACATGGGCGTAAGCTTCACCTTGCCGCGGAACACCCAGTAGATCGTCGTCGTGTAGGCGATAACCATCGGCATACCAATCAGGGCGATTATCAGCATAATCATGAGCGTCTTCTGGGAGGAGGCCGCGTTGTAAACCGTAAGGCTGTTGGCGGGATCTCCACTCGAAAGCACCATGTAAGGGAACATGCTCGCGGCGAACAGTGCCATCATCAGCGCCATCGTCGCCATCGAAGAAGCGAAAGCACGCCAGTCACGCCCCTTGCGGAACTCCCGCGGGATATTCGCCATTGTGAGAATACTAAGCACGACAAAAACGATGAATACCGGATTTGAGCGCACTGCCTCGTTGATGTGCGGAACGTAGAGCACGGTCGCAAAGGTAAGAATCACGTAGCATATGATAAATACCAGCATCGAAGGACGAATCCAGCGACGCACATTGTCGTGCATCTCCCCCTCGGTCTTCATGCAGAGGTAAATCGCCCCGTGCATCGAAAACAGCGCCACGGTGGTAACGCCCATCACGAGCGCATAGGGGTTTAGCAAAGAGAAGAAAGAACCGGCATGGTTGTGATTCTCGTCCAGCGGGATGCCAAGCACCATGTTGCCCATGGCAACACCGAATAGGAAGGGCGCGACAAAGCTGCTTATAGAAAAGCTCCAGTCCCAGAAACTGCGCCACCAGCGCATGGGCTGCTTGCTGCGGAACTCTATGGCGACGGCGCGGAAAATGAGCGCGAAGAGCAGAAATATGAACGCGAGGTAGAAGCCACTGAACACGGTGGCGTAAACCTCTGGAAAGGCCGCGAACAAAGCGCCGCCCCCCGTCACGAGCCACACCTCGTTACCGTCCCACACCGGGCCGATCGAGTTTAGCGAGATGCGCCGATCTTCGTCCTTTTTGTGAAACAGGTGCAGAGTCCCCACACCGAAGTCAAACCCGTCAAGAATTGCGTAACCGGTCAAAAGAACGCCGATTAGAATGTACCAGATAATATTGAGGTCCATGGTCTTATGCTCCTGCTTCTAGTCGTTGTTCTTACGTGACAGGCGCTTGTCCATCGCCTCCATTGCGAGCCGTGAATTGGCGTATTCATCGCTGTGCACATCCTCGGGGCCGTGATGGACCTTGTGGTTGAACATGTAAACGAACACCGCGAAGAGCAGCAGATACACAAGAGCGAACAGTATGAGCGAAATCATGATATGCTCCGCGCTTACGACAGTGCTCAGCCCGTCGCTGGTCCGCATCAGTTCCCATACTATCCAAGGTTGGCGCCCCACTTCAGCCGTCAACCAGCCGACCTGATTGCCAAGCTGCGGCAATATTGACGATAGAACCATGACCCACAGGAAAGGCTTCCAGCTCCACAGCCAGCCGCGCTTCCAGCCCCAAAGGCCGAGTAGCGATATGCCAATTGAGGCCATGCCGATTGAAATCATTATGTGATAGCCCTGAAAAGTGAGATTGAGCGGCGGGCGATCTTCCTGCGCGTACGAATCCAGCCCGCGCACCGGCACGCTGCTGTCGCCGTGGATAAGCCAGCTAAGCATACCCTTCACCTTGATGCCGATTGTGCGGTTGTTTTCCTCATCAACCCAGCCGAGTATGTACATGTCCGCAGGAGCCTTCGAATCGAAGTGCCCCTCCATGGCCGCCAGTTTGCTTGGCTGATATTCTGCCACGATCTCCGCGCTCTTCGAGCCGGTCCAGAGGGAAAGCAAAGTGGCCACGGTAGCCACGGCGAGGCCCACCTTGATGCTGCTCTTTGCAAAGGCCACATCGCGCTTCTTGAGCAGGTACCAAGCACCAACGCTGATTAGCAGGAAGGCACCGCTCTGCCATGCGCCAAGAAGAGTGTGCGAGAGGCGCATGATCGACGAGGGGTTGAACACCATCGCCCAGAAATCTAGAATCTCGGCACGCGGGCCGTTCGGACCTTCCACGATGTGATGCCCTGCCGGAGTCTGCATCCAAGAGTTTGCAATCACTATCCACAGTGCACTGAAATGCGCGCCAAGGCAGACTATCACGGTGGAAAGCCAATGAACCAGCGGGCTTACCCTTCGCCAGCCAAACAGCACGATGGCCAGAAAGCCCGATTCGAGAAAGAAAGCGAATATCCCCTCCGCCGCGAGTGCGCTTCCGAACACGTCGCCCACAAAGCGCGAGTATTTCTCCCAATTGGTGCCGAACTCGAACTCCAGCACGATGCCGCTCGCAACGCCTATGGCGAAGGTGAGGCCGAACACCTTGGCCCAGAAGCGCGTCATCGCCCGATAGTGCTCGTTGCGCGTTTTGAGCCACATGGTCTCCATTATGACAAGGCATACGCCTAGCCCTATGGAGATGGGCGGGTAAATGTAATGAAATGCGGCCGTCAGGCCGAACTGGAGGCGGGCAAGCAGTGCAGCGTCCATAATGCGGGGGAGCCTGTCTTCTCTAGGAGTTGGGGGAGCGGTATTCCGTGATCGGCGTATGCAATATGCCCCATGCAAGGCGGGAGTGCAAACGCAGGATACGGAGTTGGGGAACAATACTGCGAGTATCGACGCTCGTGTTTATTCCGAATCAAAAAGAAGGAAGAATAGTTTTTGGGAACGTCTTTATTGCATAAATGCCGCCAATTACAGCCGCCCGCAACACCGAGTGTTTGCCAAGCATGGAAAAATCCTTTGGTATCGACCAATTATGAGCTGGGATCGCTTCAAGCAATATTACCTTAACCTGCCCGAAATGGGCTTCTCGATGGATGTGTCGCGCATGAGCGGCCTTTGCGGCAAGTTCTTTACGGACATGGCGCCCAAGGCACAGAACGCTTTTGCCGCCATGAAGGAACTGGAGGGAGGCGCGATTGCCAACCCCGACGAAAAGCGCATGGTGGGCCACTACTGGCTGCGCGCGCCGGAGCTCGCG
>JAFGLA010000010.1 GCA_016928295.1 Opitutales bacterium
ACCGGAATCTTGCGATAGTTCATTTGCCCGCCCCTTTCTCCTTAACTTCTGAAAGCATGAGGGACAGATCGAAGTCGTGCTCGCCACTGCGCGTTATGTCCAGCAACTCCATGCGCAGACCGAGCGGGCCATCACGGAGCAATCCGAGTGCGCGGTTCAGTCCTTCGGCATCGGAATTGACGCGCAGTCGCAGTGCCTCGCCTGATTCTTTCGGCGCTGTCAGGGAAATTATGGAAATGCCCTGAAGCGTGCAAAGTTCGCGGGCAAATGCGGCGCTATTGGGCAAAGAGCCAAGAGCTTGCGCAGCGCTTGCAGAGGTCTTTGCGCTCATTCCGCGCGCCTGCAATGCACCTGCAAGCTCCATGACTAGAGACGCTTTGACCATCGGGTCCGTGTTACCCGCGTCCGTCCTCGGCAGCCCTTTGCGGTATTCCGCGAGCAGTGCCTCCAGCCTGTCCGCCGGAAGGGACGAGAGGCCGAGCGAGCGCACAGCCCTTTCGTTGGCCGCGCATTCTTTGTCAAAAGCACCGGTTTTCGCCTTGACGTGAAAACACGATGCGAGAGCAATTGCCATCAGGCAGAGAGCTACGAGGCACGAAGCGCTCCAGAAAAGTATTTTCGCGCGCTCATTCATTCCGCGCCCCCCATGTTCAGGCGATATCTTACGCGCTCCGCGTGTTCTTCAAGAACGATGTCCTCCACGGGCGTATAGCCGAGTGTGCCAAGAGTCGCGATCAGGCGCTCAAGCCCCTGCCGTTTTTCTGCGGCGAGAGTTCCGACAAGCAACAGCTCCGCCTTTGCGCAATCGCTGCGGATTTGTTCAAGGCCGGACAATAGGTCGAGATAGATCAACTGCTCGTGCAGCTCTGCCAGTTTTTGCAGTTCGCAAATGTTGGACAGATTCGCGTCGAGCATGACATTGCGCAAGGCCATGGCTGATTCGAGTTCCGCGGCCAGGGGTGCGTTCGCTTTGGCCGTTTCTTTTGCCGATGCGAGTCTTGCGGCGCTATCCTGCGCCCTTGCCTCCGATGCCTGCATGTCCTTCCACATCGCGTATGCTGGCGAAAGCGTGGCAAGAAAGAGCATCCCTAGCGACAGGGCAAGCGAGGGCAGCCAGCGGAGCGCGGCGTTGCGAAGGGCGTTGCGCGGCGGAGCGAACAGGGGCGAGAGGGCTTTGTCTTCAGTCAGTATTCGCGCCAATAGGTCCATGAGGGACAGTTCCGCCTCTTCGGCGCTCGCGCAGCAGTGGTTCACGCAGGCCCAGCCTTCGTCCGCGGCCTTTTCCATAACAGTCTGCGCAAGCGGTCCGGCTTCGCCAAGAAGTTCCAGATGCATGGCCTCGGGCGCATTTCGCATCAGTGCGGAAACGGCGGCTTCGAGATCGGCGGAGGATTCGCCCAGTTTGAAGCGTCGGGCCATGAGGCGGGATTCACGCACGGAAGAGAGGCTGGCGTCGCTGTCGGAAAAGCGAAGGCTTGCACAGTTGGCAGATCCGCCTTCGCGGACAAGGCGCGCTATGTCCAAAGCCAGCACGCTCGTAAAAAAGTCCGCCACAATGCCTTGGCCGAAGACAATATCGCGGGATTGCTCAAGGGCCTTGGGGCGCAGGGCGACGTACGCGGTTTTTGAAATGATCCTGATCATCGCGTCGCCATCCATGCCTATGCGCGCAAGGCGTTCGCGTGCCTGCTCAAGCGGCGGGCGGGAGTCCGCTTCCAGCGCGTCAACGAGCGTGGGAAGCGTGGCGTCGATCAGTATGCAGTTGCCGTTTCGCAATGCACCGCGCAGCCAGTCGGGACGCGGGCCGGAAAGCCATTCGCGAACGCGTGCGTAGGCTCCGGCGCCATTTTTCTTGTATAACGCTGCGCAAACAGGCCCGGGCCTGCATGTTGCAATGCACAACTCTTCCGCGAAAAAGGAGCTGTTCATAGCGTCCCGCCCTCCTTACTTAGCGGCAAAACGCATAGGGCACGTGCATGGGCAATGAACGCGCAGAGCGAGGGGACAAATCGGCAAAAAGCAAACATCGGCGCCATGGAGAGAGGCAGCACAAAGACATAATCCAGCTAGGAAACTGGCACGCCGGAGCGTTGATTGTCGAGCCTCACTTGCGTGTCGCAGTAAGAAAAATGCATCCGGTGGCATTTTGAACCGCAGTTGAGGGCGTTTTGTGCCTGTACCTCACAAACTGGTCCACTTTGAATGAGAGTAATTCCGGTCTTGGTCTGTTGATGTTGAGGATTGCAGGGTCCGGCGCAAGGAGGGCGTAGCCCGACCGGAGCCGGGCCCCGCAGGTAAGGATTGTTTCGCAAACTGGGGCGACGTTAGCAAGCTCAGGGATGGGTGAGGTCGCTCGCTGTTGTAATAATCGCGCCAGTCGGTGAAGGCCACACGCGATTCGCTCAAGGTATACGGCAGCTCCCGGTTCAGACATTCAGCCCGGAAGGGTATTTCTAGTCCTCTGCGCCTGCTATTCGTTCTGCGTGCAGTATCTAGCGGATTACGAGTCGTTCAGGGAATGCCTCATTCTTCATCAGGTCCCACATCTGATCGATGTAGGCCAAGGTGTAGTAATTCTCGTATCTGTGATAGTAGTAGGCACCTCGCTGCGTCATCCTGTATTGAGTCCCGTGCTTTTTGACAAGTCCAAGCAGTCGGCACGCAAGGAGTTCGATGTGGTAGAAATCCCCAATACTCTTCCCGAAGAAGTCCTTGAATGCATCCTCGTCGATGACGGTGGTGTAGGCAGTCCAGAATAAATAGTAGAGCATGCGTTGGCGTTCCGTAAAGTGCAGGGTGAGAGATGTCGGCAGACGACCCTCTTTGACGCGCATGATGTAATCCGGTATAGAAAATGTGTTGATCGTGAAGCGATCATTCAACAGCGAGGTGGAGGAACAGCCGAAACCCAGAAAATTATCTCTAGTCATGGACGAATACTTTTTCGTTCCGGGCTTTGCGTAGGTCCATATCGAGTCCCTGACATATCCTTGGCGTCGGCAGTGTTCCGTGATCCCGTCGAAGAGCTTCCTCTTTTGGGATTCCGGCATCTTTGGAAACTCGCGTTTGGTGTACGTGAAGTCTATGAAGGGGTACAAGGCAACGTGGTTGGCCCCAATGGAAAAAGCGTTTTCGATGTCCTGGATGAGGCTTTCGACTGTCTGTCCGGGAAGGGCGAAGATGAAATCCATCGCAACGGTTTCAAAATGAACTTGTTTCAGGGCGTCGGATAGTGCGGCGGGATAACATCCGCCGCGACCCAGAATCTGGAGGGTGTCCTCGTCGAATGACTGGATGCCGATGCTGATTCGCGTCACGCCGGCATCCTTTAGAATGCGGAGTTTTTCCACTGTCACGTCCGCAGGATGCAGTTCGATGCCGATTCCTTCCTCGATGTCGAAATACCTGTTCACCATATCGACAATGCCTCCGATTTCCTTCGCGAGCAGTGCCGGGCTACCCCCGCCGAAATACAAGGTAGTCACGTTCCTTCGTCCGCCTCGGCTCCCTACAATCTCGATTTCGCGCTTCAGGGCCTCAACGTAAGCCTGCGCCTGCGTGGGATCGTATTTCACCTTGCAGTAAGGGCAGAACGCGCAGAGCGAGCGACAGAAGGGGATGTGTATGTACAATCCGAGGCCTGATGCATTCTCGTAAGGCAGATGCTCATCCAATTCGTTTGTGAAGACGAATGGGTGGAAAGATCGCGTCAGCCAGATGCGGGCCAGTGAGGTCAGTAAGCTCATGGCCGTAATGTTAAATATATTTAAGGTAAGTATGCAGCATATCGGCCGCCACCCTCAGGTTGCCGTGAAAGACCAGAGCGTATTCGGCGGCAAAGAAATAGCCGCACTTTTCACAGAGGCCGGGCACGTCGATGCAGCGTCCGCAAATCGAGAGCTTGCCATTCTCCATGACTACGCATTGGTGGCATGGAGTCGGAAAGGAGTTATCTATTATATAAGGGAAGGCCGATTTCAGGTTGAAAACGGGATAGCCTTCCTCGATCAGTTGGCCTATCTCCTCGCAGCAATGTATTTTGTCCTCGCGCGTCAGCTCCAGTGCCTCGGTGTCGGGGTATGGCGTATGGAAATTGAAGGAGATGGCACGGATGTTTTTCTTTGACTTGGCGACGTTGCCCACCGAACGGATGCAGTCCTTGTTGATTTGGTTGACCGCCATGTAAATGCAAATGTTGTCTGCCGTGGAACGATCGATGTTTTCAAGAATCCGCGTGTATGTGACACCGCGTATTGCGTTGTGGTGCTCCTCGTCGCCGTCCAGGCTCAACAGAATCAGATCGGCTTCCGGAAGATCCAAGGGGAAGGTTCCGTTGGTGACGATATTCACGATCAGAAAGCCCATCTGCTTGGCCTCGATGACCAGATCGCGCAGGTTTTTTCCACTGTCTTTCCACAAGAAGGTTTCCCCGCCGCAGAAGAACAAAATGCGGATTCCAATCTGGTACAGCTCCCGCATCTCGTTTCGAATCCGTTCAAGAGGATGGACTATCCCCGTAACGTTGTTAACGGAGCAGTGTTTGCAATGCAGGTTGCATTTGTCTGTGAGGATGATTGTGCCGAGAATGGACCTTTTGTGCCTGAATGCGATGGTGCCTAGACCGTAAAGAGCAAAGCGGATGAGCGATGAGGTTTTCAAACAGATACGGAAGTTGGATACGAGATGTATCTATTAGAGGGCGATGAATGTAAGTGACGGATCGTAATCGAGACGCCGTTTCAGGCAAGCGCGATTACTGGGGTTCCACGAAAAGAAGCCCGAAGAGCGCGGGCGCGACAGGCCTCTTAGACGCGTTGCCCGCGGCCTTCGTCTGAGCGACGAATATGAACGATGCGTCACCCGGCACACATTCCGCCGCTCCTACGTCACAATCCTTCAGGTGCATCTGAGCCTGCCTCCCATCGTGGCACAGCATCTTGCCCGTCATCGTGGCCTGAAACTGACAGACAGGGCTTACACGGACCGCACGCAACTGCCCTTGGCAGATGCTATGACGCAGCTGAACAAGTTCATCCTTTCACTGTATTTGCCACTTAATCCCGTGGCAAGTAGTTCCAAGTTGTCCGGTTCTGTCGCAAGGTCAAAGTTGCGAAACGGAAGGATGCATCCTGAAGTTCCTATCGGCAAACAGCTTACGCGGCCTAAATGGAAAGGCCCGCTTCGCCCGACGGGCAAACATGGCGGAGACCCTCCTGACGACGCAACGGTGTTCGCCAAAACATGGCGGAGAGGGAGGGATTCGAACCCTCGGTGCCTTTTCAAGCACACACGATTTCCAATCGTGCACAATCGGCCACTCTGTCACCTCTCCAGCTCTGGAAAAGGCACAAAGTATAGATTGAAGGGGATTGGTCAAGAACTGGCTTTGGATTATTTTGTTGTGGGAAACGCCTTTACGTATCTGCTTTGCCCTCTTGGCTTCGGACACGCTTCACGCGCTTGAAATGCCGCCCAGCGCCAGCGTTTGCGAATAGACGCTCGCCAAGGCCGCGCCCTCCTTCGCACCGAGTCCGCACTTGCGCCCGCAGCGTTTAAAGTGCTTCACTACCCACATGCACGAAGCCCCGCCCTTCACTGTGGATTCCGCACGTTTTGACGAACTTGCAGACGTATTGCAGGTGCAAAAACTGGCCTTTGCCCGCGAGGCGGAACGCACGGGCGACTGGCAGCTTCCCGCGCTTGTCCAGACGCTTGAAGAGCTTCAGGACGACTTCGCCTCCATGCGCATAATCGTAGCGCGGGCCGGGGCAGAGGTCGTCGGCAGCGTCAGGGCCAGGATCGACGAGAACGCCTGCGCACAGGTGGGGCGCCTCGTCGTGCGGCCGGACTGGCAGAAGCGCGGCGTCGGCTCGGCGCTCCTTCGTGAGATAGAAGCCGCCCTGCCGGAAGCTCGGACGTTCCGCCTGTTCACAGAGGAGCGAAGCCTCGACAACATCCGCCTTTACGAGCGCAACGGTTACGCCATTTACGCAAGGCGGCGCGAGTCCGACAAGGTGAGCTTCGTTCTGATGGAAAAGCTACGCCCCTAGAGCCTTTTGCAGTTACTTGGACGCACCGGTAAGGTTCCCAAGAGGAACCTTATCCTGCGGACAAGACGCTGGATGAGTTCCGGCTGCGTTTCGCTGATTGGCAGGGGCCCGTCCCAGCCTCATCAGC
>JAFGLA010000011.1 GCA_016928295.1 Opitutales bacterium
ACATAGACAGCGCCCTGCCCCCCGGGGCGGACGCGGAGGAGCGTTTCAACCAGTTCTGGCGCGAAAACGGCACTTCGATCTTCAGCTCCATAGCCCTTGGCGCAATCGTGGTCATCGGCGTGCAGACTTGGCGCTACTTCCAGAACCGTGCCGAGGAGAAGACCCAGCAGAGCTTCCTTCAGGCGGCAAGCGCCGAGGAATTGACAGTTTTCGCCGGTGACAATGCAGATCATCCGCTCGCGGGCGCTTCTTACATGAAGCTGGCCAACAGCGAGTTTGAGCGCGGGGAATACGTGCAGGCAGCCGAGCATTACGCTCTGGCCTCGGAAAAGCTGCAAGGCTCCGCATTCACCGAGCGCGCTGCGCTTGGCATTGCTATGTGCGAGCTTCTCGCCGGTAGCAAAGACAAGGCAAAGGCGTCGCTGCGCGCCATAGTTGACAATTCCGACATGCTGGAACTTACCCGCGCCGAGGCGGCCTTCAATCTGGCCCTTCAGTATGTGAAGGAAGAGGACTTCAAGAGCCTTGAGGAAATCATCAGCATCACAGACACCTTTGCCGAGGGGAACAATTACGCAATTTCCACGGGCGCTATGCGCTTCCGCATCCCCGCCGCGAAGTAAGCGCCCCCGACCCGATTCGCTGGCTGTATCCGTCTTTTTTCAGTCAGTTTACGAAAAGGCCCGCCACTGGTTTCAGTGACGGGCCTTTCGTTTGGCAGCGGGCTTAACGCACCGCTCCGTGTCATTTGCGACTAGTCCTCGCGACGGCGGGAGCGTTCCCCACCGCTGGGACGGCGACGGCGTTCGCCACCTTCGCGGCGATCTCCATCCTCGCGGTGATGCGAACGGCGACGCTCGCCGCCTTCATCACCCTCGCCCTCGTCACGCTCGCGGCGACGCTCGCCACCACGGGCCTTCTCAGCTTCGAGCTTTTCGGAGAGACCATCGGTCTCGTCCGCACGCTCTGCCATAGCTTCCTTGCGGGAGAGGCGCACGCGGCCCTTGTCGTCGATGCCCACGCACTTGACCCACATCTGGTCGCCCATGGCGCAGACGTCTTCCACGCGATTGACGCGGAAGTCGGCCAGTTCGGAAACGTGGACGAGGCCTTCCTTGCCGGGAATGCACTCTACGAACGCGCCGAATTCCTTCACGCCACGAACCGTGCCGCGATAGGTCTTGCCGATTTCGATCTCTGCTGTGAGGAAGCCGATTTCCTCGATAGCGCGGTCCATCGACTCCTTGGTGTTGGCGTAGATGCTGACCTTGCCCGAGTTGTCCTCGTTGATGTTGATCTGCGCACCGGAAACGTCCTGAATGCGACGAATCGTCTTGCCGCCGGGACCGATGAGAAGACCGATCTTCTCGGGGTCGATCTGGATCTGGTGGATTCGCGGAGCGTACTGGGACAGTTCCTTGCGCGGCTCTTCGAGTTCACCGGCCATGATGCCGAGAATCTTCATGCGCGTTTCGGTGTTGCGCTTGATCGCCTCCACGGCGATGTCGTGCGGGAGGCCCTCGATCTTGAGGTCCAACTGGAAGCCGGTGATGCCGTTCTTAGTTCCGCAGATCTTGAAGTCCATGTCGCCGAAGTGGTCTTCAGCGCCGATGATGTCCGTCAATACGACGTGCTTGACGATCTTGCCCGACTTGTCCTTGCGCGTTACCAAACCGCAGGAAATGCCGGCCACCATGTCCGTAATCGGCACGCCAGCGTCCATCAGGGACAGGCAGCCGCCGCAAACGCTGGCCATCGAGGTGGAGCCGTTGGACTCCATGATTTCCGACACTACTCGGATCGAGTAAGGGAAGGTTTCCTCGTCCGGCAAAACGGGCAGGAGCGAACGCTCTGCAAGAGCGCCGTGGCCGATTTCGCGACGGCCCGGGCCGGAGATGCGACCGGTTTCACCAACCGAGTAGTTGGGGAAGTTGTAGTGCAGGATGAAGGACTTTTCGCGGGGGCCGCCCGTGATGCCGTCCATTTCCTGAACGTCGGAAGTTGTGCCGAGGGTGCAGATTGCGATGTTCTGCGTCTCGCCGCGCTGGAACATGGCAGAGCCGTGCACGCGGGGCAGAACGGAAGTCTGGCACTCGATTGCGCGCAGGTCCGCGATACCGCGGCCGTCGGCGCGCTTGCCGTCGTCCAGAATGGCGTCGCGATAAACTTCTTCCTGAAGGACTTCGAAGGCCAGCATGATCTGGTTCTTGTCAAAGTTCTCTTCACCGACCTTGGCCTTCAGGGCCTCTGTGGCTTCCTTCTTCAGGGCGTCAACGGCCATCTGGCGGTCAACCTTGGCGGCCTTGAACACGGCCTCTGCCATGCGCTTGCCGACGAGGTCGCGGCAGAACTGAAGGTTCTCGTCCGTAACCTTGAAAAGATCGAACGTCGCCTTGGGCTTGCGGAAGGCTTCGGCGAGCTGCTTCTGCGCGGCGATGATTTTGACAACCTGCTTCTGCGCGTATTCGAGAGCTTCGATGAACTTGGCCTCGGGGACTTGCTCGCCGCTGCCTTCGATCATCATCATCTCGGTCTCGCTGCCTACGTAGATGAGGTCCAGCTCGGAATCATACATCTGCTCGTGCGTGGGGTTAACCACGAACTCGTCGTCGATGAGGCCGACGCGGACGCAGCCCACGGGGCCGTTCCAGGGAATGTCGGACACCATGAGGGCGGCTGAGGCTCCGTTCACCATGAGGATGTCCGGGTCGTTGGCGCCGTCTGCGGTCAATAGCAGGCCCTGCACCTGGACTTCGTTCATGAAGCCCTTGGGGAAGAGGGGGCGGAGCGGACGGTCGCAAAGACGGGATGTAAGGATTTCCTTTTCAGAGGGGCGGCCTTCACGCTTGAAGAAGCCTCCCGGGAAGCGGCCCGCGGCGGCGAAACGCTCGCGGTAGTCTACCTGAAGGGGGAAAAAGTCCTGCCCTTCGCGGATGGAGGGGGCGGCCACTGCGGCCACGAACACGGTCGTCTCGCCAAGCGAGATTGTAACGGCGCCGGCGGCCTGCTTGGCCAGTGTACCGGTTCCGATTGTAATGCCAAGGTCTTCGACCGTGACGGTGTGCTTTTGCTGCAACATGTTTCTTTCTTGTGTGACGTCGCCGGATTGCGACGTGGGGGGTGTTTCTATCTTTACTCGCTGGTGCAGGCGAGGGGGCTTGAACTGATACCCCTTCCGAGAAACCTGCACTGTTGTTTGTAAAACAGGAAGTAGAACAGCTTATGAACGAGTGTTCAAGGCTGCCGGTTGAAAAGTGTAACTTCGCAAGTTACAGGCGCGGGATAAAGCGTGTGCGCGATGGCCCTTTCCGCCCTGCTCTCCCGTCTTCGGTCGGAAAGCGGCGTAAATGCGCAAATATCACTCTTTCAATACAAAAAAACAGCACGGGGACGAATCGAGCGTCCCCGTGCCGGAAATTCATTAAGAATGGACTTTGACAGAGTCTCTTGCGCGAATTAGCGGCGAAGGCCGAGGCGCTTGATCATGTCGTTGTATTTCTCAAGCTCGTGGCGCTTGAGGTAGTCGAGCAGCTTGCGGCGGCGGCTGGTCATGGCGATCAGGCCACGGCGGGAGTGAAAGTCCTTCTTGTGTGTGCGAAGGTGCTCGGTGAGGTGCTTGACGCGCGCGGTAAGGAGCGCGATCTGCACTTCGCAGGAGCCGGTGTCGGATTCGTGCGTGCGGAAGTCAGCGATTACAGGCTGCTTGTCGATGGAACTCATTGATGGTGTTTTCTATGTGTAATTTGCTTTTTTGCCTCACCCTGCATGACCGTTCGCGTTAGGCGTATAGCACCCGCAAAAGTGCCGCCGTTCCCCGAAAAGCCGCGTTTCCCGCAAAAAGCGCCTTGGCAAAGAAACCGGCAGGATAGCCCTTGTTTAAGAGCCGCAACCCGCGCATTTCCTCCACCGCCGCGTTCCCCTTTGCCGGAAACACCGTCTTCACAGCCCTCGCGGGCCGCAGAGCGGAACGCCCGGGCCGTGGCCAAGACGTTCTCGACGTAAAGGGTCAACAAATAGGAGCATCGGGGTGCATGGCAAGCAAAATGGAGCCATTTCTGTACTGGCCCTCGCCCAAATACGGGAAACGGGGGATTTTTCGCCCGCTCAAAAAGCGTTCATTTCTCCCGCGAATGGGCTTGCCATATACGACGCAAACCCTAGCTTATTCCCTTTTCGTCCAACCGGAAAAGAACAACAACCATCAACTATATTAGAAAGAAAGCCGCCTCAAAGGGCGACTTGCCCCGCATAAAGCGCGGGGTGTCTCTATTACAATGAATATCACGATTAAAGACCTCCTCGACGCAGGCGTACACTTCGGCCACCAGCTGCGCCGCTACAACCCGCGCAGCAAGAAGTTCGTATTCGACAACCGTCACGGCATCTCGATTATCGACCTCGAAAAGACCTACGCCCAGCTCGAAAAGGCAGCCGCTTTCGTCGAAGAAACGGTCGCATCCGGCAAGAAGATTCTTTTCATCGGCACCAAGCGCCAGGCACAGGAAGTCCTTCGCGAGGCCGCTACAGAGTGCAACATGCCCTTCAGCGTCAGCCGCTGGCTGGGTGGCACATTGACAAACTTTGCCACGGTAAAGGGTTCCATCGAGAAGTACAAGAAGTTCCTCGCGATGGAAGCTGACGGTTCGATGGACAAGCTCCCCAACAAGGAAGCTGCCGCCAACCGCCGCGACATGCAGCGCATGCACCGCAACTTCGAAGGCTTGCTCGAAATGAACGAGCGCCCCGCCGCCCTGTTCGTCGTTGACACGCGCAACGAGGAAATCGCCGTCGCTGAAGCCATCCGCCTCGGCATTCCGGTCATCGGCCTTGTCGATACCAACTCCGACCCGACGATCCTCAGCTACCCCATCCCGGGCAATGACGACTCCATCAAGAGTATCCGCATTATCGTGGAAACCCTCATGGACGCCATTCAGAACGGTATCGCCCGCCGCGAGGCCAGCGCCCCGTCCCAGGGTGGTCGCAACATCGTTGTGAACCGCTACGACAGCGTGAAGGAAGAGCAGCTCCCCGTCACCGGTCGCGGCATCGAGGTTCCCGGCTCCGGAGACGTGCCCGAGTCCTACTCGACAGACGCCTAGTCTTGGAGAACGCGCAGTCTGGCGCGTGCTAAAACACTTTCAGGGAGCCGCCCCGACTTATTGCGGCGGCTCCCTTTTTTTCAAGCGATCGAAACACCCGAGCCGTTTATCGGAGAGCCTTGCAAACATTGAGTGGAAGAAGAGCCAGCACGCTCTATCCTCCCAACTTGGCTTTCAAGTTTTACGGCAATCTGTTCAAGTCATCTTACAATTCTAAGGATTTACCGAAAATGAGCGAAATTACCGCAAAGATGGTGGCCGACCTGAGGGCACAGACAGGCGCAGGCCTTGTGGACTGCAAGAACGCCCTCAAGGACTCCAACGGCAATATCGAAGAAGCAATCACAGCACTGCGCAAGAAGGGCGTGGCGACGGCTGAAAAGAAGGCTGGCCGCAGCGCCGGTCAGGGCGTTGTCGAGAGCTACATCCACATGGGTGGCAAGGTCGGCGTCATGATCGAGCTTAACTGCGAGACGGACTTCGTTGCCAAGACCGACGAGTTCCACCAGCTCGCCAAGGACATCTGCATGCACATCGCCGCCAGCAGCCCCGTAGCCATCAGCCGCGAGGAAGTCTCCCCCGAGATCATCGCCAAGGAGCGCGAGATTGCCGCCGGTCAGGTGGAGGGCAAGCCCGCCAACATCGTCGAAAAGATCGTGGACGGCAAGATGGAGAAGATTTACTCCACGCTCTGCCTCCTGGAGCAGCCTTTCGTCAAGAATCCCGACCAAACCATCAAGGAACTCATCACCGAGAAAGTCGCGAAGATGGGCGAAAACATCGTAGTGAGGCGCTTTGCCCGCTTCCAGCTCGGCGTGTAATAACTCCCGAGCAAAGTAAAGTCAGGCGCATGACAAGCGCCTTGCTATAAAACCCGTGCTTTTACAAGTGCGGGTTTTTTATCGCCGAACTTCGAGAATCACCGAGTGTTTCTTATTAGGTTTAATCAAACGACAGTTTAACATTTGCTGCTTGCGTGCCGACAGCGTTCTCTGAGAATGCGCGCCACGGAGATTTTCCACCCACATGTTTTCAAAACTTCTCTCAACGAGTCGTGACATTTGCCGCCAGCCGAACTTCGTAGGCCTGCTCGGGTCCACTCTGTCGCTTGGCATGGCGTATTCCTTCTTCGCGCCTTTCATATCGACATGGGGGACTGAGGAAGTGGGCATGTCTCCCACTGGTTTCAGCCTGTTCATGACCTGCACCTCCCTTTGCGCCATACTCATGGGCACGCTGATGGGACGCCTGTCGGACACCGTACTCGTGCGTCGGCACGTGCTGATAGTGGCAGCACTCGGGGGCACGCTCGGCTACCTGGCCTACGCCTTCATACGCAACCCTTACATTCTGGGCCTTGTGGGCTGCACAGTGCTCGCAATATCCACGGGCAGCTTCGCACAGCTATTCGCACACGTCCGAGAGGAATACCACAAGCCTCTTGGCGGCGGCTTGGGCGTGAGCTTGATAAACAGCGTCGTCAGAGTGTTCTTTTCCTTTGCGTGGACGGTAGGACCGGCGCTTGGCTCGCTCGTGCTAATCGCATTCGGCTTCAAAGGCCTGTTTAGCGCAGCAGCGGCCTTGTGGGGCATATTCCTGCTCGGGGTCATTTTCTTCGTTCCCCGTAGAGAGCACCCGCCAAGGACGAATCAAATTAAAACGGACTCGATCTGGCGCACCTTCCGCAGGCCGGACATTGTCGTGTGCTTTGTCTCTTTCTCTGTGCTTTTCGCAGCGCAAGCGGTCAATATGATGAATCTTCCGCTGGCCTTGGTGCACATTCTGGGCGGCTCGGAAAAGGACTTGGGCATAGTCTTCGGCATAGGACCGCTTGTTGAGGTGCCCATGATGCTGTGGTTCGGCCAACTAGCTTCACGCGGACATCAGCTAAAGCTCATACGCTTCGGCTTTCTGCTCGCGCTTCTTTACTTCGTGGGTCTGTCCTTTGCACAAACACCTTCGCATGTGTATATGCTGCAAGTTGTGAGCGGTATAATGGTATCCATTAGCGCCAATGTGGCCATCGTGTTCTTCCAGGATCTTATGCCGGGTCAGCCCGGGCTGGCCACGGCGCTGTTTACAAACTCTCAGGCGGCGGGCAATTTGCTCGGCATGCTCTCGTTCGGCTTCCTAGTTGAGGGCTTCGGCTACCGTGGCGTTTTCTACGCGTGCACTGCAATGACCGTGCTGGGTATTTTCCTGATCATGCAGTACAGGCAGCGTCAAGTGTAGTGCTTGGCCAATACGGGAGTGTCCAGACTTTGTGAAAGGGTTCACATATTGCTAATAAACAAAGAGTTGCTTATTATATCCGAGTAAATCCCTGCTCATCTGCGGATAGAACATCTTGTTGTATTTTGGATGACTTTTGGAAAACGCATTATGAGCGGAGTCGGGTGCTCATACTCTTCCTGAGAGACACAGGATAAACATAAAAAAGTCCCGGCTCTTCGTATTCGAAAAACCGGGACAAAACTGGGTGGAAACTGTCAGGGAACCTATTACATCGAGGAGATGTTACGAATGGCACGTCTGCGGTATCCAGCAAAGGCCAGAACGCCTAGACCAGCCAGAGTAGCATATGTGGATGGCTCAGGAACTGAATAGGTTTCGGCGTAAAGGTAAATCCGTATGGAATCAGTTGATATTATGTAGTCAAGATTCGATAGGACACTTTCTAGTGTCGCCTGGTCACTGGCACCAAGCGAGGAGTAACTCCAAGCGGAACCCATACCGGTGACTGAAACAGTGGTACTGACGCTAGAAACCAAACCGTTGGAGTATTCGAATGACAAGCCAGAAGCGTATACTGTTAATGTGTTGGTTTCTGCCGGGTTCGAGTCGCTTGTGGAATTAAGAAGCAGCGATCCGTAGGTTGCTGATGTCATATCAAATGACGCCCCGTCGATCGTCCCTCCATCAAAGGTCGAAGTTCCCGAAGCTGAAAGGCTCACCGTTAAGGTTTCATAATAGCCTTTTTCAAACCATATCATATTACTTTCCGTATCATATAATAGGACAGCGGGGATAACACCAGCTGACACCATGTTGATACTCAACAATATAGAAACCACGAGGAGTAAAAGAGTCTTGATGGGATTGGAAGTCATGGATGTTCAAATTTGATTGTTTGAAGAAATGACTGGAGAATTACCAACATTGTAACGTTAGCACACTGAACATCGACTCGCAACTGGGATTATTTGCTGAATGCAATATAAGTCGAGACTTGAATCATGCGTGATCAAGCGAGAAGTACAACAAAAAGCCCCGGTTCATCTGTTTGGATGAATCGGGGCATAAGCCTGGCGGCAACCTACTCTCACACCAGATCTTGCTGGTACTACCATCGGCGGTTGAAGGCTTGACGCTCGTGTTCGGGATGGGAACGGGTATTTCCCTTCTCCTATGACCACCAGATGTGTTCCGGCTAATAGAGCTTCTATTAGTTTGGTCGTTTAGAGTGTCTTGCCTTGTTCCTCGTGCCAGAGTTGTTAGCTCTATTAGCGTTTTTTAAGGAAAGATTTTGCAGCTTGCATCCGTTTTAGGCAGATGCAAGCTGCATGAAGTTTATTCAAAGTGTCTTGTTTTTCACAGAATAGTCCAAGGGTTAACTTGGTCTTTCTGGAGGTGAATTAAGGGTCTGATTTTGTGACGCAATCTGTTATAAAACAAACCTGAAGAGTAATTAGTACTGGTTAGCTGAACACATTACTGTGCTTACACATCCAGCCTATCAACGTGGTGGTCTACCACGACTCTTAAGGGAGATCTTATCTTGGGAGTGGCTTGGCGCTTAGATGCTTTCAGCGCTTATCCATTCCGTGCTTAGCTACCCGGCGCTACTGCTGATGCAATAACCGGAACACCAGAGGCACGTCATTTTCGGTCCTCTCGTACTAGAAAATGAACCCCTCAAATCTCCTGCGCCCACAGCGGATAGAGGACCAAACTGTCTCACGACGTTTTGAACCCAGCTCGCGTACCACTTTAATCGGCGAACAGCCGAACCCTTGGGACCTTCTCCAGCCCCAGGATGTGATGAGCCGACATCG
>JAFGLA010000012.1 GCA_016928295.1 Opitutales bacterium
ACGTTTTCCAGCTCTCGCACGTTGCCCGGCCAGCGGTAACGCGTGAGTATGGCCAGCGCCTCGGGCGAAATCTGCGTTACGCGCGTACGCTGGTTCTTCACGAGCCTCTGAAGCATGTAATCGACGAGCGGGGGCACGTCCTCCAGCCTTTCGCGCAGCGAGGGCAGGCGCAGGCGCACAACGTTCAGGCGGTAATACAAGTCCTCGCGGAAGGTCTTTTCCTCGACCATCTTTTCGAGGTCCTTGTTCGTCGCCGCGATGAGGCGCACCTTGACCTTTATGACGCCCGTGCCGCCCACGCGCTGGATCTCGCCCTGCTGGAGGGCGCGCAGGATCTTCGTCTGCGTTGCGGGGGTCATGTCGCCAATTTCGTCTAGGAAAATCGTTCCCCCGTCGCACTGCTCGAAAATGCCTATTCTCTGCTGGGCAGCCCCCGTGAAAGAACCGCGTTCGTGGCCGAACAGTTCGCTCTCGATGAGGTTTTCGGGAATCGCCGCGCAGTTGACGGCCATGAAGGGCTTGTCGGAAAGGTGGCTGTGCTGGTGCAGGCAGCGTGCCACAAGCTCTTTGCCCGTGCCGCTTTCGCCCGTGATGAGCACGGTGAAGTCCTTGGCCGCGACCTGGCCGATCATCTTGAACACCTGCTGCATCTTTTCACTGCTCCCGACGATGCCCTCCTTGTAGTCGTCGCTGTTGAGCAGGGGAATGTAGTGGTCCTTGGCCGCCTCAAGCTCCCGATTCGCCTTGAAGGCGCTCTGGGTTAACTGGAGCACCTTTTTAACATCGAAAGGCTTTATTATGTAGTCAAAGGCACCGAACTTCATCGCCTCGATGGCGGTCTGCGTAGTGCCAAAGGCCGTCATCAGGATAACCATTGCGTTAGGGCAGGCGCTTCGCAGGTGCTGAAGCGTTTCTATGCCCGACATGCCCTCCATGCGGTTGTCCAGAAAGACAACCTGCGGCTGCTCCTTTCGCGCCAAGGCGATGCCCTCTCGCCCGCTGGAAGCGGTTGCGGCGCGGTATCCATTCGCTGTCAGCACTCTGTGCAGCGAATACCTGATTTCGGCATCATCGTCGATTATGGCGACAAGATGCTGCGGGTCTGTTTGTGGGTTGTTTCCGTTCACCGTCATATTATGAAAAATATCCCAGACATGCAGCATCTCCAGCCTAGCCCCGCAAAGGCGGCGGTCAACGTGTTTTCCGCATCTTGCTGTATTACACGAGTCTGGCGCTTTACGATTTTCGCTTTACAGGAAGCCGAAGATGGTCATTGTTAGTATCGTTTGGGATTCGTCCTAGTCCAGTTGCATTACGCATAAATATATTACAGCCATGAAAAGCTATCTTAAAATTGCTCTTATCGCAGCGCTGGCCCTGTTGCCTTATTCATTCTCCTCCGCCGCAGTTTCCGAAAGTGTTCAGAACGCGGTGGCCGATGTGATTCAGGCCAAGCCCGACGCAAAGAGCGCTTTGATTCAGGCGCTTGTCAGCGAGATCAAGTCCCAGGGTGTTGACGCTCTCTCCGACATTGCCAAGGACGTAGTGGCAGCAGCCACCTCCTCCGTCAGTGCCGCAGACCTCGCCGACGCGCTTAGCGCAGCAGCCTCCCTCGTGGCGGTTGAGCTTGAGTATGACCTCGGAACCCTTCTATCCAGCATTTCCGATGGTATCGACGCTTCCGGCAATGCCTACGCATCCGCTGCGGCAGAAGTAGTCAACGGCATGATGAACAGCATCATCTCCGGCCCCGAAGTTATCGGTGGCGACGCCGGACTAACACCGGCTGTCGACCTTTCCCTCGGTACCGGCGTCGGCGTTGACCAATAATACTCGTCATAAAGGTATTTCAAAGACCCGAGGCGTTTGCGCTTCGGGTCTTTTTTTGCGTAAAAAAATCAGCCACTACAGCATTTTTCGTAGGCGCGTTTGGCGTTGCCAGTGGAGTGGCACGGGGCGATGCCACGCCTGTTGGCCCGCAGTGAAAAAGACTGCGATTCAGCATTGTAATTCACGCGCATATGGTATTGTCCTTTCCAGTCGTCCCCGAAAACACGGGGCAAAAAAATGACACCTTACCTGCTTGTCGTTGACAATCCCGACCGCTGGCCGCTCCAAGTTCCGGGCGTGACAGTGGTGGGGGCGCGCACCTATCTGACAGACCCCAAATACGGTGCTCCGCGTTCATACAAGGTCCTAAACATGTGCCGCTCTTACCGGTACCAGAGCGTGGGCTACTACGTATCCCTGCTCGGGGAGGCCAGGGGACACAGACCGCTGCCCGCCACGGCCACGATTCAGGATCTGAAGACGCTATCCATCATCCGCTCCGTATCGAGCGATCTGGACAAGATGATCCAGCAGGCCCTTGCCCCGCTGCAAAGTGACAG
Source organism: Opitutales bacterium (assembly GCA_016928295.1). Classification (GTDB taxonomy): domain Bacteria; phylum Verrucomicrobiota; class Verrucomicrobiia; order Opitutales; family Oceanipulchritudinaceae; genus Verruco-01. The sequence continues at coordinate 2,391 of JAFGLA010000012.1, forward strand.
CTTCACGCTCTCCATCTACTTTGCGCGCAACATGGCCAAGCGATACGACCGCCTCTCGCGGCACCTGTTCAGCCTGTTTCCGGCTCCGCTGCTAAGGGCGCAGTTCATCCGCCACGAAGACGGCTGGGCGATACAGACCATTTCCGCCATCCCTACGAGCGAAGTGCCCGAAACCCACCGCCAGAGCGTGGTGGAGTTTGCCACGCAGTATTTTGCCGAGGCTCCGCACGCGCGCCGTACAAAGAAAAACGCGCGCTTCAGCTTGGCCATGCTCGTGGACCCGAGCGAAGTGAACCCGCCGTCCAACGAAAAAGCTCTGCGCAACTTCGAGAAAGCCGCCGAAGAGCTGGACATGACCCTGCACCGCATCACCAAGGACGACTACGGAAGCCTTGTTGAATACGACGGCCTTTTCATCCGTTCGACGACCGCCGTCAACGAGTTCACATACCGCTTCTCCCGCCGAGCGCAGACAGAGGGCATGGTCGTGATAGACGACCCCGAGTCCATCCTGCGCTGCACAAACAAGGTCTATCTGGCGGAGCTGCTCGAACGGCACAAAGTCCTTACGCCCAAAACGGTCATAATCCACCGCGACAACGTGGACGAAGCGCTCGCGCGCCTGGGCGGCCTGCCGTGCATAATCAAGCAGCCCGACTCCTCCTTCTCTCAAGGCGTAGTCAAGGCCTCCACTCCCGAAGAGTATCATGCAAAGGTCAACAAGCTCCTCGAAAAGAGCGACCTGTTGATAGCGCAGGAGTTTTTGCCGACGGACTTTGACTGGCGAATCGGCATAATCGACGGCCAGCCCCTCTACGCCTGCAAGTATTACATGGCGCCCGAGCACTGGCAGATATACAACCACTCCAAAAGCGGTGACGACGCCCTTGGCAACGTGGATACCCTGCCCGTGGAGCTTGCGCCCCGCAAGGTTGTCCGCGCAGCCCTGAAGGCCGCTGAACTTATTGGCGAGGGCCTCTACGGAGTGGACCTCAAGGTGGCGCGCGACGAGGTTTACGTTATCGAAGTAAACGACAACCCCAGCATCGAGGCCGGAATCGAGGACGAGGTAATACGCAAGCAGCTTTACCACCGCGTGATGCACACCTTCCTGACGCGCCTTGAGCGCCAGCGTCTGTACAAGGCCTAGGGACTCTTGTGACATTCACTTTTGCGGAAAATATAACGGGTCTATACGTATATGGCCAATTATCATCTCTTTGAACGTTTCGGCGTAGAGCTTGAATACATGATTGTCGATGCCGCGTCGCTCGACGTGCGCCCGGTTGCGGACCAGCTCCTTGAGCGTGCCAGCGGCTTGTCCGAAAGCGACGAGGCGCAGTACGGCAACATCGGCTGGTCGAACGAACTTGTGCGCCACGTTATCGAGTTCAAGTGCGCGGACCCTGAAAAGTCACTCGAGGGCCTGGCGGAACGCTTTCAGGACGAAATCGCCCGCGCCGAAAGTATGCTCTCCGCGCTGAAGTGCCGCCTTCTTCCCACGGGTATGCACCCCTGGATGGACCCGCACCGCGAGACCGTTCTCTGGCCCTACGGCAACAAGGAAATATACAACGCCTTTCACCGCATATTCGACTGCCGCGGCCACGGCTGGAGCAACCTTCAGAGCACGCACATCAACCTGCCCTTCGAGGGCGACGAGGAGTTTCACCGCCTGCACTCGGCAATACGTCTGCTTCTGCCAATAATGCCGGCTCTCTCTGCAAGCACTCCCTTTGCCGACGGCGCGGCGGCCAAGGCGCTCGACATGCGTCTTGAAAGCTACCGCCACAACTGCGCCCGTGTGCCCAGCATCACGGCGGGAGTCGTGCCCGAGCTGATTACTGGCAAGGCAGAATACGAGGAAAAAATCCTTGGCCGCATTTACGCTGACCTCGCCCCGCTGGACCCCGAAGGCATCCTGCACGACGAGTGGGCAAACGCGCGCGGAGCCATCGCCCGCTTCTGCCGCAACACAATCGAGATTCGCGTTATTGACCTTCAGGAATGCCCCGCTGCGGACCTGTCCGTAGTGCAGGCTGTGGTATGCGTTCTGCGCGCACTTGTGGAAGGGCGCTGCGGATCGCTGGAGCTTCAGGACGCCGCAGATCAGGCCGCGCTTGAGCGCACGTTTCTTAATTGTGTCCGCGACGCATCCCGCGCCCGGGTGGACGCGCCGGACTTGCTCGCCGCCCTTGAGCTTCCTGGCGACAAAGCGCTCGAAGCGCGTGAAATCTGGGCGCAGCTATTGGAGCGTTTCGCCCCGGAGGGCGCCGCATGGATGAAGCACATCGGCGTAATCCTTGAAAAGGGGACATTGGCCGAGCGGATAAGGAAGGCCGCAGGCGAAGCGCCGTCCCGCGACTCGCTGCACAAAGTGTATTCGCAACTTGCCCGTTGCCTGAGCGAAGGGCGCAGCTTTGCCTAGGGAGCGTTTGCAAATAGAACTCCCGTCGGAATACGGGCGTCTTTCCGGCTAAAAACCAGCCCATTCGGCTCGGGGAATCTCGATTCACCTCGCCTCATGTTCTGATTTTTATCTCGGAAATCCATCCCGCCCCCTCGGTCCGTCTATTTGAAAACGCTGCCTAGAGCGATGAGCCGTCATGGGAGGGCGTGAACGCCGCTTTTTCTCTCCTGCTCTTTTTACATTCTTGATATTGTCTGGACTGTTGCGCAAACGCGCTTGCCTGTTCATCATCCAAGTGCAGTGCAAACAAGTGCGAGGGCAGAGATTGCGGCAAATGGCGGAGGCGAGGGGCGCATACCAGCGTCCGTGATGCTCGCCTGTCGCGTGGCTCCGGCGGGCTTCGAAAGAGGGCAGCTCCTGCTTATTGCGGACGAAAGTTCGGATCTTTCCGCAGCCTTGGCCGCAGCCACGGCTGCGGGCCTCTCGATAAGTCTTCGCAGCGTGCCTTCGGAAGAGCTTGAAAAGGCTCTTGAACGCCTGCATTCGGACACTCTTTGCAGCACTGCGCACAGCGCGTCGAACATGGTTCTGCGCGAGGACGCCGCTCCGTACCATTTTTCCCCGCGCCAGCATTACGTGGAGATGCTCGTCGCACGCGCCCTGACGCTGAACGCCTCGGACATTCACGTGCAGCCGCTCTTCGATGCTCTGGAAATAAGAATGCGCGTAGATGGGCACTTGCGAGGGGTGGAAAAAATGCCATCAAGCAGCGCGGCAAGCCTCGTGGCGCAGATAAAAGTCCTCGCCCGCCTGCCGCTTGCCGAGAAGCGCCTTCCCCACGACGGGCGTTTTTCGCTTACGCTCGAAGGGAGGAGTGTCGAGCTTCGCGTGTCGATACTGCCCTCGATTCACGGCGAGGCCGTGGTTCTGCGCCTTGGAGAAGACGAGGCCCCCCTTGCGCTAGACAAGCTTCACATGCCCGGGAATGTCCGAAGGCCCGTGGAGAGGCTCCTGCTTCGCAAAGGCGGACTGTTTCTTGTTGGCGGCCCGACTGGCAGCGGCAAGACGACGACCTTGTACGCCCTGATGCGCCATTTGTGCGAGGAAGGGCGAAAACTCATCAGCGTTGAAGACCCCGTCGAGCGCGTAATAGCGGGCGTAAACCAGGTGCCCGTGGAGCAGGGCGGAATGGGTTTTGGAGACGCCGTCCGCGCAATGCTTCGCCATTCGCCGGACGCAATCCTGATTGGCGAGATACGCGACGCGCCGACAGCCGCCGCCGCTGCTGAAGCCGCGCTGACGGGGCATCTTGTTCTGGCAAGCGCGCACGCAAGGGACGCCGTCGAGGTGGCAAGCCGCCTTATGGACCTTGGCGTGTCGGCGCAGGTTTTGTCATGCGTTCTCGAAGCCGCGCTTACCCAGCGACTGGTCCGCCTGCTCTGCCCGCACTGTGCCCGCCCTGCGGTGCTGCCGGATTCCCTTTGCCGCGCCCTTGGCCTAAGCTCCGAAGATGTTCAGGGCTGCAAAGAGCCTGTCGGCTGTCCGCATTGCGCTGGGAGCGGCTACCTTGGCCGACGCGCAATATTCGGCCTGGTCACTGCAAGCCCCGCCATTCGCGCCTCAATATCCTCCGGTGCCGGAGCGCACGCCCTTCGCTCCCTCGCGCAGAAAGAGGCCATGCCGTCCCTTCGCGCGAACGCCGCCGCGCTCGTTAAAGCCGGACTCACAAGCGCGGTAGAGGCCCTGGCCAGCGCCTGCCTTTCGCATGATGCCGCTTAAAATAGACATTTTTCACATCATACATCCCCGATAACCCAAGGAAGATTACGCATATGAGCAGCCCCTACGACGCAGCACCCGCAGACACCAGCCCCTGCCCATACGAGATGAACGACCTTTTGGAGCTTATGGTGTCCGAAAAGGCGAGCGACCTGCACATTCAGGTCGGCCTGCCTCCGACGTTGCGCGTTGACGGAGTAATGACCCCCGTTGAGGGGCCGAACCTTCGCCCCAGCGACACGGACGAACTCATGCGTGCCATCAGCCCCGACTTGCAGCAGGAGCGGCTCAAGACCAAAGGCGGGGCGGACTTCGGCTTCAGCTTTCACACCAAGGCCCGCTTCCGCGTAAGCCTGTACAAAAGTCGTGGCACGACGGGCATGGTCCTGCGCACAATATCGAACAAGATGCTCAAAATGAGCGATCTGGGCCTGCCGGACACGGTGCTGGAGCTTTTGACGCGCCCGAGAGGACTGATACTTGTCACCGGCCCGACAGGCAGCGGTAAATCCACCACGCTCGCGGCGATGATAAACTGGATTAACGAGAACCGCGACGGGCACATTATTACCGTGGAAGACCCGATAGAATACTACCACGACCACAAGCGCAGCGTCATCACCCAGCGCGAAGTCGGGACCGACGTGCCGAGCTTTGCCGAAGCCATACGCGGCGCACTGCGTCAAGACCCGGACGTTATTCTGCTCGGTGAAATGCGCGACCTTGAGACAATCGAGGCCGCGATAAGCGCCGCCGAAACGGGGCACCTCGTCTTTGCCACCCTGCACACGACGGGCGCGGCACGAACTGTGGACCGCATTGTGGACGCCTTTCCGGCGGACTCCAAAGATCAGGTGCGCACCCAGCTCGCCTCGTCCATAGTGGCGGTCATATCTCAGGTGCTTCTTGGCAAGACAGGCGGCGGGCGCGTGGCAGGTTACGAAATCATGGTCGGAACGACATCCGTTCGCGCCCTGATTCGCGAGAACAAGACCTTCCGCATCGCTTCGGAAATCCAGACTGGAGCGCGGCACGGCATGATTGCGCTCGATTCGCACCTCATGAGTCTGGTTACGCGCGGCCTTGTCTCGCCCGACGAGGCATACGAGAAAAGTCAGGCGCCGGAAGACTTCCGCGCAAGGCTGACCGAGGCCGGAATCAAGCTGAAGGACTTGTAGAAGCTACGTATGTCGCAAAAGGGAACCGAATTTGGGACTGCGCAAAAGGCTGGCGGCCTGCCGAGGCTGGAGCTTCCCGAATCTCTGCCTTCGGAAACGCTTGCCCTTGTCACGCTTTCGCAGGCAAGGGAGTTTCAGGTGCTGCCCCTTGGGCGAAGTGCCGGAGGGGCGCTGATTCTGGCCTGTGCGAACCTTTCAGCAGCGACGGCGCGAATTGCGGAGCTTGAGTTTGTGTTCGGCGCGGTGGAGCTTTGCCTTGCGGACTCTGCCCGTTTTCACGCGCTTTTATCTCGCAGTTACGGGGTGGAATGCCTGCCCGTGCAGGAAGCTCCCCAGCCCCTCGGCTCCGCCTCGGTGGAGACTCCGCAGGGTGTGGCCGCATATGTGGATACGGTTTTGGATTACGCGATGCGTGTGGGCGCGAGCGATGTGCATTTCGAACCGTTCGGGACGCAGTTTCGCGTTCGTCTCCGTGTTGACGGTACGCTAAAGGCCCTGCCGGCATTGCCGGAACGCGCCGGTGCCGCCGTGCTGGCAAGACTCAAGATACTCGCGGGGCTGGATTTGGGAAAATCTCGCACCGCTCAGGACGGTCGCATACGGCGGGGCAGGGGAGCGGACTTGCGCCTTGCCACACTGCCGACCGTGGGCGGGGAATGCGCCGTTCTCCGACTTCTGGACAGGGGGCGTGCCTCGCAAAGCCTTGCGGAGCTTGGTATGCCCGCCTCCTGCCGCGCGGAACTGGAACGGGTTTGCGCGGGACAGGGTCTGGTTCTCGCCTGCGGCCCGACGGGCAGCGGAAAGACGACGACCCTGCACGCGGCTTTGCGCTTGCTGAACGCCGCAGAGCGCAAGATTCTCACAATCGAAGACCCTGTCGAATACGAGCTTTCGGGCGCCGTTCAGGTGCAGGCGAGGCCGGAAATAGGGCTTGGCTTTGCGCGCGCGCTGCGCAGCTTTCTAAGGCACGACCCCGACGTCATTCTCGTTGGCGAGATACGCGACGCGGAGACCGCTCGCATAGCCCTTCGCGCCGCGATAACAGGGCACCTCGTTCTGGCCAGTCTGCACTGTTCGGACGCGCCACAGGCCCCGCTCCGCCTTGTGGACCTCGGCCTCGAGCCATGGCTCGTAGGCAGTGCGCTGGAGCTTGCCATAGCGCAGCGGCTCCTGCGAAAGACGCAGGCTGAAGGCGGGTCTCAGGATGGCGGCGGGCGCGTCGCCGTTTACGAATGGCTCAGGATGAGTCCGGCTCTTGCGGCGAAACTCGACGCCGCGGACATGAGCGATTACCTTTTCGCAGCCCGCAAGGCCATGACTTGCACAATGGCGCAAGTGGCGCAGGATTACGCAGGCAGGGGCATTGTGAACACTTCGGAAGTATGCCTCATAGACTGAAACGTTCGCATTTTTTTGCTCTGCGCGGGGAATATATCGAAAATTGTTAAATCGAGACCCAGTCTTATTTGAGACTGAATGTGCCTATAAGTTTGACTTTATGGGCGGTTGCGGGCGAATAAATCTACTTAACCACGTACATTTTTAGCACCTCTACGCCATGAACGGCATTACACGATTGCTCACCTCGTCCGTCGGAAAAAAGTTTCTGATGGCAATCACCGGCGCCATTCTGTCCCTTTTCGTACTGGGGCATATGTGCGGTAATCTCCAGTTCTTTCTGGACGCAAAGTGGCTTAACAGCTACGCGCACCACCTTCAGCACCTGCCTTACGGGCTGCTCTGGGTCGTCCGCCTTGTGATGTTGACGGCGGTTGTCGTCCACGTCGTGGCAGGCATCAAGCTGACCACACACAACATGAAGGCCCGCCCGGGCTACGAAGTTGATGCTACTATTCAGGCCAGCATCGGCTCGCGCACGATGATCTGGACCGGCCTTGTGCTGTTCATGTTCATCGTGTTCCACATCATGCACTACACGGTGAAGAACGTGCAGGACTTTTCAGCCCTCACCTACAACCTCGAAGGTTACGGCATAGTGCCGGACGTGCAGGCCATCATGTATGAAGGCTTCAGCATCTGGTACTACTCGCTCTTCTACATCGTGGCGGTGGGCCTGTTGCTCTTCCACCTCTCGCACGGCGTCGCTTCCGTGTTCCAGACCGTGGGTATGCGCAACGAAGTGTGGCGCAAGCGTCTCGAATGCATCGCATGGGTCTATGCAGCGGCAGTTTTCTGCGGCTTTGCCTCGATTCCCGTATGCGTTCTTCTGGACAAATACGTTTTCCCGAACCTTCTTAGCTTCCGCTAGAACCGGACTCTTTCAAGGACACACTAGAACAATTTCTGCCGCACCTATTTAGCGCGATGAAACTCGACAGCAAAATCCCTTCCGGTCCCATAGCGGACAAGTGGAACAACCACAAGTTTTCGACCAAGCTGGTCAACCCCGCCAACAAGCGCAGATACAAGGTGATCGTCGTCGGTTCCGGCCTTGCCGGAGCGAGCGCCGCCGCCACGCTTGGCGAACTGGGCTATCAGGTTAGCTGCTTCTGTTATCAGGACAGCCCCCGTCGCGCCCACTCGATCGCCGCGCAGGGTGGCATCAACGCCGCCAAGAACTACCAGAACGACGGCGACAGCGTTTACCGCCTCTTCTACGACACGGTAAAGGGCGGCGACTTCCGCGCCCGCGAGGCGAACGTCTATCGTCTTGCCGAAGTGTCGAACAACATCATCGACCAGTGCGTTGCCCAGGGCGTGCCCTTTGCTCGCGAATACGGCGGACTTCTCGACAACCGCTCCTTTGGCGGCGCGCAGGTCTCGCGCACCTTCTACGCCCGCGGCCAGACCGGCCAGCAGCTCCTGCTCGGCGCATACAGCGCGCTGGAGCGCCAGATCGGCCTCGGCACGGTGAAGATGTACAACCGCCACGAGATGCTCGAAATGGTCGTCGAAAATGGCCGCGCGGTGGGCATCATCACCCGCAACATGGTCAACGGCGAAGTCGAGAGCTGGGGCGCGGACGCGGTCCTTCTCTGCACGGGCGGTTACTCGAACGTATTTTTCCTTTCCACCAACGCCACGGGCTGCAACGTCACTGCGGCATACCGCGCATACAAGAAGGGCGCAGGCTTTGCGAACCCCTGCTTTACGCAGATTCACCCCACCTGCATTCCCCAGCACGGCGAGCAGCAGAGCAAGCTCACCCTGATGAGCGAGTCGCTTCGCAACGACGGGCGCGTGTGGGTGCCCGCCAAGCAGGCGGACGCGGAAGCAATCCGCAAGGGCAAGATGAGCCCCAACGACGTCAAGGAAGAGGATCGCGACTACTATCTGGAGCGCAAGTATCCTTCCTTCGGCAACCTTGCCCCGCGCGACATTTCCAGCCGCGCCGCCAAGGAAGCCTGTGACGACGGGCGCGGCGTAGCCCCGACGGGCTTTGGCGTGTATCTGGACTTTGCCGAATCTATCGGCCGCCTCGGTCAGCCCAAGATTGAAGAGCGTTACGGAAACCTCTTCGAGATGTACGAGCGCATCACGGGCGTCGATGCCTACAAGGAACCGATGCAGATTTACCCCGCGCCGCACTACACAATGGGCGGCCTCTGGGTGGATTACAACCTGATGACCACGGTCCCGGGTTGCTTCGCCCT
>JAFGLA010000013.1 GCA_016928295.1 Opitutales bacterium
AAAACCGGACTCCCGTCGGAATGCGGGTGCCTTTTCGGTGAAAAACCTTCCCATTCGGCTCGGGGAATCCCGATTCACTTCGCCTCACGTTCCGATTTTTCCCTCAAAAAAAACCATCCAGTCTCCTCGGTCCGCCAATTTCCAAACACTCCCTAGAAGATAATGAGAACATTCCTTAAAAACGTTTTTAAGCAGGGGATGCTTACCCTCGCCAGTATGCTGTTCGCCGTGTTCTTCTTTTATATCATTACGATAATACTATTGGTAGCGGCGGGCAACACATTCAGCAAAAGCTTTCCAAAGAGCGCCATTCTGGTCATCGACATGGATGTGAGCATCCCCGATGCGCCGCTCGATTCAGGGCCGCTGGGGCATATGATGGGAAACAATCCTTTTGATGGACGCATCCCGCTGAGGACCCTTACCGAAAGCATTGAGCGTGCTGCGAAAGACAAGCGCATCAAGGGCATCTTGCTCAAAGGTGCTGGCCCGTGGGCCTTGGATACGGGCATGAACAGCGTGGAAGAGATTCGCGAATCTCTCAGAAGTTTCCAGGGCAGCGGCAAGCCTGTTTACGCATGGCTTGAGGATTCCGGTATGCGCGACTATTGCCTTGCAAGCGTTGCCGACGAAGTATGGATGCACCCGATGTGCTTCCTCGGGGTTGAAGGCTTTGCCGCAGAAAAACTTTTCGTAGGGGAGGCTTTTGAACGATATGGCATTCGTGTCCAGACTGCCAGTGCCGGTGGCTACAAGTCCGCGCCCGACATGTTTACACGCAGCGATATGAGCGAGCCGGACCGGGAGCAGCTATCGGTTTTTATTCAAGACGTATGGAGCTATTACGCGGACAGCGTTTTCATTTCAAGAGATGTGGACAGGGATGCCTTGCTGGGGCTATCCGTTGATAAGGGAGGCGTGCACGCAGAAGAGGCCTTGGCGTATGGCCTTATTGACAGGATAGGGGAGGAGGACGAGCTGATCTCCACGCTTTCGCAATTGGCCGATGGCGTGGAAGACGACGTGGCGTTCAGCTCGATCGACGTGGCGGACTACGCTATGGAGGCAAAGATGAAGACCACTGCGTCCCAACATGGAAGCAAGGTTGCCGTTCTGTATGTCGAAGGTGAAATTGTTGGCGGTGATGGTTCTTGGGAACAGGCGGGCGCGGCGCGAATAGTAGGGAAGATTCGGGATCTGCGCAGCGACGATGATGTGAAAGCAGTTGTGCTTCGCGTGAACAGCCCCGGCGGCAGCGCATTGGCCGCAGAGCAGATGCGCCGCGAATTGTATCTCTTGGCGATGGACAAGCCTGTTGTTGTCTCGATGGGCAGAATGGCGGCTTCCGGCGGATATTGGATAAGCGCTTCCGCAAGTTACATTTACGCTGAACCGACGACGCTGACCGGCTCAATCGGAGTGTTCTCGCTGTTTATGGATGTCGAGAAGCTGGCGGGTAACTACGGCGTCACTACGGATACTGTCGTTACGTCGCCATTCGCGGACATGTATTCGAGCTTTTCGGAGAAGGACGTCGCAGAAATGGCTCTGGCCCGCCGCAGTGTTGATACCATTTACGACCAGTTTTTGCGCATAGTGTCCGAAGGCAGGGATATCGCCTACGATGATGTGGCCACCATTGCCGGTGGGCGCATATGGTCGGGCCAGATGGCACTTGAAAACGGCCTTGTTGACGAGCTTGGCAGCTTGGATGACGCAATATCGAGAGCGGTCCAACTAGCTGGTCTGGACAAGGACCATCAGGTGGTGGACATTGGCGTAAGCGTCAGCCTTTCAGAGCAACTCGGGGGCTTGTTTGGATCTCATGCAAGGGCCGCGCTTCCGATGCCGGAGAGTGTCCAGTCTGCCATGGGCGACTTCAAAGGACTGTCCGAGTCAAGGAGCGTGCAGGCCAGAATGCCATTCTTTACAAGCGGCGCCTGGTAGTGCATAACAGACTCAGAAGGGCGGAGCGGGTGAAGACAAGCCGGCATTTGCCCGCTAAAAAAGTCATATCCCGGCACTTGCGCATGTCTGAACCGGAATCGCAGTCGAACATTTCCGTGGCTATGGATTACAGGAACCGTTTCCTGAACCATCTTCTCATGGAAAGGCGTCTTTCCCAGTACACGGCTCGCAATTACGCGCAGGCTATTGACGCGTTGTACGCGCATCTGAAGAAGGAATCCTGGGATGGTTCGCTGCCTGGCATCAGCACGATTTCCGCGCGCAGTTTTGTCGTGGAGTCACAAAGAACCATCTCGCGGCGCAGCCTCAGGTTGCGAATCTCAGCCTTGCGCACATTCTTCGTATGGCTGCAAAAGATGGGGCATTGCGAGCGGAACGTGTTCAAGGAGTTGATTATCCCGAGAGCCAAAACTCCGCTGCCAAGGTATCTTACACAGAGGCAGATGGATGCACTTTTGGATGCGCCCGAGATGCTGCGAGAGGGCAATACTTCGGAGGATGACTTTCACGTCGCGCGGGACTGTGTGATGCTAGAAGTGCTTTATGGTGCCGGATTGCGAGTGAGCGAGCTGGTCTCCATGAAGTGGGGCGATATCGACTTCAGCTCCGGCGCCGTGCGTGTTTTGGGCAAGGGGAACAAGGAGCGCATTTGCCCGTTGGGGGAGGTCGCTGTGAATAGCATACTCAACTATCGGGATACCCTGTCCGTAGCTCCGTCGTTTCCGGACACTGTTCTTCTTGTATCGCAGACTCCGGTGCCTCAGCCCGCGTATGCAAGATGGGTCCAGAGGCGGCTCAAAAGCTGTTTGATGGTGGCAGGGCTGCCGCATGATCTTACGCCGCACAAGCTAAGGCATTCCTGCGCAACGCACATGCTAGACGAGGGCGCGGATCTGCGCGTTGTCCAAAACCTGCTCGGGCATGTTAGCCTGTCGACGACACAGGTATATACGCACATCACCACGGAGAGGATGAAGGAGGCATACAGGCTCGCCCATCCCCACGCATAGCGTTTTTACTTAAAACGGGGTGTGCATCAGTATCATATGTCCTGATTGGTGAATGGCTTCCAGAACTTCTATTCCAAGTATTGTCAGCAGGAACCACACTACTTCCTTCAGCGATTTCTCAATGATTTGTGGCTTGATAACCTGAGCTTCGACAAACCTGTATTTTCCGGTTGATGGAAAAAATCTGGGCGTTGATTTCACATAGGCTTCGAATTGTCCCCCAAACAGCTCCTTGAGGCGTACTTCTTCGCTTATGATTACATGCCTGTAAAGAAGCAGGTAAGTTATGGAAGAAAGCAGCAATATCGTGAGCGACTGTAGTGCCAAGGAAAAACCTAGGACTCCGATAAACGAAAAGAAATACAAGGGGTTGCGGGATATGGAGTAAGGCCCATCTGTGCAAAGCACTTTATCCTTCCTTCCGGAAATGTAGATACTGCACCATATTCTGCCGAGAGCGGCAATTATCAATAGGCCGAAGCCTGTTATTTCCATAAACTCGCCGTGGATTGACTCATACCCGTTTGGCGTGGTAGCAATCGCAAGAAGCAGTATGAGCACTGCCACTATGCGGGAAATCGGAATGCGAAGCGTCTCCAGAACGCTTGCTGTGGTTTTTGTCTGCATTACAGCATATAGACGGCTTGGGCATTCGGACGTTCAAAAAATGCCGCAAGGAACTGTGGGGCGTCGTCACGGCGTTCGGTACTGTTTGGACGGCGTGTTTATGGGCTTGCTGCCTTTGGTGTTGAATGCCTCTGGCTTGCTGTTATTGTGCGTTTCTCCCGATGACGAAGAAAATCCTGATGGTTGAGGATGAGGCCATGCTCTCGGAGCTGTTTGGCGAGTATGTTCAGATGATTCCCGATGTGGAGTATCTGGGCTGCTGCGACGACGGCGCGACGGCTTTGTCCCGCTGTTTGGAGTTGCGTCCGGACCTTATCGTGCAGGACATTCGTCTGCCCGGGGTGAACGGGCTTGATATGCTGAAGGCGCTGAGGCGCGAGTTACCGGAGGCCAAGGTGCTGGTATTCAGCGGCTCGCTCGATGCGCACTCTGTCAGGGTTGCTCTGCAAGGGGATGCGCACGGGTTTGTAGAGAAAGCCTACGGACTCGCGGAGCTTAACAAGGCGATAGAGTCAGTTTTCGCAGGCAATCGTTATTACAGCGCTGGTGCGCAGGATTACGTAAGCAAGCTGAAGGCGGGTGCCTGAGCAGCTCGCCTTAATTCAGCTCAATGCGGGCACGGTCCACCTGAAACAAGCTGTTCCAACGCGCGTGCTCTGCACGGCTAGTAACCGCTCTAGAGGCTGCGGACGCTGTTGAGGTACCAGTCCATGTTTTGCAAAACCACGCCCGTTCCGTTTGCCACGGCATTAAGCGGTTCGTCGGCTACAATTACGGGCAGTCCGGTAGCGTCAGAAAGCAGGCGGTCGATGTTGCGAATCATCGAGCCACCACCGGCCATTACAAAACCACGGTCCACTAGGTCTGCGGACAATTCTGGCGGGCAGTTTTCCAATGCGGCGCGTACGGCTCCGACAATTGCGCTAAGCGGGTCCATCAACGCTTCGCGGATCTCGTGCGATGATATGTGCAGTGTCTTGGGAAGGCCGGCCACCGAGTCGCTGCCCTTGACCTCCATTGTAAGCTCCTCGTCCAATGGGGCCGCGCTGCCTATGCGTATTTTAATCTCCTCGGCCATGCGCTCGCCAATGTTCAGGTTGTAGGCCCTCTTCATATAGTTGATGATCGAGGAGTCGAACTTGTCGCCCCCCGTGCGCAAACTCTTGGAATACACAGTGCCGGAAAGGGACAGAATGCCGATTTCGGTCGTGCCGCCGCCGATGTCTACGATCATGCTTGCGGCAGGCTCGTCCACGGGCAGGCCCACGCCTATCGCCGCCGCCATAGGCTCCGGCAAAAGGTGCACCTCTCGCGCTCCGGCGTGCATGGCGCTCTCTCGCACTGCGCGGCGTTCGACTTCGGTAATGCCGCTTGGCACGGCTACGATTACGCGCGGGGGAGGGAAGCGGACCGAGTTCACCACCTTGCCGATAAAAGTGCGCAGCATCGCCTCGGTCAGGACGGGG
>JAFGLA010000014.1 GCA_016928295.1 Opitutales bacterium
GCAAGCGCAAGCTGCTCCAGCTCGTCAAAGAGGGTCACGTCAAGGGCTGGGACGACCCGCGTATGCCTACAATCTGCGGCCTTCGCCGCCGTGGCTACACGCCGGCTTCGATAAGGGAGTTCGCCGCGCGAGCGGGCCTTTCCAAGCGCCCGCAGACGGTGGATCTTGCCCTGCTCGACTTCTGCCTGCGTCAGGATCTTGAGGAGACGGCCACGCGCCGCATGGCTGTCATCGACCCGCTCAAGGTCGTGATAACGAATTTCCCCGAAGAAACGGAACTCTACGAGGGGCAGAACCACCCGTCCAAGCCTGAGATGGGCAGCCGCATGGTCCCGCTTACGCGGGAGATTTACATCGAGCGCGAGGACTTCATGGAAAACCCGCCCAAGAAGTTCTTCCGCCTCTTCCCAGGCGGCGAGGTTCGCCTGCGCTACGCCTGCTACATCACCTGCACGGATGTAATCAAGGACGAGGCGGGCAACATCGTGGAGCTTCGCGCCACCTTCGACCCCGAATCGCGCGGCGCGTCCACGCCGGACGGGCGCAAGGTGAAGGGCACGATCCACTGGATTAGCGCCACGGAGAACACGCCCATCGAGGTACGCCTCTACGACACGCTCTTCACCAAGGAGAATCCCGAGGATGTGGAAGAGGGGCACAGTTTCCTTGAGAACATCAACCCGGATTCGCTCACGGTTGTGACCGGATTTGCGGAAAAGGATCTCGCCGATGCCGCGCCGTGCACGCACTACCAGTTCGAGCGCAAGGGCTACTTCTGCATCGACAAGGACAGCAAGCCTGGAGCGACGGTGGTCAACCGCACGACAACCTTGCGCGACGTCTGGGGCAAACGCTTCGGCGATAACGCAGAGTAACGCATAAGACCTGTCTGCTTTCCAAGACCCGCAAGGCGCACAATTGCCAGGCGGGTCTTGTGCTATATGAATACCCCGCGTCAAAGGCATTATCGGCAACGCCATTTCAATTGCCTTTCGGAATGAATACTTACAGAATCCCCTGCATGGCAAAGCGTTCGACAGAGAAGGAAATGACTTGGAAGAAAGCAATAGCAACCGTTCTTCGCGAAGCAAACGGTCCAATGACAAAACGTGAAATCACTGAAAGGATCGAAGAACTTGGGTTGAGAATGCTTACGGGAGCCAGACCTTCACACTATGTAGGAATGTGTCTATATTCCAACTCAAAGAAGCCGGATTCTCCATTCCTTCAGGTTGGCCCGGGTTCCTTTGTGCTGAGAAATACCGGCAACGAGGTAATGCCTCCATCATATCAAGATGATGACGAAGCCGATGGACCCGACGAGCGCGAAGACAGTGCCATTATAAATGCTTTCGGGATGTTCTGGCGTAGAGAACTCGTGGACTGGAAACAGAAACCCAAGCTGCTGGGCCAACAGCTCAAGGGCAGCGACGCGGTCAATTTCTGCGACCAGCAAGGAATCTACCTCCTATATGACGGGCGCGAAGTCATCTATGTGGGCCGAAGTGTTGACCGTCCCATCGGACAGCGCCTCTTTGAACACACGAGGGACCGCCTTGCGACGCGTTGGGATCGCTTCTCGTGGTTCGGCATTCTGCCTGTGTCCAACAACGGGGAACTGGGCGCGCCACCAGACACGGTGCAGGCAGACCTACTGCTACCAACTTTTGAAGCTCTGCTGATCGAGGCGCTTGAGCCAAGACAGAACAGGAAAAGAGGTGACGATCTTCAGGACGCTGAATTCATTCAGCTCATAGACCCGTCTATCAAAAAGCGCCAGCTCAAGGATTTCATAGACCAAATGAACTGATAATAGTCCCCCCCCCTAGCGGCAGGTCGCAACGAAGAAGCGTGAGCTTGTGCCCTCGGCGCCTACGCGTATTTTGAACGGCTTGCCGCAACGCGGACAGCGGCCAACGTAGGCGCTGCCTTCGGCGTTGCGGTAAAAACGCCCGTACACGCCGCAGCTCTCGAAATATACGCCCAGGAACGGGCGCTTCTGTCCCTTGCTCTCTTCCATGTTGACAGTGAAAGAATAGAACGCTCCAAGGAGTGTTTGCAAATAGAACTCCCGTCGGAATGCGGGTGTCTTTCTGGCTAAAAACCAGCCCATTCGGCTCTGGGAATCCCGATTCACATCGCCTCATGTTCTGGTTTTTATCTCAGAAATCCACACAGCCTCCTCGGTCCGTCTATTTGCAAACACTCCCTAGCCAATACTTACAAGCTCTGACAAAGTCCCATATATAACCCCAAAGCAGAACGACATGAACGAGTTCCGCCTGATACAGGGCTACGCCGACGAGGTTGATTCCGCCACTCACGAGGGCATCGCTGCGCTAAACTCGACAGTCTGGCCGCCAAACCCCGATGCGCCAGCCATCGAGATGACGCCGGTATCCGAAAGACCGGACAGATACACCGTAGCCGTGGAGCTTGAAGGGCGCATCGTGGCAGCGGCCGAAGGCTTTACGCGCGAAGTTTCCTGTGGGGACAGGCGCATGAAAATCCTTGCCCTATGCGGAGTGTGCACCCTGCCCGAATGCCGCGGCAGGGGCTATGGAGCAATAGTTGTCAAAAAGGTTCTGGAGCTTATGAACAAAGGGGAATACGAGGCTGCCCTATGGCAGACAGGGGTGCCGGATTTCTACGTCAAACTAGGCGCCTGCGAAGTTGGCAACAAGTTTTGCAACAGCCTGCACCCGAGTGACAAGGCGAAGAATCCCTTCTGGGACAAGAACATCATGCTCTATCCCGCAAACTGCAAGAACTGGCCGGATGGCACGATAGACTTGCGCGGGCTGGGGTATTAGAGCCTTTTGCAGTTACTTGGACGCGCCGGTAAAGCTCCCCAAGGTGAACCTTATCCTGCGGACAAGACGCTGGAGCGTGATTGAAAATCAAACTCCCATCGAAATGCGGGCGTCTTTCACTGATAGACCGCTCAGTTCAGCTCGGAGCATCCAGAGGCACCTCGCCCGATGCTCCGTTTATCCCTCGAATACCAAACCCATATCACGGCAAACAACTTAAGCCGCAGCCCCTTCTTGCGGGAACAGCGGCGAAAGTCTGTTGTCTTACTTCGAAGAACGACGGCAGACTAGGCTTTGGTGTCGCCTATCTTGCCAAGGTCGATCTTCTTGATGCGAGCCTTGAGTTCCTTGCCCGACTTGAACTTAATCACGGCACGTTCGGGAATTGTAACTTCCTTCTCGGGCTTGTTCGGGTTTCGGCCCACTCTTGACTTGCGCACCTGCACTTCGAAAACTCCGAAGTTGCGAAGTTCAACATTGTGGCCCTGAGCTAGAGCACCGGCAATTGTGTCCAATGTCAATTGAACTACATCGCGAACTTCCTTCTGGGGAAATCCGGTCTTGTAATAGATGCTCAGGACGATATCGCGTTTGGTCAGGTTCGCTGGCATAGCCTTTAGTTGTAAATCAGGTTACGAGGCCTTACATATGACCACTTGAAAGTATTTGTTATCCTCACCTTGAGAGAGAGTCAAGCAAGTGACAGACAAAATCTTGTAAAGTTCGAATAAAGTATGCGCAAGCCCCGTCCAGACGCAAAATAGGATACCTTTGAACAGGCATGACATAATTCCCGACACAGACTTTTATTCCCGCAAAACCGCATATTTCAAAAGAAACAGTCACTACAAGGTCTGGCAGCGGGAGCATTTTTCATATATCCATCATATATACACAATGAGCGACAAAGAGCCGACAAACCCATTTGAAGAAATCCAGCGCAAAATCGAAGAAGCACTCCGTGAAGGCAAACTGCACATGGTGCCGATGGGCAACTTTGGAGCACAGGCCGGAGCTGAGGAAGGCGAACTGACAGAAGGCGACGAGGGCGAGACGCCCGACAAGCCCGAGTCCCCCGACGAGGCGCTTGAACGCATTCGCGCCTTCAACCTGAAGCCCCGAGAGATTCGCGACTACCTGAACCGCTACGTAATCCGCCAGGACGAGGCCAAGAAAGTGCTCTCCGTAGCCGTATGCGACCACTACAACCACGTGCGCCAGTGCATCGAAGACCCCGAGCTTCGCGAAAAGGACTACCACAAGCAGAATATCATCCTGCTAGGCCCCACGGGCAGCGGCAAAACCTTCCTGATGAGGCACATTGCGCGCCTCATCGGCGTTCCGTTCGTAAAGGCTGACGCCACGAAGTTCTCCGAAACCGGCTACGTGGGTTCAGACGTCGAAGACCTCGTGCGCGACCTCAACAAGATGGCCCACGGGAACACGGACCTCGCGCAGTACGGCATAATTTACATAGACGAAATCGACAAAATCGCCGCAGCCCCGGGCGTGCAGGGGCGCGACGTGTCAGGCCGAGGCGTGCAGATCAACCTGCTCAAGCTGATGGAAGAGGCGGAAGTGAACCTGTTTTCCCCCACCGACATGATGAGCCAGATGCAGGCTATGATGGACTTTCAGCGGGGAAGCAAGCCGCGCAAGCGCAGCATCAACACGCGGCACATACTGTTCATCGTTTCGGGCGCCTTCGACAAGATGGCAGAAAGTGTGCGCAAGAGGCTCGACACCAGCACAATAGGCTTTGGCGACGGCAACGGGGCCGGCAAAGGCAACGACGAGGACATTTTCCGCTACCTGCACAACGTGGAGACGCAGGACTTTATCAAATACGGATTCGAGCCGGAATTCATAGGCCGCCTACCCGTGCGCGTGTCCTGCGACTCGCTAAGCGTGGACGACCTTGCGCAAATACTCACAACTAGCGAAGGCAACCTGCTGGAGCAGTACCGGAGCGACTTCAAGGGCTACAACATCGACTTTCAGATTACGCCCGAAGCCATTCGCGAGATTGCCGCCCGCGCGTATAAGGAGCGCACGGGCGCGCGCGGACTGATGACAGTGTTCGAGCGCGTGTTCCGCGACTACAAGTTTGAACTGCCCAGCACGGGCATTCGCAGCTTCGAAGTGACCACAAACACCGTGGCCAACCCCCACGATGCCCTGCTCCACCTTCTGAAGGAGAACCAACACCTTCAGCGCGGGGTACTGCGGCAGGACATTGACGCCTTTAAGGAACGCTTCAAAGCATCCACAGGCATCGGAATAGACTTCGACGACGACGCCTGCGACGCGCTCATGGAACTGTCCGTGGAAAGCGACCGCTCCATCCGCTCCCTCTGCGAAACGCTGTTCAAGGACTTCGAGCACGGCCTGAAACTGGTCGCCCGCAACATGGAGAAGGAAGAGTTCACACTGGGACGGGAGTTTGTTACAGAGCCGGACAAAGCGCTGTCCCGTCTTGTAACGGAAAGCTTCGGCAAAGCCCGGCAAGCGCAGCCCGAATAAGCAAATGCATCAGGCTTCAATAAAAGCAAAAACGCGGCGGGGACAGTGCAAGTCCCGCCGCGTTTTGCTTAAAAAAAGGAACCGTTGACTACTCTAGACTGTAAATCGCATAGCTGCGGCCTTTGATTTCTATGGATGTCTTGGCACCCTTTTCGCTCCACTTGCATTCACTGCCGCGCAGAAGCGCCTTTTGCGCCTTCAAAACGCCCTCGATTTCGGCCTTTGCATCCGCAGCCGATGGGTTGATCACAACCAGCAGGGCCTCCCCGCCTCCAGCGCGTATGAATACGAAGGGATACTTGCCCTCTTGAGCATACACGGGCGTGAACGCGCCGTTCGCGGCGAGAGCCGGATGCGCCTTGCGGAAGGCTACAAGCTCGCGCATGAAATGCAGCATGGATTCCTCGTCCGCCTCGGCGGCTGCCACGGTTGGGGCGTCCTCCGCGCCATCAACAGGCATCCAGAGCTTGTCCGGTGCCGCGGTGGAGAAGCCAAGATTCGGCCCAGCCGCCCACTGCATGGGAGTGCGTGCACCGGCGCGCGTGCCGTAGCAACCCTCCTTGCCGCTCTGGAAGTCGAGCTGGCGCATTGCAATCTCGTCCCCGTAGTAGATGAAGGGAACGTTGGGCATTGTGAACGCGAAGACCTGTATCAGCTCAAGGTCCGTACGATCGCGGCCCCAGCGGTTGATGCGCGGCAAATCGTGATTGCCCACGGTGAGGGAAATGTAGTTCGCGTCGCCGGACTTTTCGCGCTGGCCCAGATACAGGGAAAGAAAGCGCGTGATGTCGCCCTTGCCCGCGGAGAGGAAGTAGCTGTCCTCGTTGCGGAACCAGAGATCGTAATACTGCGGACGCCAGTGCAGAAAGTTAGAATTGAAGCCTGCCTTGGACGCGGTCCAGTCCTCCCATTCGGCCACGGTGAAAGTGCCCGGGAACTCCTCGTCGAGCATGTCGCGAATGTCGTTCCACACCGCGCAGGTGTATTTCTTGTCCTCGTCGTCATGCTTGACGAGGGTGCTGGCCATGTCGGCACGGTAGCCGTCGGCCCCCATGCTCATCCAGAAGCGAACGACGTTCTTCATCTCCTCGCGCAAGGCCATGATGTCGGGATGGTCCGGCGGAAGCTGCCACGCGCTCTGCTGCGGGTCTATGTTGCCGTAGCCGAAGTTGACCGCGGGCTGACTCCAGAAGAAGTTTTGCAGGTAGTTGCCGTTACGCAGGCAGTAGCCCTGAATGAAGCCCGCAGTGTAGTCCTGCTGCCCAGCGAACCATGTGTCGTTGGTCCAGACATACCAGTTGGAGTGCGCGTTTGGCGTAGGTTCGCAGGAGTCCTTGAACCAGGGGTGATCTATCGAGGTGTAGCTCGCGACAAAGTCGAAGAGCACCTTGAGGCCCTTTTCGTGCGCCTTTTCAAATAGTTCCTTCGCGTCCTCGTTCGTTCCGTAGCGCGTGGCTACGCTGTAATAGTCGCTAATGTCGTAACCGGCGTCGCGGAAGGGGCTTTCAAAGAAGGGATTAATCCATATGGCATCGACTCCGAGGCTTTTCACGTAGTCGAGCTTGGAGATTATGCCCTGAATATCTCCTATGCCGTCGCCGTCGCTGTCGCAGAAAGTCTGCGGATAAATCTGGTAAAACACGGCGTTGTGCATCCAGTCCGGCCCGGCGGGCTTGGGGACTTCCTTGAGCGCGGAAAGCTCCGGGAAGCTGTCAAACAAGGCATGTTCCTGTTCTTCCGGCGTAGCGCCGGACAGGGAGACTGCGAAAGCCGACGCGGCGGCCACAGTGAGGGGTAGTTTACGTGGGGTCATAAAGCTAAATTGGCCATGAATGAACCCTTGCACAACATTTTGCCCGACAAAAATACGTCAAAATTGCGATGCAATCCGTGCGCCCAAACGCGCCCTACTCCGGCTTTTCTTTTGAAATGGCGTCGAAGGTCGCGGAAGCCTTTGTGGAGATAAGCTCCCATTCAGCCTCCAGCCTCCCCTTGAGGCGCTCCAGAACGCCAAGCTCGCCGCCCTCGTAGTCGGGCGCTGCACGCCGCTGCTCGATGAGCCGCCCGTAAAGGGACAGCATTCGCGACGCGCTGCGCGCCCTGTCATAGTCCAGCGAACGCAGGGTACTCGCCCTGCCCATTGCGGCGAGTCTTTCGGAATCGGCGAACAGCCCGCTCAAAGCCGCGGCGTAATCCTGCTCGCCAGAGCTGGAAGGCAAAAGAACGCCGTTCACAGCGTCGGAAACCGCCTCCCGTGAACCGGGGGCATCCAGCGCCACAATCGGCAGGC
>JAFGLA010000015.1 GCA_016928295.1 Opitutales bacterium
AACTGGTCTATCGCTTCGACCCGGACAACGCGCCAAAGGGGCGCCCCCATGTGTTCATATATTTTCTGACGATTCAGAACCTTTCCGAGTATTCCATAACCCTTCTGGGGCGCCGCTGGGTGCTTCACGGTAGCGACGGGCGCACGATGGTGGTAGAGGGCGAGGGCATCGTCGGTGAAAAGCCGCGTCTGCGCCCGGGCGAAAGCTACTCATTTAACAGTTTTCACATGCTCTCCGGCTCGGCAATCGCGAGCGGCGGCTTGCACGGGGTGGACTCCGAAGGGCGGCACATACTTGTGCGCATCCCTGCATTTCCGTTGCAATTGCCCGCGAACGAAGGCTAATTCTTCTACCTGTGAAGTTTGTAGATCTGGGCACGGGAGAAGGTATCGGTGCCAACTGTCATATGCTGGAACTTGGCCCGTTCCGGATACTCGTTGATGCTGGGATGAATCCGCGCGAGATTGGCTCTGCCTCTTTGCCGCGCCTTGGCATGATAGGGCGCGCGCCCGACGCGGTGATTCTCACCCACTGCCATTTGGACCACATGGGCGCTCTGCCTCTTGTATGGCGCGCCTTTCAGCAGACGCCCATTCTGATGAGTCCGCCAAGCAGTATGCTCGCGGCGAGGATTCTGCACAACTCGGTCAACGTGATGCTGCGCCAGCGCAACGACAGCGGTCTTGCTGATCTGCCACTGTACACGCATGGCGAGGTGGACCGCATGAACATGAACGTTCTGCCCCTGAAGTTCGGCATTACGCGGCACCTTGAAAAGCGGGGCGAAGAGCTTGGCATAACCCTGCACCAGTCCGGCCACATCGCGGGAGCGGCATCCGTCGAGCTGACGTATGACGGCGAGCGCGTCCTGCACACCGGGGATGTGCTCTTTGATTCTCAGCGCCACCTTGGCGGGGCGAAGTTGCCCGAGGGGCCGTTCAGCGTCCTTATTAGCGAGACTACGCGCGGGCTTTCCTCAAGGCCCGAAGGGCGGGGGCGCGACGCCGAGACGGCGCGCCTGCTCGCTACGATGGACGACACTTTGCAGGCCGGTGGTTCGGTGCTGATTCCGGCCTTTGCTCTTGGCAGGGCGCAGGAGATACTTTGCATACTGCACGAGTCGCGCGGCAAGTTGCCCAAGGTGCCCGTGTACTGCGTCGGGCTGGGGTTGGACGTTGCGCAACGCTTTGACGAGATCTCGCGCAAGACGGGGCTTTTGCGCTTCCGCTCGAACGTGCTCAAGGATTTGAACGTGAAGAGTCTGGAGCGCGATATAAAGCCGGGCAAATCCCCCGGGCAGGGCATATACGTTCTCGGTAGCGGGATGTTGAGCGAGAAGACGCCTTCTTACGCGCTTGCGGCCTCACTTTTGCACGATCCGTACAGTTCGGTGTGCATCGTGGGTTATTGCGACCCGGACACTCCGGGCGGCCAGCTTGTGGCCACGGATGCGGGTGGGGATTTCCTTTTTGGCGCGCTTGATTACCAGACCGCCGTGCATGCGCGGGTGGAGCGTTTTGATCTTTCCGGTCATGCCGATCGGGAGGAGTTGCTGGATTACGCTCTGAAGGCACAGGCGAAGACGATTCTCCTAGTCCACGGCGAGGCGGATGCGCGCGAGTGGTTCCGCGCCCAGCTTTCGGAGCGCCTGCCGGAGACAGAGGTCATCATCCCCAAGCCTCTTGAGCACGTCGTGGCATAGGGGCGTTACATATCTCTGGATGCAAACGCTCCCTAAGGATGCGAAAAGGGCATGTCCTTTTGGAACATGCCCTTGAAAGTGTTTTTTATGCTCTAAATTAGGCGGTCTTTCTTCTGCGCAGTATCATCGCCGCTGCCAGTGCGCCAAGGCCAAGAGCGGAAGCCACTTCCGAAGGCTCGGGAACGACTTGAAGGCCGCCGAAGCCGCTGCCATAGGAGCCTAGGGGGATCGTCTGTCCGATTAGAGACTCAAAGGCAGCTTCCTGGGTGGTGCTTAGTCCTCCGAAGGCCGAGTCATATGTATAAACCGTGTAAGAGTTGGCCGTAAGGGTGCCTGCGGTTGTAGCGTTATTGTAACTCAAGAGAACCTTGATGGTATCGTCAGAGTCGAAAATATCTATGTCCACTTCCATATCCACAGTTTCAAATGTGAACGCGTTGGCTAGGCCGACCACGAATGCATCTCCGAACTCAGCGGAGGAGGATGAACTCCATTGTACACGCGAATAGGTGTCTTCAAGAGTCAGCGTTCCGGTTGCGCTTCCTGAGAACCAGAACTCGTCGTTTAAGGCGTCGATATGCATTGTGATATCAGCCAATGCGACGGATGGGATGAGAGCCAGCAGGGCTAAAATCGACTTAAGAATGCGATTTTTCATTGTTTTGCCAGTTTAAGTTGTATGATTATAATGTCGCGCTAGCGAGTGACCAAGCTAACGTTTTAGTCAAAGCTCGGGAAGACGCCCGTTGTTACGATGCAGAAGTTTACGCCTGCTCCAGGGCCTTCCACTGTGAGTGGGGTGCTGGAGCCTGCGTTGCCGACTGTAACAACACCGCCAGTCATGCCACCAGTGCCGCCGCCCACACCGGCCAAGTTGCCGAGCGTGCCCGCGTTTGCCGGCTCAATGTAGGTGTTGTCAGCGGTTTTTGTCCTTGGGTCCCAGCCCTGGGCCAGGTAATTTCCGTTGGGTTCGTTGGTTGTCGCCTGCAAGCTGGATACCTTCACATAAGCCGCTGAGCCGCCTTCGTCTCCGCTTGCGTAAGTGGGGGTGAAGGTCGCTGAGTGCGAGTGCATCGGGAGGTTGTATTGGCTAAGCACGTACTGGTCGGTCCCGTATAGTTTTCCGATTTCCCAGTCTAGCACCCCTGCAATGACGCCACTGTTTGTGTGGGCCTGACCGAGGCCATACATTGCGCGCCCACATAGGTTGGGAATACCGAAGGTTGAGCGGGCGTCTCCTCCCCAAGCGACTCCAAGAAGAGCATATAGCGCTTGGTTTTGATTAATGCTCATAGTCTGCCCATTGCATTTAACTGTGTCACTGGGGGCGCGTGGAAAGCCGAAGGTAAGGATTTCACCGAGGTAGTATTCCATATTATTCCTGCCTGAGTATGGGTTTTTTGTGTCCGAAAACAGTTCTTTACTGCGTTAGCAAATCTAATTGAAAAACGTTTGTCTGCAAGTATAACCGATAATCGCTGTGCGCTATTGTTGCAAGTAGTCTGTCTGCCAACGGTTTATATGTCCTGCGAAAAGAGCCTGAGACTCCGCCTCGCCGTCTTTTGCCGTTACGCAAATGGGCTGGCATTTCTCGCTCATAGAGCCGTTCTCGAGGCCAAGCTCCCGCAGATACACGGGGCCGCAGGTGGCATGGTATTCGCAATCCATCGCGATTCGCCCGCGCGGGCTGTCGATTTCAAGCCCCTCCAGCGCAGCTTTAAGCACGTCGGCGCTTACTTTGCCTTCGCCGCACTTTTCAAGCGCCTTGCGGATGAAAAGCCCCGTTTCGTAGCCGAGTAGCGCGAAGCAATCGGGCTCTGCTTCAGATTGCGCAGCCCAGCGGTGCCTGAACTCCCGGCAAGCCTCCGTGCCGTTATTGAGAAGCGTGTCCGAAGAGGAAAAAACGCTCTTGCCGTTCGAAAGGGCTTCGCCAAGGCAGGAGACAAGCGGCGCCTCGTGCAACATCGGTCCGTGCAGGGCGGGGATTGAAGCCGCGAATGCATCCGAAGCGATCGTTTCCAGTATCTGCGCGGCGATGTTGCCGCAGGCGTAAATAGCAAGCCCGTCGGGCTTTTCCAGCTTAATGGCTTCGATGAGAGGCTCCGCGTGAAAGATGTAGTCCGGTGCGTCGCAAATGTGAGGAAACGCTTCAGCTCCGGCAGCTTTCACTCCTTCAATAAATGCAGCGTGCGAATCGAAACAACAGTCGAACATGGACGTGACCAGCATCACTCGCCCGCCCCAGTTTTTGCCTGCCCACCGGCCCGCCTCGTATGCGCACTGCCAGTAGTGCAAGGAGTTGCGGAATACATACGGGTGAAGCTCCTCTTTGCGGACAATATCCGCGCCCGAGGACACGACAAAGAGCGGCTTGCGATACAGCGCCAGTGTCTTGCACAGGTTTTCAAGCACCGCGTATGCCGTGTTGACCACGGACATGTCGAGGCGGTCCACGACGTAGGCCCGCGATATTGCCATGCCGAGCTTCTTCGCGCCGGACTGCGTCTCGTAAAAGAGTACGTCTATATCCGTCCCAGCGCAGCCTCCGATGCCGGCCCTGAAACCGGCGCACAGGTTCGGCTCCGCTTGCGGGAAGTTGATCGAAGGGGAGATGAACACGCCGATTCTGAATTTTCTTGTCATGTGGAACTCCGATATTGCCACCACTAACAACTTTGATTTCTGCTGCGAACGGTCTTTGCGGCGTCTGGCTTCGTTTCGTAAGTTCGCTGGATTTCTCCAATACTACTCACTTCCGAAGCCTTGCCATCCATCCGCAAATTTTCGTTCTCGCGACGAAACCAGTTGTTAGAGGTGGCCTTATGGGATTTATTAATAACGCGATGGACGAATTGCCACGTTAATCTCAGCATACAGGCGTTACTTATGGGTCACATAATGAATCTGCGCCCGCCCCGTGCGGAGGATGAACCGTTTTTGAGGCAACTTCGCGGACAGATAGATTCGGAGCGCCTTTTCATGAACTATTGGCGCGGCGAGAATGTGGAGGCGGAGAAAAAACAGCTTGTTGACTTTCAGTTTCGCGCCCGAACCGCCCACCAGAACGCCATCAAGGCAATGGCGGAGACCAAGGAGAACATTATCGAGATGGACGGCTCACCGGTGGGCCTTTTCATTGTAAGCGGCGGTCGTAGCGAGTTGCGCCTTGTGGAAATATCCCTCTTGCCGGAATGGCGGGGCAAGGGCATCGGAAAAATCATCATCACAACAACCATGCAGGAATGCACCCGCACGGGGCGCCTTTTGCATCTTTGCGTGGAAAAGACAAACGCCGTTGCACTTGGCCTTTATCGCTCGCTCGGCTTTTACGCGATAGATGATAGTATGGCGCATTTGGTCATGGAATGGAGCCCCAAGGGGCCTAGCAGCGGAAAGCTCTATTCCTTCGCAAGCGCCTGAGCCGAAGGCCTATTGTCGCGGCGCAGATGATTATTGGAAATGCAATAAAAGCTGACAATATGGAGGCCGGAGCATGAAAAGCATCATCGACATACTTGGCGCGCAGGGGCTTGTGTCCTTTGCGCAATTCATGCGTATCGCCCTGTACGAGCCGGAGCTGGGTTACTATGCCAATCCGGCCCGCAAGAGGGTGGGAACAAGCAAAGATGCGGACTTTTACACTTCCGAATCCATGGGGCGCGTGTTCGCCGAGCTTGTCGCCGGTGCCTGTCGGGAGCTTGTGGAACCCTGCGTTGGCGAGGGCGTGACGTTTGTCGAGCTTGGGGCCGAAGCGGGCGCTTCAAACGTCGCCTCGCAGGCCTGTCCGCCTTTTGAAAAGTCGCTCGCTCTTTCGCTTGGTGCGGAAATCCCCGATTCTGGGAACTTGCTTCTTTTCAGCAACGAATTGTTCGACGCGCAACCCTTTAACCGAGTCGTTCGCTTCGGCGGCTGCTGGCGCGAAAGCGGCGTGCGCATCGTGGACGGGCAGGCTGTGGAGGAGCTGTTGCCGGAGCTAACGCCTGAAGTCGCGGCTTTTGCCCCGCGCCTGCCAGAGGACGCGCCGGAGGGCTACCGCATGGATCTGCCCCTTCAGGCGGAGGCGCTGATGGCGGACCTTGCGCGGCGGGAGAATGTGTGCGCGATAGTGGCTTTTGACTACGGCCTCGACTGGGCGGACATTCTGCACAGGCGCCCCGCGGGTACGGCGCGTGCATACCGCTCGCATTCGCTATGCGGGAGTCTGTTTGACGCTCCCGGGGAGCAGGACTTGACCTGCCATATATGCTGGGACGGCTTGGAAAATGTGCTCCGCGACGCTGGCTTTTCGGACGTGCGCCTGATGCGGCAGGAGTCCTTTTTCATGCGCCACGCGATGCCGCAGATAGAAGCCGTAATGAGCCGTGGCGACATTGTGGAGGCGGGCAAGCTGCGGGAGCTTGTCCACCCAACGCGCATGGGCGCGGCTTTTCAGGTGCTCGTGGCGCTTAGATAGCGTTCTATGAGTCCAGCCTTGCTTCCAGCAGGGGCAGGTCTTCGGGGCAATCTATGCCGACAGTGGTTTCGAGCGTGCAGTCCACGGCGATCCGGTAGCCGAACTCCATGGCGCGGAGCTGCTCCAGCTTTTCAATGCTTTCCAGAGTTCCCTGCGGCAGAGTCGGGAACCTGGCTAGAAAGTCCGCCGTGTAGGCATACATCCCAAGGTGCAGCAGCACGGGCTGCGCGGCGAGCCAGTCCGCGTCCACGGCTCCCTTGCTGTCGCGGCTGAAGGGGATGGGCGCGCGGGAGAAATATAGCGCCGTGCCGTCTTTTGCGCGAACGACTTTGACGCGGTTTGGGTCGCGAAAGTCCTCCACGCTCTTGAACGGAGTGCCAAGGGTTGCCATGTCGCATTTGCCTGAGCCGATGAGGTTGGCGAGCGCCGCGATGTGAGACTGTGCGACGAGCGGTTCGTCCGCCTGCACGTTGATCACGAGCTTTGCCCCGATTTGCGCGTTCGCCTGTGCGAGGCGATCCGTGCCGCTTGGCAGATTGGGGTCCGTCATCACGCTCTCGAAGCCAGCGTCCTTCAGCGTGTCGGCCAGCTCCTCTTCCGCCACTGCGAAATATAGCGGGAACTGCGGCGCTATGCTGCGTATGCGCCTTGCCGTGTGCAGTATGAGCGGGACGCCGCGCACGGGGTGCAGCAGTTTGCGCGGGAAGCGCGTCGAAGCGAGGCGGGCGGGAACGATGATTGCGAGGTCGTGCATGGTTCGCGAAAAGTGACTTAACTAGCAGTATGAGGTTCGCATGGCAACACGCATGAGTTTGCGCAGTTTTGCGCGGCGTAAGATATGGCTTTCAAGCCACGGGAATGCCTCTATGCTGATGGCGATGAGAAGCGAATACAGCTGGCTGGCGGAGCCTTTGCTCGCGCTGGAAGGCGCGTTGCCGAGGCGCTTCTTTGGCTGCGACGCTGTGTATGTTCGCGGCCGGTTGCTGCTGGTTCTCTCCGACGGGGACGAGCCTTGGAACGGGGCGATGTTTCCCGTCGAGCGCGTCAATCACAAGGCAATTCTGGAGCGTTGGCCACAGTTGCGGGAGCACCCCGTGTTGCCAAAGTGGCTGTATCTAAGCGCGACGAATGAACAGTTCGAGCTTCTGGCGCGTGCTCTTGTTCGCGAAATCGCAACGGGCAACCCCCTCTTTGGAGTCGCGACGGTGCCCAAAAAGAGAGCCTCCGGTGGGGCTAGGGCCGCGTCAAAGAAAGCGAGGCGGGGCAGAGCGAATGCAGACGCAGCAGCCGCCCAAAAGACCGACAAGTCCGCGATACCGCCGCATTTGCGCGATTAGAGCATTTTGCAGTTAGGTGGACTCAATCGGCAAGATGATGGATGAGGAGGCGGCAAGGCTTTGCTGATGAGGCTGGGACGGGC
>JAFGLA010000016.1 GCA_016928295.1 Opitutales bacterium
AACTGGTTTCGTAGCGAGAACGAGGATTTGCGGATGGATGGCAAGGCTTCGGAAGTGAGTAGTATTGGAGAAATCCGGCGAACTTCCGAAACGAAGCCAGACGCCGCAAAGACCGTTCGTAGCAGAAATCAAAGTTGTTAGAGCTGGCCCAAAGTCAAAACATTCCTCTTACTGAAAACATGCGCGCAAACAACGCTGTCATTTGACCTGACGCTCTCTTTAGGGCTACACTTGACCAACCCCACATGAGCGAAAACACAGATCTACCCGTTGCGATGAGCATCGCCGGTTCGGACAGCGGAGCGGGAGCGGGCA
This sequence comes from Opitutales bacterium, assembly GCA_016928295.1. Lineage (GTDB taxonomy): Bacteria > Verrucomicrobiota > Verrucomicrobiia > Opitutales > Oceanipulchritudinaceae > Verruco-01. Next base: position 316 of record JAFGLA010000016.1, read on the forward strand.
TTCAGGCCGACCTGCTGACCTTTGCCGCGCACGGCGTTTTTGGCACGACAGCCATCACCTGCCTCACTGCGCAGAACCCCGACGGAGTCATGGCCGTGCAGGCGGCGAAACCGGAGTTTGTAAGCGCGCAAATGCTCCAAATAGACTCCTACTTCAAACTCCGCGCACTCAAAACGGGAATGCTCTACGACAAGGGCATAATCAACGCCGTGTGTGACTTTCTCGAATCGCGGCGCGAGATTCCCGCCGTTGTGGACCCCGTGATGGTAGCCACAAGCGGAGCAGCCCTTCTCTGCGACGAAGCAATGAGCAGTATTCGCGGCCTGCTCCTGCCCCTTGCGACGCTTATCACGCCAAACCTCGACGAAGCTGCCGTCATTCTGGGGCACAGGCCGCAGAGCGTCCCCGACATGCGCGAGGCCGCCCGTATGCTAAACGCCATGACCGGCACTGCCATTCTGCTAAAAGGCGGGCACCTGGACTCGCACACGCAGGTAACGGACATTCTCTACACAAACGACGGCAAGATGCGGGAGTATTCCGACAAGCGCGTGCTGAACGTAAACACGCACGGAAGCGGCTGCACCCTTTCGGCTGCCATAGCGGCCTGCCTTGCGAAAGGTCAGCCTCTTGAAATGGCAGTAGAAAACGCGAGAGCCTATCTACTCGCTGGAATGCGCAGCAGCATACGAGTCGGGCGGGACTGCTTCATAGCGCATCTTGACCCCTCACAGACTTCGGACTAATGAGCGTTTGAAAATCGGCCCCCTTCGGAATACGTGCGCCTCCTCGGCCCGTCTGTTTGCAGACGCTCCTAAGGCCAAAATACACCCATCGTTCCCTATTTGGTTGCGGGAATGACGTGCGCGCGTTGTTGTGCATTTTTTCCAATGTCAGAAGCCGCGGGCATAGAAATCAACGCAGCATCGTTGCGGTATGAGGATGGGCCTCCCGTCGTGGGAGGGCTGGACTTGAAAGTACCCGCAGGCCGCTTCCACAGCGTAATAGGCCCATCGGGCTGCGGGAAGAGCACTCTATTGCGCATAGTGGCGGGCCTCTTGCAATGTCAGGACGGGCTTGTGCGCGTCGCGGGTTCAGACCCCTGTGCGGAACGTGGCCGCGGCACGGGCTTTGTATTTCAGGACCACACGCTGCTGCCCTGGCTGAACGTGCAGGACAACATCGCCCTGCCCCTGCGCCTGCGCGGCGTGCCCCAAGAACAACGCCTAAGGCGCGCTGCGGAGCTGGCAACAGCCCTCGACCTTGGCGAATACCTGCACTACTACCCGCGTCAGCTCTCGGGCGGAATGAGAATGCGAAGTTCGCTCGCCCGCGCCCTGTCCACGGCCCCCGGGCTTATGCTTTTTGACGAACCTTTCGCGGGGCTGGACGCCATTCGGCGCGACAAACTCGGCGAGGACATTCTGGGGGTGTGGGCGCGGCAGGGCTGGACGGCGCTTTTTGTGACGCACAACGTGGCCGAGGCAGTGTTCCTTGCCGAAAAAGTGCACGTAATGGGCGGGCGCCCCGCCTGCATATCCGCGAGCTTCGAAGTTCCCTTCGCCTACCCTCGCAAGCCCTCGATAAGAACCAGCGCGCCATTCCAGTCTCTGGTGGCGAAGATATCGCTCGCCCTTGGGAAGGTAGCCCTGCCATGAGCCGCGCAAAGAGAATAATCCTGCCCCTATTGTTCGGCATACTGCTGCTTGGCATCTGGTACGCCGCGCGCCCCATAGCGGGCTTTTCCCGCTTTGCCCTGCCCTTCCCTCACGAGGTGCTTTCGGCCCTTTCAGCGCACTGGCACGAACTTCTGCCAGCCGCAGCGCGAACAATCCAGACCGCGGGCACGGGCTTTGTGGCCGCGCTCGCCCTCGGGATGGCTGCCGCGCTACTGATGGCATCCCGCGCCACGGCAAGGGCCACGCTCTACCCCTGGGTGCTCGTGTTGCAGATGACGCCCCTGGTCGTACTCATACCTCTTATCGTGCTCTGGATGGACGGCTTCTGGTCGGTCCTGTTCATCGCCTTTCTAATCGCATTCTTCCCAATAACGGCTAGTGCCGTGCAGGGCCTGCTAAGCGCGGACCCCGCAGCGCTGGAGCTTTTCCACCTGCACAGGGCCACGTGGTGGCAGCAAATGCGCCACCTTCGCCTTCCGGGTGCCTTGCCCTACATACTTACCGGAGCGCAGATTTCGGCGAGCCTCGCCATAGTGGGTGCGCTAACTGGCGAAATGTTCGCCGGACAGGTGACAGACGGACGCGGCGGCCTCGGCTACTGGATAATCCTCTACCGCGCCGAAGGGGACACCGCGGCGATGCTTGGCGCGGGACTCACGGCCTGCCTCATGGGCTTCGCCTTTGTCGGAACAGTGCAGCTACTGCGCCGCAAGCTACTTGGCCGCTGGCACGAGTCCTTCTCCCCAAGACACGAACAGCTTAGAAAAATGCGCTAGGCAGCGTCATTAAATAGAACTCCCGAGTGTCAATTCGCAGCCCTGCGAATATTGTGTTTTGAACGGAAAAAGCAATCCGTCCGAGAGCTAAAAAGCGTCTTCGCGCACAGCGCCCTTGATGCGAAGCCCCCGCAAGGCTATGTTGCAATCCAGATGCACAGGGAAGTAGTCGAAATCGCCGTCAAGGGACTTATGCCGATAAACAACGGCGTTGCGGTGTTCCTTGGCCCCGAAGACAAGGCGTTCGTCATCCATGTGGACCCGGCAATAGGCAAGGCGATGCATCTTGCCATGCAGGGGCGGCAGCTTGAACGCCCCATGACGCACGACCTCATTACGCGCATCTTCCTCGGCCTCGACGTAACGCTGGAGCGCGTAATAATAAACAGCCGCGAAGAGGAGACGTTCTTCGCAAGGCTCATCCTGCACATGGACAACGAGGTGGCCACAAAGATAGTGGAGCTGGACGCGCGCCCGAGCGACTGCATAGTCCTCGCCCTTCAGGCGCAAAAGCCGATTTACATAGCCAAAGCGGTGCTGGACAGACTGGAAGACATGAGCGACCTGCTCGAACGCTTCCGCAGCGAACGCGAATAGGAGCTTCTTCGATACGCGGCAAACCCGTGCCACCGGACAAGGCCGTGCGGGAGGCGCCACAACCCCAAAGAGCTTTTCACTGCGTCCCCGGAGCGCGCCTTCTTTGCTCGCAATCGCCAGCCCCCTTCCCTAGCATTCATGATACGAAAGGGTAACTATCCGAGCGATGGCATTTGAGCATTTGAAAATCGACTTCCCGACAAAGCTATACGAAGGCTACATATTCGACTGCGACGGCACTCTGGCCGACTCGATGACGCTGCACCACAAGGCATGGCAGCACGCGTTCCGCAGCCACGGAGCCAGTTTCGAATACACTTGGGACATCTTCTTCAGCCTCGCCGGAGTCGGCCATGCGGACACCGTCCGCCGCATGAACATGCGCTTTGGCGACACGCTCGACCCCGAAGCCGTCACCCGTACCAAGGAGGAATGGTACGAACAAAACGTCGATAAAGTCGGCCCCATAAGCCCCGTTGTGGACTTCGCAAGACAGCTCCGCGCGCGCGGAGCAAAAATGGCCGTCGCCTCAGGCGGGCCGCGCGTTCTGGTCCTTCGCACGCTCAAGTCCATCGGCATGGAAGACATGTTCGAGGCCGTGGTAACTCAGGACGACATAACCCGCAGCAAGCCCGATCCGGAAATTTTCCTCACCGCAGCCTACCGCATCGGGGCGGACCCGCACAAATGCGTCGTGTTCGAGGACAGCTACCTTGGCATAGACGGGGCCAAAGCGGCAGGCATGGACTGGGTACAGATTCCGCCAACGGGCGGGGCAGAGTAATGAGTGCGCCCTGTTCAACAGATGCTGCGGCGCAACCGGTGCGCTATTTCGACCGCTACGAAAACCGCGTTGTGGAAGAAGCCATTTACGGCGAAAAGTGGCTGCGCTGGGCCTATGACAACCCTCTCGGGCGCCTGACAAACAGCGCGATACTGCGCAGAGCCTGGTTCTCGGTGCTCTACGGGGCATGGATGAACACGCGGGAGAGCGCAAAGCGCGTTCCCGCATTCATCAGGGACTACCAAATCGACATGGACCACTTTGAAAGCCCGCCACGCGGAGAGTGGAAGAGCTTCAACCAGTTCTTTGTCCGAGAGTTGAAGGCGGGCGCGAGGCCGCTGCGCGAAGAGGCGGACGCCCTTGTGCTCCCCGCCGACGGGCGACACAGCGCCTATGCGGACGGAGCGGACCTTTCGGGCCTTGTCGTCAAAGGGCGTCCCTTCACGCTTGAGGAATTGTTGGGCGACATGAACCTTGCGGAACGCTTTCGCGGCGGCGCAATGGTAATCTCACGCCTCTGCCCTACCGATTACCACCGCTTCCACTTCCCCTTTGAAGGCGTACCGAGCGAAGCCGAACGCATCGACGGGCCTCTGGACTCGGTGAACCCGATCGCCATTGCCGCAGGAGCGCGCAGCCTTTGCGCAAACAAGCGGGAGCTTACACTTTTACACACAGAGAACGCGGGCATGATCGCGCTTCTGGAAGTGGGCGCGGCCTGCGTCGGACGCATTGTGCAATCCTTCGAGGCTGGCAAGCCCGTCGCCAAGGGGCAGGAAAAGGGCATGTTCCTTTTCGGCGGCTCCACGACAATCACCATTTTTGAACCCGGGCGCGTCACGCTGGCAGGTGACCTGCTTAAAAACACATCCCGTGGCCTCGAAACCTACGCCCGCATGGGCGATGTCATGGCAACGCTTCGGTAGAGCTACTCTGCCAGCCCGTAGGAAGACGGCTTTTCGCCCCTTGCCTTCAGTGCCTTGCAAAGAAGGACCAGGTCCAGCCTGTCGCCAGATTTGACGCCAGCCCTTGCGAACCAGCCCTCGCTCATTTCGAGCGCGTACTGAATCCTGTCGCTAGCGGAATTGACCGTTCGCGTGTCGTGCGGGTACATGTGGCGCACCTCTTTGAGCACGCCCTCCGAGTCGAAGAACCCAATGTCCAGCCCGATTGGCACGTTGTTCATCCAGAAAGACATGCGCTGTGGAGCCTCGTAGGGAAAGAGCATTCCGTCCCCATCGGCCAACTCCTTGCGGAACATCAGTCCGCGCGCCTGCTCGCGCTGCGTGACTGCAATCTGGACGGCGATTTCCATATTCCCAATGCGCAAGGGAAGCCGCTCCTCGATTCCAGCCCTATGAACCTGCGCCTCGCCTTCCGCGCTGGAACATCCGCCGCAGCCCGCAAGAGTAAGCAGTAGAACAAGAAATATGTGACGAAGCTTCATTGCCTGTTTTAACTCTCCTGCGTTGGCATCGTTTTCGTGTATGTTTTTTCTACGCGTCCAGCCTGCCGCTTTTCAGCATCTCGGCCTGGTATATGGCGCGAATTCGTTCGTAATCCTCCTCGCGAGAGCCGGACACGATGCAGTAGTCGTAGCTTTTCCATGCCTTCAACTCGATTTGAGCCGTCTGCATCCGCCGTTCGATCTCGGCCTCGTCGTCGCTGCCGCGTCCGGCAAGGCGTTCGCGAAGCTGGTCGATACTGCGCGGCATTATGAACACCGAAGCGATGCGCTCGCCCATGCGCGGGTCCACCCTTGCCGCACTGCGAAAACTGGCCGCGCCCTGCACGTCTATGTTCAAAAGCAGGTCCACCGAGGCGTCGAGCTTTGAAAGCACAGCCTCGCGAAGCACGCCATAGCGGTTGGCATGAACTTTCGCGTGTTCGTAAAATGCGCCCGCTGCCACGCGCTCCTCAAACTGTTCGGGCGTAAGAAAAAGATAGTCCACCCCGTCCACCTCTCCCGCGCGGGGCGGGCGGGAAGTAGCCGTCACCACGCGCTGAAGCCTCGGCTTGAACTCCGCAAGCAGGCCGTCGCACAAAGTGGTCTTTCCGCTTCCGGCAGGACCGGACACGATTAGGAGCAGACTGCGACGACTGGATGAAACAAAATCTTTCATACTGGTATTTGCTTCACAAGAGAGCAGTTCTGCAAGGCAGAAACCTGATTAGGCCACCTCTAACAACTGGTTTCGTAGCGAGAACGAAGATTTGCGGATGGATGGCAAGGCTTCGGAAGTGAGTAGTATTGGAGAAATCCGGCGAACTTCCGAAACGCAGCCAGCCGCCGCAAAGAACGTTCGTAGCAGAAATCAAAGTTGTTAGAGATGGCCATTATACGGGCCTTTGTGCCGCGTTTGCAAACAGCCCCAAGCCGCCTACTTTACAAACATGCAACGTACAGGCCGAAATTGTGCGCCCAAAGTATGCTTTGCTCGCCAGAACGCAGTATATATGTAAATATTCATTCTCCAGCATTGCGGGTTCGCGCGAGGCGCAAAAGACGCCCTCCACAGAATGTGCAAGGCTGACGAAAATGGCCTCAATAATGCTCTGATAGGCAATCGGAGTATACGACCGATTATTCCCATAACGCTGACAAGCGCATAAAATAACGCTAGAGAAATACACATGCCGCAGAAACCCAGCACACGCAAGAACGCCAAGGCAACAGCCGAACCTTTCTTCAAGTTCAACATCGAGGCGACAGCCGAAGGTCTTCGCGCCTCAATCCTCAACCACCTGAAATACTCACTTGCCCGCGACACGGGCAGCGCCACAAAGCGCGACTGGTGGATTTCCACAAGCAAGGCCATTCAGGACCGCATTCTGGAGCGTTTCATCGACACGATGGCCGCACAGACAGAAAGCAATGCGCGCCGCTTGTATTACCTGAGCCTCGAATACCTGATGGGCCGCATGTTGCACAACAACATCGTGAACGCGGGCCTGTACGAAGCGACGAAGAAGGCGCTCGAAAGCCTGAATCTGGACATCGAGGAGATATTCAGCGTCGAGGAGGACATGGGCCTTGGAAACGGCGGTCTTGGCCGCCTCGCAGCCTGCTTCATGGACTCGCTGGCCACGCTCCAGCTCCCCGCCGTGGGCTACGGCATACGCTACCAGTTCGGCCTTTTCCGCCAGAGCTTCGTACTTGGCCGTCAGGCCGAGCAGCCCGACGACTGGTGCAAATTCGGCAGCCCTTGGGAAATCGTCCGCCCCGAGTATGAAAAGGCCATCAAGATTTTCGGCAGGGTGCAGACCAAGTTCGACAGCCTTGGCAACTCCCGCCACGAGTGGACCGACTACGGGCAGCTCGTTGGCCTGCCCTACGACATTCCGATTGTCGGCTACGGAGCAAAGACGGTCAACTTCATGCGCCTGTGGGAATCCAAGGCGAGCAAGGAGCTGGACTTGGACATCTTCAACAAGGGCGGCTACGTCGATGCTGTCCGCGACAAGAGCTGGGCCGAAAGCGTGTCCAAGGTACTCTACCCCAACGACACTTCCGAGAACGGCAAGGAGCTGCGCCTTGTGCAGCAGTACTTCTTTGTCGCCTGCTCGCTCTACGACATCATCCGCCGCTTCGAGAAGAACAACTCCGATTTCGAGAAGTTCCCCGAGAAGGTGGCCGTGCAGCTCAACGACACGCACCCCGCCATCGCCGTACCGGAGCTTATGCGCCTGCTCGTAGATGAAAAGCACCTGCCTTGGGAAAAGGCCTGGGACATCACGCGCAAGACTCTCGCCTACACCAACCACACGCTCCTGCCCGAGGCGCTCGAAAAGTGGTCCGTGCCGCTCTTTGAAAAGGTGCTCCCGCGCCACCTTCAGATGATTTACGACATCAACCGAAGCTTCCTCACTCAGGAGGTGGAACTGCGCTGGCCCGGGGACGACGCGAAGAAACGCGAGCTGTCCATAATCGAGGAGACCAGCCCCAAGCAGGTTCGCATGGCGTACATGTCCGTCGTGGGCAGCCACAGCGTGAACGGCGTCGCCGCGATTCACACCCAGCTACTGCGCGAGAAGCTCTTCCCGCTCTTTGACGAACTCTACCCGGACCGCTTCAACAACAAGACCAACGGCATCACGCCCCGCCGCTGGCTCAAGCAGTGCAACCCCGCCCTCTCCGCCCTCGCGGACCGCTGCGTGGGAACGGACTGGCCCGCAGACCTGGACAAGCTCCGCGGCTTGGAGAAGTTCGCCGAAGACAAGGCCGTGCTCGACGAGTTCATGGCCATCAAGCGCGCAAACAAGGAAGTGCTCGCCAAGATTATCATGAAAGACTGCGGCGTGGAAGTCAGCCCCGACGCCCTGTTCGACGTGCAAATCAAGCGCCTGCACGAGTACAAGCGCCAGCACCTTAACCTCTTGCACATCCTCACCCTTTACCGCCGCCTCCTGCACAACCCGGACTTGGACATACCGGCCCGCGTCTGCATCTTCGGCGCCAAGGCCGCGCCGGGTTACTACCTTGCCAAGCGCATCATCGAGGCCATCAACCGCGTGGGCATGGTCATCAACAGCGACACCCGCATCAAGGGCAAGCTGAAGGTCGTGTTCCTGCCCAACTACCGCGTCAGCCTTGCCGAACGCATCATCCCTGCGGCGGACCTCTCCGAGCAGATTTCCACAGCGGGCAAGGAAGCCTCCGGCACGGGCAATATGAAGCTGGCCCTTAACGGCGCGCTCACAATCGGCACTCTCGACGGCGCGAACATCGAGATCAAGGAAGAAGTAGGCGATGATAACATCTTCATTTTCGGCCTGACCGTCGAAGAAGTGGAAGAACTGCGCGCGCGTGGCTACAACCCCTACGATTACTACTACGCCAGCGAAGAGCTGCGCGAGGTCGTGGACTGGATTGGCTCGGACTACTTTACACCCGAGGCTCCCGGCGAACTCTCGGCCATTCGCGACTCGCTCCTCGGCGGAGGGGATCCCTTCCTCGTCCTTGCCGACTACCACAGCTACATCCGCGCACAGGAAGCCGTGGGCAAAGCGTATCAGGACAAGGCCAGGTGGGCGAAAATGGCCCTTCTCAACACCGCAAGAGTGGGCAAGTTCTCCAGCGACCGCACAATAAGCGAATACGCCAAGCACATCTGGAAGCTCGACCCGGTGATCGTTCCGTAGGGAAGCATTGCGTAGCAACAATACTGGCCTGCTTTCAAAAACGCCGCTCCAATTTACGGGGGCGGCGTTTTTCTTTGGCACGTCCAAAGACTATCACTGCCAAGCGTAAGGCATACATTTTGCGAAAGACGCGCCCTTGAGCATTGGGACGCTCATTTTCACAAATACGCGTACACAAAAAAAGCCCCCGCTTCAGGGAGCCGCATTTTTTTTTGCCAGTTTGAAAAACTGGCGCGCCCAGGAGGAGTCGAACCCCCAACCTTCTGATCCGTAGTCAGACGCTCTATCCAATTGAGCTATGGGCGCACACAAGTGAAGTCGCAGAAAGTAGCACCGCAGCGCACAAGGTCAAGGTCTGTTTTTCAGTTTTTAGTGCTTTTACCCACAACAGGCTGATAATCATTAATATATGCAATGCAAGGCGCGCCTACCACAAGGCACGGGCAGCGTCATACCTCCCCGGGAATATCCACTACGCCGCAAGAAATGGCGATTCTTGTCAGGCCAACCGCGCTGTGAGTATCTAGCTTGATCATGATGTTATTGCGGTGAACCTCAGCAGTGCGGGAACTGATGCCCAGCTGTTGAGCCAGTTCCCGAGTCGTCAAACCCTCGGCAGTAAGGCGCAAAACGTCCAGCTCCCGCGGCGTCAAACTCTCCAAGGCTGGCAGCTTCAGCTTGCCCGACACAAGCTCCTGCATACTGCTCACGATGGAATCTCCGAAAAAGCTCTGCCCCTGCGCAACGGCTTCGATTGCACGGCTCATCTGGGCAAGACCGGCCTTTTTCTCGACGATGCCGTTCACCTTGGCCAACAGGGCGCGACGGATTATCGACAGGTTGAAAAGACCGCTGAAAAGCAGGATTCGCAACTGCGGCAACTCCGCTCGCAAACGACGGGACAGCTCCACCCCGTCAAGCCCGGGCAGACGCACGTCCGTAATTACCATGTCAGGAGCGAGGCGAAGGCATTCGGCAAGACCCTCGGCACCGTCCCCACAGTCGCCCACGATGTTCAGCAAACCCTGCGACAATATCATCTCGCGCACCAGTTCGCGCAACAGGGTATCGTCCTCTATGATGTAAACGGAACTCATGGGAGTGTGCAGGAAGCAAGACAGTTGTAAGAACCGCAAAGCCCTTCCCAATCAAAGCCCCAGCGCGAGCGTTCTGTCAATCCACCCCTTTTTATTGGCAGAACATAATTAAATGAACATTCACCCTTCGTACGTACTCTAAGGCAGATGTTCCCCTCCCATACATGCGCATTGCCTACCTTACACACCAGTTCCACAACGCATCAGAAAGTTTTGTGCGCGATCTAGCCTGCGGCCTCTCGGCCAAAGGGCACGAAGTGGAAATTGTATGCGACAGACTAACGGCCCTTGGAAAGCTCGCTGAAGGCCCGAAAAAGCACGCCTGCGGCTTCCGCTTCGTCAAGCGCGCTCTTTGGCTTGGAACGCCGCTGGCTGGCATCCACGCCATTGCCGACAGGGCCTTTTCAAATGCCGTGCTTTCACGGCAGCTTGGCAGAATCGTGCCAGATGTCGTTTACGCGGATTTTGGAACAAACGCGGTCTATGCCGTTGACGCGGCCAAAGCGTTGGACCTGCCTCTTGTCGTGCATTTTCACGGGGCGGACGCGACCAAAGCTCTTGGAGATGGCGTGTACAAACGAAGGCTGGAGGCCCTGTTCTCCTACGCCTCGGCAATCGTCGTCCCCTCGCTGCATCTAAAGCGCCTGCTCGTAATTGCGGGCGCTGACGAGGCCAGGATTCACAGCATCCCCTGCGGTGCGAACCTGAACCTCTGCCATGCGCCGGACTGGGAGAAAAAGAAGGCAGGGGGGCCGCTCGTGCTTTCACTTGGGCGCTTGACGGGAAAGAAGAATCCGCTGGCCCTTGTCGAGGCATTCAGACTGGTTCACCGCGAAATGCCGGAAGCGCGGCTGCTTATTGTCGGCTCCGGCGGTCTGGAAGCGGAGCTAAAAAAAAGAATCGCAAAGCACGGGCTTGGCGAAACGGTTCATTTGGCCGGTGCCCTGCCCCATGCGGAGGCTCTGGCGCATATGGGGAGGGCATGGCTGCTTGCCCAACACAGCGTAACAGGTCTTGACGGAGATCAGGAGGGACTGCCCGTTTCCATAATGGAAGCGATGGCCTGCGGCATTCCCGTCGTGTCCACCCTGCACAGCGGCATTCCCGAAGCGGTGGAAGACGGTGTAAGCGGTTTTCTTGTGCGCGAGCACGACTACGAAAGCATGGCGGAAAGAATGCTCCGCCTGCTCAAAGAGCCTTCATTAGCTGAAAAGATGGGGGCAAACGGACGCGAAAAGGCGCTGCGTGATTACGACCAGATCACCCGTTTTGAGAGAGTCGAGCGAATCCTCTCGAAGGCCGTCACCGACAAATGCGTGCCTGCCATCAAGGCGAGAATCAAGCCCGCCGTGGCCGCTTCCTGAGCGCGCAAGAGGAAGAAGCCGCGTTTGTCTTCTTACCAAGATTGGCGAGACGCATCCCTCAATCTACATGTTTGCGTCGCGCAAGGGGCGATCCAGCTTCAGTTTGAACTGGTCGAGTATGCCGTTAATAAAACGCTTCGCGTCCGGTATCGAGAAGGACTTTGAAAGGTCTATCGCCTCGTTTATGGACACCACCGGCGGGATGTCCCTGCGATAGAGCATTTCGTATATGGCGAGGCGCAGAATGGCCAAGTCCACGCGGGCGATGCGCTTGAAGTCCCAGTTCTTGGCATACTCGCGTATTACATCGTCCTCTTGCTCCACGTGCTCGATGGTGCCGTTGATAAGCTCTTCGGCAAAGCCGTAATACTCGCGCGGCTGCTCCTGGTTTTCAAAGAAACGGCATAGCTCGCCAGCGAGGTCTTCCGGCGGGTTGGCTTCCCACATGTAAAGGAACTGTACTGCGGCGATTCGGTTGTCTCTGCGGCGGCTCATATGCGTGGTGTCAAAGGATGCAAACACCAGACAATACATGCCCGGCGGACATAAACAACCCCAAACAGGGCCGGTATTGCGGCAGGGATGCCTCATGGGACAAAGAGCGGAAGCCACCGGCTTGCGAAGGGCATTGCTTTTTGCTTACTCTCTGGCGAATGGACCCGAAGGGACTGCCCATTCAAAGCATTGGAAGCGAACTGTATTCCGCACTGGAACAAGGGCGGCGCTTTGTGCTCGAAGCGCCCACAGGCTCCGGCAAGTCAACACAACTGCCCCAGATGCTGGCGGACATGGGCGGAACAACGCGCATTGCAGGGCAGATAGTTATACTTCAGCCCCGCAGGGTGGCGGCCAGAATGCTCGCCAAGCGCGTGGCTTGGGAGCGCGGGCAGAAGCCCGGAGGCGAGGTCGGCTATCAGGTGCGCTTCGAGCGAGTGGGCGGCAGCAACACGCGAATAATGTTCGTTACAGAGGGCGTATTGCTCCGCCGCATGTTGGAAGACCCCGAGCTGCCCGCGGTGGGCGCGATACTGTTCGACGAATTCCACGAGCGGCACATTTACAGCGATGTGACGCTTGCGAAGGCCCTGCTGCTCCAGGAGCGAAGGCCGGACTTGATTATCGGAGCGATGAGCGCGACGCTCGACGGGGCGCCGCTTCGCGACTACATGGCCCCCTGCGCCCACCTGCGCTGCGAAGGGCGTACCTTCCCCGTGGAAATCCGCTACGCTGGCAATCCCGCCGTCAGCGTGCGCGAGGAAGAACCTGTTTGGGAACGCGCGGCCCGCGAGGCGGAGCGCCTGCTAAAGGAGGATGCAAGCGAAGGGCACATGCTCGTTTTCATGCCGGGCGCATACGAAATACGCCGCACCATCGAGGCTCTGGAGGGGCGGAGCGCGGCAAGAGGCTGCGATATCATGCCTCTGCACGGAGAGCTGCCGCCCGAGCAGCAGGATGCCGCCGTTGAGGCCGGAGCGCGGCGCAAGGTCATCGTGGCGACAAACGTCGCTGAAACCTCGCTCACTATCGACGGGGTTACGGCGGTAATAGACAGTGGTCTGGCCAAAGTGCCAAGTTTCGACCCCAACCGAGGCGTAAACACCATCCTCATAAAGAAGATTTCAAGAGCCAGCGCGGATCAGCGTGCGGGACGCGCGGGACGAACGGCGGCTGGCGTGTGCGTGCGCCTGTGGAGCGCGAAAGATCACGAAAACCGCGCCCCTCGCGAGGAAGCGGAGATACGCCGCATAGACCTTTCCGAGGTTATACTCTTTCTAAAAACCGCGGGCGTGGACAATCTTGAGGCCTTCCCTTGGTTTGAAGCACCGGAGGAGAAGTCGCTAAAGCGTGCCATATCGCTACTTTCCGACATGGGCGCGCTCGACCACGCTGGCCGCATCACAGCAACGGGACGACGAATGGCGGCCTTTCCCGTGCATCCGCGCTATGCTAGAATGCTTATCGAAGGGGCGAGGCTTGGCTGTTTGCGGACGGCGGCCCTCGTCGCGGCGCTAAGTCAGGACCGCTCGATACTCATGCCATTGGACAACGGCAGAGAGCGCGAGCAAAGGGAGGACTTCCTTCGCAAATACGTGGCAGAGCTGGACGATTCGGACTTTTTCATGGACATCGCGGCCTTTGCTGCGGCGGCGGAAGCCCGTTTCGACCTGAACTTCTGCCGCAAGTGGGGCATCCACGCAATGGGCGCGCGAACTGCGGCGCGGCTATTTGAACAGCTTTGCGGCACGGCGCGAGGTGCGGGGATGAACCCTGTCGATACGGAGGCTTCAAGCGAGAACACACGCCGCTCGATTCTCGCAGGCTTCAGCGACCAGCTCGCGCTGCGGACAGACAGGGCCACGCGGCGCTGCGCTCTTGTACACGGGCGGCGCGGCGAGTTGCGCAAGGAAAGCCTCGTCGAGGCGCCTTTACTCGTGGCCGCAGAGGTGGAGGAGCGCAATGTGCGTTCCGATGTCAGCGTGCTGATTGCGCGAAACACGGCTGTCGAAGAGACGTGGCTGCGCGAGATGTTCCCGGACGACTTTGAACAGCGCCGCGAGGTGGAGTTTGACGAAGGCCAAAGGCGCGTACTTGCCCGCTCGCGCAAAGTGTTTCGCGACCTCGTGCTGGAGGATTCGCAGTGCGGAGAACCCACTGCGGACGAGGCGGCGCCTCTTCTGGCGGCAGAGGTGCTGGCGGGGCGACTGGTTCTAAAAAACTGGGACGCGGAGGTTGAGCGTTGGATTGCCCGCTGCAACTTTGTGGCGAAGCATTTCCCGGACTACGGCATTGGCTTCATTGGCGAGGAGGAGCGCAACCTCATCGTTCAGGAGGTCTGCTACGGTGGCATAGGTTACAAGGACATCAAGGAGCGGGCCATCATGCCCCATTTGCGCAACTGGCTTTCCTTCGGGCAGGAGCCGTTGCTCGACAAGTGCGCCCCCGAAAGGGTGCAGCTGCCGCGCGGCATAAACGCCAAGGTGCGTTACGAGGCTGACGGGCGTGCCTTCCTGTCGGCGACTGTGCAGCAGCTCTACGACGCACCCGGGCAGCTTCTTTTAGGTGGGCGGGTACCCGTTCTATTCGAAATACTGGCCCCAAACCGCAGACCCGTGCAGATAACGGCGGACTTGGCCGCGTTCTGGAACGGAGCCTACGAGGACGTGAAAAAGCAGCTAAAAGGGCGCTACCCAAGACACGAGTGGAGGTAGCGTTGTGATGGAATTGCCTCATAATAGATCTTACCGCACAATCACCACTTTCCCTAATTTCACGAAAACAAGCCATTTCCAGGCGCATTTGTCGTAATTTTCGCAATACTACTTTCCCTACTTAACCTGCGGGCTTTCCCTACGCCTTTCAAGCGCAATGCCTACGGTCTTGAGAACAAAATCGTTCCATCGAGGAGTTAGCTTCCAACTCTTCACTCTTTCAGACTCGGGATTACTCGGTTGAACAAAGTCATCGCTTCTCCATTCCGAAAGCCACTCTCTCGCAGTAGGCCGCGAAACACCGTACCACTCTTCCATATCTGCCGACGAGAAGGTAAGTTCTCTGGTGCCTTCTGCGATACCCGCTGTCAACAGGCGGGTAAGAAGCTGTTGCTGCCTTCTGGAAAGCCTCTCCCACGGGTATTTTTCGTTATGCACATGCTTGTGAAACGATTCTGCCTGAATACGAACCGTGTCTGCCGCTTTAGCCATGACTCCCGTAACGTATTCTATCCACTGAGTATGGTCAGGGTCATGCCTTCCCTCATAGAAATTGAAATCAAGGCCCATCTGAATGCTCTTGTAGTAGGTTTCCCTATCTGAGGCAAAATGCTCCTCAATGGACAAAAAGCCTTTCAATTCATACCCACTCTTCCACAACTCGGATGTTGCAAGTGCTCTTGCAGTTCTCCCATTACCGTCAGGAAACGGATGTATGCTGACAAAGCGATGAGCAAGAATTGCAGAGCGTACGGGTGCAGGCAAAGATGCGGCTCTTTCAGAGTCCATCCACTCTTCAAGCTCTTCCATTAACCTTGGAACATCCTTGGGGTACGGTGGCGCATATTCGACTGCACCGGTTACAGTATTCACAACAGGACATGGATTGCTGCGATAGTTACTTCTGTTCCCCCTTCGCCCTCTTCCCTTCACAAGGATGATACAGTGCAGCCCCTTGATGAAATCCTGATTGATGACAAAAGATGGATTGGACGATTTTTCTTCAATCCACTCAAGGGCACGCCAGTAATTGCGCACCTCTTGCTGCATGTCAGTGTCTGACCTGTCATGACCGACCACAGCTCGAACAAGCTCCATTGACTGGAGATTATTACCTTCTATTGCGGTTGAGCTAGCAGTAGCCCTCTGCC
This sequence comes from Opitutales bacterium, assembly GCA_016928295.1. Taxonomy (GTDB): domain Bacteria; phylum Verrucomicrobiota; class Verrucomicrobiia; order Opitutales; family Oceanipulchritudinaceae; genus Verruco-01. The sequence goes on from JAFGLA010000016.1 coordinate 16,115, forward strand.
TTGCAAACTGGCGCATAGCCAATGCATACGCTGGCGGCAACGGCAGAACATCAACCACCGCCCTTGAACGCTCGATTATACAAAGATTGCGCACAATAGCGTGCGTATAGGCAAAACGAGGATTGAAAGGCATCTCTTTCAAAAGCATAAGCATTTGATACTTGAAAACAAGCAATAAGGGGCTTGCAAAACCTAGTATTCATGCAGTTTTCCTTGCCACAAATGCCCTTGAGGCGGGGTTTGTGAATCTGTTTTCTCTCGTTTACACTCCTTTGACTGCACGATGGACAAAATCTCTTCAGAACGCATAACGCTGTTGCGCTTTCCGCTCATGATAATGGTGCTCGTGGCGCACGCGTCGGGGGAGACCGTCAACCTGAACGGCGTTGTTTACGGCTACGAGGGAAAGATGACCTATCTTACCTGGCTAAGCTCCTGCATCGTTGGTCAGTATATATGCAGACTTGCCGTGCCGGTGTTCCTCATCATTTCGGCCTATTTTCTCTTCAAACACGCGCCCTGGAGCCCTGCGGAGTTTGTCACTCTTCTAAGGAAAAAGGCCCGTTCGCTCGCCCTGCCCTATTTCGTTTGGAATATCATAGCTTACGGCAGCATTCTGCTTCTTTACGCCTTCAGAGGTCAGCCCCTTGTCAGCGCCGATGACAGCGTCGCCAGAATGCAGATATTAAACGGCGTGGGTCTTGGTGTGCATTTGGCGGCGTTTCAACTCTGGTTCCTCAGAGACCTGTTGATACTTATCCTTTTCAGCCCGCTGATATATCTGGCAATCAAGCACATCCCCAAGATCTATTTCGCCGTGCTGTTCGCCGTTTGGGCATTCAAGCTATGGCCCCTGCCCGTGCCTTGCGACAGGGCGATTGTCCATTTTTCAATCGGCGCTTGGCTCGCGATAAACAAGAAAAACCTCTTCCAATTCGACGCCGTAGCTCCGGCGCTTCTGCTCCCTTACTTGCTCTATCTCTACAAGGCCGAGATGCTTCCCAAAGCCCTCAAGACGCCTTTTTACTGCATCGGGATACTAATGGGAGTCATTCTGCTGCTCTGGGCGACAAAGCTCCTTTACAAGTCGCCCAGTTGGATAAAAGGGCCGCTGCTTTATTTCTCGGGAGCTTCGTTTTTCATATTCCTGGTGCACGAGCCGCTGATACTGAGCTATTCGCGGGCGCTTGCTTACACCCTCATGGACCCGATGACGCCAACGGAAGCGCTTGTTGTGATGTTCAGCGTGCCCTGCATTCTGACCGTGGCGCTGGCCCTTGTGCACAAGGGGCTGTGCGTTACCGCCCCAAGGCTGGAAGCCTTCCTCACCGGCGGGCGCTAGCAGACTGCCGGAAAGACGCCCGCATTCCGACGGGAGTTCTATTTAGAGCATTTTGCAGTTAGGTGGACTCAATCGGCAAGATGATGGATGAGGAGGCGGCAAGGCTTTGCTGATGAGGCTGGGACGGGC
>JAFGLA010000017.1 GCA_016928295.1 Opitutales bacterium
GCCCGTCCCAGCCTCATCAGCAAAGCCTTGCCGCCTCCTCATCCATCATCGTGCCGATGGAGTCCACCTAACTGCAAAATGCTCTAGTAACACCTAATCGTCGCGTCGACGTGGCGAATCCACTCCAGGATGCCGCCCTTCAGGTTCATGACTTTTTTGAAGCCCTTGCTTTTTAACAGGCGCTGTGCGTGTTGCGATCGAAGCCCTATGTGGCAATAGACTGCTATGGGTCGCGTCTTGTCGAGTTCTTCGAGACGCGAACCAAGTTGATAGAGCGGAATTGTCACCGCGCCCGCTATCATGCCCATTTCGCATTCGTCAGGATCGCGCACATCTAGCAGAACCGGCGCATCAGCAGTGCCTAGAAGTGCTTTTAGTTCGATGGCTGAAATACTTTCCGTGCTTGGCATTGAACTAGTCTGACTATCGCAGCGCCATTCGTATTCCGCGGAAACGATTTTTCTTATGCGCGCGTTTGCCGAGCAGACCGGGCAGGACGGGTCGCGCTTGATGTTGATTGTGCGCGTTGTCATCGTGGCCGCATCCACTGTGAGCAGTCGCCCCGAGAGGGTTTTGCCGACTCCGCTTACAAACTTGAGCGCCTCCATTGCCTGAATGCTGCCGATGATTCCGCACAGTGCGCCAATGACGCCGGCTTGCGCGCAGTTTGGCACGCTGTCCGGCGCTGGCATTTCGGGGAACAGGCAGCGGTAGCAGGGCGCGTCATTTGCAGGGTGGAAGAACGACGCCTGCCCTTCATACTGGAAGATGCTGCCGTAAACGAGAGGCTTGCGCGCCATTACAGCCGCGTCGTTCACCATGAAGCGGGTGGGGAAGTTGTCCGTGCAGTCCACCACTATGTCGTAGGCGTTGAAAAGAGCGGGCAAATCCTCGGCTCGCACTCCGAGCGGGTGGGGCACGAGGTTGCAGTTCGGGTTCAGTTCCGAAAGCGTCTTTGTCGCGCTTTGCACTTTGAGCATCCCCACGCTGGAACTGCCGTGCAGCACTTGACGGTGAAGGTTGTGAAGCTCCACCTTGTCAAAGTCAGCCAGCCCGAGAGTGCCGACTCCCGCCGCTGCCAGATACATCGCCACGGGGCTGCCCAGCCCGCCCATGCCGACAATCAGCACTCGTGCCGCACGTATGCGTTCCTGCCCCTCGCGTCCCATTCCGGGCAGAATCATCTGCCGGTGGTAACGCGCAAGTTCATCGCGGCTGAATGTCGTGTCCTCGCTCATGTGGCTCCCATTATAGTGACATGGGGGGAAGATGCAGCAAAAACACGTCTGCATGGCACACTCACTTATTCATTCTCGCCTAGCGTCGCCCCGATTGCGTCAAGTTCTGCCAGCCACGGGGCGCGGCGTTTTTCGTCCACCAGTGCGGCTTGGAAGCCGTTGCGGGCAATCTTCAAAAGCTCGCTTTTTTTGAAGCCGCCCTCGCGGGCCATTACTTCGTAGTCGTCAAAGAGCGTGTTGCCAAAGCAAACGGGATCGTCGGTGTTGATCGTGCAGCTTACGCCAGCGTCGAAAATCTTTCGCAGTGAATGGTCCGCAAAGCTGTTTGATACGCCCAGCTTCACGTTGCTGATGGGGCAGAGGTCGAGCGTGATGCCGAGGTCTTTTATCTGCTTAAGCAGGGCAGGGTCTTGGGCCGCGCGTTCTCCGTGTTCTATGCGCTTTACGTTAAGCCTCGATAGGACCTCGCGCACGAATTCCGGTCCGCAGAATTCGCCAGCATGTGCCTTGGTCATCTTGCCAGCGTCGTTGAAACGCTTCCAGACCAGGTCTGTCCACGGTTCCATGGGCATGGTTTCCGCGCCGTGCAGATCCACGCCGTCAAGGTGCTTCCAGTTGACGCAGTCGTCTATGAACGCTCCGGTGCGTTCGTTGTAGCCGTTGTGGTGGATGCCGAGGAACACGCGGACATCCAGTCCTTCGGGAGCTGCAGCTTTGATTGCTTCCGCCGTTGCGGGGCCGTCAACGCCCATGAACTCCAATACTCCAGACGCGAAACTGGTTTCCACATAACGTACGTTTTGTTCGTGATACAAACGCTCCAATATCAGTTTCGCGGCCTCGTAATAACGCTCTGGCGATGTGTACCAAGGGCATACCATGCCCAGCAGGTGTTCGTCAAAAGCCTGAAAGTTGGGATATCTGAACGAATCGTCCCAGGAGGGAGGCGGAACCGCGTATTTAACAGGGTCCAGCTTGCGAAGCAGTTCCTGCGGCAGGGCGCCTTCGATATGAAGGTGCATTTCGGTCTTCGGCAGAGAGCGGATGAATTCGTCGTACATACTTGCGAGAGATTGCTGACAATGCTCTACGCCCTAACGGTATAAACTACAAGTCACTAAAGACGCGTTGAGTTCATTAATGCTGCAAGCTGTTGTCAGACATGCAAATGCTCATGCGAAGCCGCGTCTGTTCTGGTTGCTTGTGTGACTTCAGCTATCTAGCGCGGTGCAGCCAATGGGAAGCTTAGGGGATGTCCACGCCCTCTTCGCGGTACTGCGTGATCTTGTTGCGCAGCGTTCTCGAAGAAATGCCCAGCACGTCCGCCGCCTCGTTGCGTCGCCAGCCCATCTGGCGGAGGACGCCCAAGATGTGTTCCTTTTCCAGCTCTTCAAGTGTACGCACCTTGCCATCGCCAGTTGTGGAGGATACGGCAGGATCTTTGATGCTGGCGGACGCAGCAGGCGTGGCATTTTCTGAGTCATCGTCGGACTCGTTGTCCGCAAGGTCGCCTTCGTTCACTGGCACGCCGGAGGCTGCGGTGTCTTCCTCCTCGTCCATAAGCTGGCCCATGAAGGGGGCCTTTATCAGGCCGAGCATGTAGGGCTGCACCGGTTCGCCGTCGTCACATAGAATAACGGCGCGCTCGATTGTGTTTTGAAGCTCGCGCACGTTGCCCGGCCAGTTGTGCTTCATTATGAGGTCCATCGTGGACTTGCTGAACGTGGCGGCCTTTTTGTGCCCGTGTTTGCGCGAAAAACGGTCCAGAAAAGACTGTGCAATGAGAGCGATGTCCTCGCCGCGCTCGCGAAGAGGGGGCACCTCGATGGGGAACACGTTCAGGCGGTAGTAAAGGTCTTCGCGGAAGTTTCCTTTCTCCACCTCCTGCAAAAGGTTGCGGTTCGTGGTCGCAAGTACGCGCACATCCACCTTGATCGTGCGGTTGCCGCCCACGCGCTCGAACTCCCGTTCCTGAAGAACGCGCAGCAGCTTGGCCTGAAGGCGGGGTGGGATTTCGCCGATTTCGTCGAGGAGTATCGTTCCGTTGTTGGCAAGCTCGAAGCGGCCTTCGCGGCGCTGGTTAGCACCGGTGAAAGCTCCCTTTTCATGACCGAAAAACTCGCTCTCTATGAGCGTTTCGCTGATGGCGGCGCAGTTCACCTTGATGAACGGCTGACCCGCTCGCGGACTCTGCCGGTACAGCTCGCCAGCTACTAGTTCCTTGCCCGTTCCGTTTTCGCCGGTGACAAGGACCGTGGCCTCCGTGGCAGCGACTTTTTTCACCATTGTGCGCAAGTGGCGCATAACGGGGCTGTTGCCGATAATGTCGGTTGTCGAAGTCTGCTCGTTACTGAAGTAGCGGTTGACCTTGACCAGTTGGCTGTATGCCTCGGCCTTTTTCAGTATGACCTCGATTTCGTCCATCGAGCAGGGCTTCACGATGTAATCGAACGCGCCCTTGCGCATACACTCCACTGCGCCCTCGATAGTGCCGTAGCCTGTTATTACAACCACCAGCGGCGCCTCCGGCATCTCGGCAAGGCGTTCGAGAAGCTCCGTGCCCTCGCCGTCGGGCAGGCGCATGTCAACGAATATGAGGTCGAACTGATCTTTCGCCAGCAGGGCCTCCGCTTCGGAAATGCGGGACGCTGTTGCAACGATGTAATGCTTCCTGCGCAAGTGCGCTTCAAGCGTCTTGCGGATGATCATTTCATCGTCCAGAACGATGATCTTTTCAAATGCCATGAGGGGAGTATTTGTTGAGGCTACTCATTCTGAATGCCTCTAGGGAATAGTCTTACAGGATTGTAATATAATGCGTCATATCATGTGCATGGGTAAAGCCGGAAATATTTTCCGCCCCACTTTTTTGCATATTATACTAATTTGCGCGCCTATTGATCCTTGGTCACCTGTTCGCGCAGGGGGATGAATATGAAGCATGATATCAAAACCAGCCCCGCACCTACGTACGCAGCTATGGCGGGACTGACTTTGCAGATTAGAAAGAAGCCGAGAAAGGGAGAAGTTATACCGCGAAGTCCCGTCAGCATCGTATGCACGCCCATGTAATCTTCCACCTGTCCGCGAGGA
>JAFGLA010000018.1 GCA_016928295.1 Opitutales bacterium
GCCCGTCCCAGCCTCATCAGCAAAGCCTTGCCGCCTCCTCATCCATCATCGTGCCGATGGAGTCCACCTAACTGCAAAATGCTCTAGAAAGTTGAAGCCCGACGCGGCTTCTGCCATATTTATTAGCATGACAAAGTTCCTGCACACCCGAATCCGCGTCTCCGACCTCGACCGCTCGATCAAGTGGTATTCCGACATGGCGGGCTTTCGCGTTTACAAACGCATGGCAAAGTCCCCCGCCGGAAACGAAATCGTGCACCTTGAGCTGCCCGGCAACGCCCACATGCTGGAGCTGACTTACTCGCCCGACTACAAGCTGGCCGTGCCGGAAGACCTGATTCACACCTGCATCGGCGTGGACGACATCGTGGCCTACTGCACGGAACTGGAATCTAAAGGCGCGGACATCTGGCCTGCGAACTGGAAGGAAAGCTTCACCCAGGGGGGCCTCAAAATGGCCTTTCTCACGGACCCGGACGGCTACGAACTGGAAATCCTCGAAAACGAGTAGCAAGGCGCGGCATTAAGCGCGGCAGGAAAGACGGAATAAGCACAGGCATATAAGATTCTCATGGACAACTCTGACAACTGGTTTCGTAGCGAGAACGAGGATTTGCGGATGGATGGCAAGGCTTTGGAAGTGAGTAGTATTGAGAAATCCAGCGAACTTCCGAAACGAAGCCAGCCGCCGCAAAGACCGTTCGCAGCAGAAATCAAAGTTGTTAGAGGTGGCCTATTATTGAAAACATGAAGCTGCGAAGCCTGCTAGTTCTTCCCCTGCTGCTAATCGGCTGCGTAGGGATGCCCGAGGGTGTCGAACCGGTTAAAGGCTTCGAGCTGAACCGCTATCTGGGCAAGTGGTATGAAATTGCACGGCTGGACCATTCCTTTGAACGCGGACTGGACAAGGTAAGCGCGGAATACAGCATGCGCGAAGACGGCGGGGTAAAGGTGCTTAACCGCGGCTACTCCGAAAAAAAGAGCAAATGGCAGGAGGCCGAAGGCAGGGCTTACTTTGTTAAAGAACCCGCTACGGGCTTTCTAAAAGTCTCATTCTTCGGCCCCTTTTACGGCTCTTACATAGTCTTTGAACTGGATAAGGAAGACTACCAGTATGCGCTGGTATCCGGCCCAGACAGGTCCTACCTGTGGCTTCTGGCACGCACGCCGACTATTGACGACGCGCTCAAGTCCAGCCTTCTAGCCAAGGCCAAGGAACTGGGTTTCGATACGGACAAGCTGATTTTTCCCGTTCAGCAGTAAGAAGCTGAAAAGGCCGTCAACCTACCCATCGCTCCCAATTAACGATTCGCGCCAGTTTTGTTACAAAATGGTTACGAAGCATACTTGCGCAAGAGACTGTTTGCCAAATGTTACAAAGATTGCATCCAATGTGACCTGATTGTAACCCCGTCCGTAACCTTCGGGTGACGACCACGGGGTGCTCAACCGAAATCACTAGTATAGATGCCCTCTTTTGCCAACATACCAAAACCGGCTCAAATCTGGCTCAAAGTAGCCGCCGTTCTCTTATGCCTGTATCTGTTCGTCGTGGGCGTAAGCGGCATGGGCGAAGCCTTCAACATGTTCGGCAAGGACTTTGCCAACACGGTGCTTGCCGCGACGTGCAACCCCTTTGCCGCGCTGATGATGGGCCTTTTGGCGACATCCATCGTGCAAAGCTCCTCCACGACGACCTCGGTAATCGTGGGCATGGTTGCAGGTGGCGCGCTGACAATCGACGCGGCCATCCCCATGGTGATGGGAGCCAACATCGGCACGACAATCACGGCGATGCTCGTCTCCTTCGGCTCCATTCACCACAAGGCGGAGTTTGAACGCTCGTTCGGAGCGGCACTTCTGCATCTATCTTTCAACCTGTTGGCCGTTGCCATTCTGTTCCCACTTCAGGCTTACACAGGCTTTCTTACGCACGTTGCCGAGGGCGGTCAGAGCCTGTTCTCTGGCGTTGGCGGGATGTGGCTATGCAACCCGCTTAAAGCGGCGACAGGGCCTGTCATTTCGCTGATGAAGTGGGCACTGTTCCACAACGCCATACTGATGCTGCTTGGCACTCTGGCCCTAACTTACGTGATGCTCGTCGGCCTTGTAAAGCTGCTCCGCAGCCTCGTGTTGAGCAAGGTTGAAGTGTTTTTCGACAGGGTGCTGTTCCGCAGTTGGCAACGTGCGATGCTATTCGGCTTTCTGCTCACCCTGGCCCTTCAGACAAGCTCGGTCCCCACATCGCTCGCCATACCGCTGGCTGGCGCCGGCGTGTTGAAGCTGATGCAGGTGTATCCCTTTACGCTCGGCTCCAACGTCGGGACCACGATTACCGCCTTTCTTGCGGCGCTTGCAACAGGCATGGAACTTCCCGTGGTTGTTGCATTCTCCCACATTGCGTTCAACATTCTGGGAATCCTCATCATCTGGACCTTCCCGGCCATACGAAAGCTGCCCCTGCTTGCGGCGCAGGCACTGGCGCACAAGAGCATGAACGCACGCTACATCCCCGTAAGCATCCTCGCCGGTGTTTACTTTGTCATCCCCCTGTTTTTCGTCCTAATACTCTCATAAAACGCCATGTTCAAAAACCTGCTAAACCTCCTTCATAAGGACGACCTTTACACTCAGGCCCTGCATGCGTCACACGCCATGCTGGACCTTGATCTGGAAATGTTCAAAAGCTCCATCGAAACGCTCAGGCGAAGCGATTCCTGCGAAACGAACATCGACATTTATGCAACCGACAAGCGCATCAACGAGTTTGAACGCGACGTGCGGCGCAAAGTGCTCTCGCATCTGGCCGTAGGCGGGGCGAGCGACCTGTCCTCGGGCATGACACTGGTCAGCATCGTTATAGACATCGAGCGCATCGGCGATTACGCTAAGAACATCTTCGATCTGGCCAAATCCCACCCCAGCCGTCTGACCGGCGGGAGCCTCGAAACGGAGGTTGCCGAGATTGAAAAGACCGTGGACCGCTTCTTCACGCAGACGGTAAAAGCCTTCAAGGACGGCGACAACGACACAGCGCGCGCCGTCATGAGCGGTTACAAAGAGGAACTATCCGCCCGTTGCGACCAGCTCGTTGACGGCATAATATCAGGCAAGGTGACAGACCTAAGCCCCGCCGACGCAGCCTCACTCGCCCTCTACGTGCGTTACCTCAAGCGCATCGCGGCCCACTCGCGCAACATCATGACAAGCCTCGTCAACCCCTTCCACCGCATCGGCTACAAGGAAAAGAAGGAAGACGCGGCAAACTAAGCGGAGTTTGCAAATATAACTCCCGAAAACAGAGGCGTTTTACATTCATCTACGCAATGCAAGGCGGGCATCAGGCCAATGAGTCTGTTGCCCGCCTTGTCGCGTTTACAAGAGATATGCACCGCCCGTGAGCAGGAATAACCGTATCCCATTGTTGTCATTGAACCGGACCGCTCCACATAATACAGTGCGCTAACCCCTGTTTCAAAGATATGAAAAAACTCCGCACCGCCCTGCCCCTGCTCCTTCTTTCGCTCAACGCAACGGCCTCTCTTGAGGCGCGGGAACTAACACGCGCATGGGAGTGCGACACATTCATGGACAAGCCCGAGTCCGCCCTTTACGCAGAATCCACGGGCCTAATTTACGTATCCAACATCAGCGGCGAATACTTTGCGCTGGATGGCGGCGGCTTCATCAGCACGCTGAACCTTGACGGGACGGTGCAAGAGGCGAAGTGGTTTTGCGGCGGCCTTAACAACCCGCAGGGGCTGGCCCTAAGCGGAGAGAAACTGTTCGTGGCCGACCTTACCCGCATCGCCCGCATCGACCTAAAGAGCGGAGAACTGGACAAGTTCATACCGATTGAAGACTCAAAGTTTATTAACGACCTTTCCGCGGACGAAAACGGCGACATCTACGCCACGGACTGTTCGCTAAACCGCATATACCGCATACGCGGAGACGCGGTGGAAACTTGGCTCGAAAGCCCGGAGCTAAACTCCCCCAACGGCATTCTCTGCCTGAAAGACACACTGCTTGTCATAAACTTTCTTGACGGGAAACTTTACTCCGTAAACAAGGCGGACAAGAGCTTCACCCTCGTCTGCGACGGGATAGCAAACGGCGACGGAATATGCTCCGACGGCGAAGGCGGCTTCTTTGTCTCAGGTGCATGGCAGGGCGAAGTGTTTCACATAGACGCGCAGGGCACCAAGACACTGGTTCTGAACCTCGGGCCTGAGGAGAAAATCGCCGCCGACATAAGCTACATTCCATCGAAAAAGCTGCTCTTGATACCCACTCTGTACAAGACCGTTCTTGGTTACCGCTGGGAGTAAAAGCCGCGACCTGTTCAAAGGCTCTACGCAAGTTTTTACAAGACTAGCCCAACTTGGGCACGCAATGAGCTAAACACATGCCTTGAAGGCCATAGCGGACAGGGAAGCGGAAATAGATGCCGTAAAATCCCCCGTCCAGCTATGCCCGCAAGATTCAAGGCATGACTCAGGAGAGCATACAGAACAGGCTGTTTTCCAGCTCAACGAGCGGGCTGGAAAGCTCGTATACAAGCCTTGCAGGACGCAGTGCACGCAACACGTCCACGCCCTTTCTGATGCCGGACAACAATGCCTCAGGCTCGAAATCCGGCTACGGCTCCAACTCTTACAGCCTCGCAGACAACTACGATCTGGGGCGCCACATGATGGGCGACAAAAGCACTGCTGGCGCGTCCGGAACGGCAAAGAACAACGCTTCGCAAGCCCAGCCAGCGCAAAACGCGCAAAGCACGAACAGCGGCCCCGCCTCGCAAGCGCAACCGCTTTTGAGCAGTTCCCGAGCGATAGGGACAAGCGCGACAGCAAGCCCTATTGCGGAAAAAACTTCCCCCTTGCCGAATAACGCCGCGAACGCTGGAATAGCCTCGCAAGGGCAACGAACAAACACAAGTGCGCAATCCATTGGGACATCGCGCCTTGCGCAGATGCTCCCAGACTCGGGCATGGCAAATGCTATTAGCAAGTTTGAGATGCCTTTCAGCGCAGAAAATGCACGCGCGGCACACAGCCGTTCCGGTTCCGATGAATACTCGGCACCTGCGTTTCTGCGCGCTGAAATCAGCCTTTGCTCAAACAGCGGGCAGGACAAGGGCCAGAACAGCCACGAGAAGCGCAAAGAGCTGATAGAGTCCATAGCCATGCTTGAGACAGTGCGAAGCAACGCTCAGGCAGATGCTGGCAGAGGCTCTGAACGCCTCGAAACGCCCAGAATGGCAACCGTCTCAAACGCCGTATTGGAACAGATGGAGAAGATGCGCGGCGAGAACGGCAAATGCGCAAACCTCTCTCTGGATCTGCCCGACGGAACGACTCTCGAAATAGAGCTTCGCTGGCAGGGCAAGCACCTGACTGCAAAGTTCGGCACTGGCGCTAGCAGAATGCGGGCGGAAATTGAAAACGGCTGGGCCAACCTTACACGCCGTGCCGGAGTATCCGGCATGAGGCTGGAAGCGCCCGAATTTGAACAGGACGGAAGCAGCCCAGCGGGCGATTCCCAACAGTACGCATAAGGAACGCACTTTTATGTCAACGATAAGCTCTGTCAGCTCCAACACCGCAGTGGCTGCGAACAGCAGTTCCACCACGGACAAAAGCACGCTTAACTCCCAGGACTTTCTCAAGCTGCTCACAGTCCAGCTTGCCAACCAGGACCCGTTTGAGCCGATGAGCGACACCGAGTTCATCTCCCAGATGGCAAACTTCTCCTCTCTTGAACAAATGAGCGAGCTGTCGAGCAACTTCACGAGCTTCAGCTCAAGGCAGGAACAGCTCTCCTCCCAAGCCTTCCTGGGCCGCGAGGTAAGCATAGATCAAGGCGAGGAAAGCGACGTAACCGGTACGGTCAGCGCGGTGACAATAGACGATAACGGTTCGATTTTCGTCACAGTGGACGGAGTGCAGTATGCCTCAAGCCTCGTCCGCAGCGTGTCCAACCCGAGCACCGCAACCGAGTAAAACGACACGTAAGCCGAAACAACTTTTCCAAATATAGAAAGAACCCACCATGTCACTTTCATACAGCCTGCAAACCGGAGTCAGCGCGCTTAAGAGCTTCACCAGCGGACTTCAGGCCATCGGCGACAACGTAGCCAACGTCAGCACAGCCGGCTTCAAAAAAGCCAGCGTCGAATACGCTGACACATTTTACAACATCCTGAACGGGCAAATCAGCGGGCAGTCCGGCTCGACCTCGCAGACAGGCTCCGGCGTACACGTCTCGGAAATCAAGACCGTGTTCGACACCGAGGAAGCCACTTACACGGGTTTGCAAAACAATGTTGCAATCGACGGCGATGGCTTTTTCCGCGTAGTGGATGCAACTACCGGCAACGAATACTTCACCCGCGCAGGTAACTTCAAGCGCGACGGGGACGGATATCTGGTAACGAACGAGGGCTACCGGGTACAGGGCCTTGGAACCCTTGACGGCAACAATATCTACATACCCGAGACGGCTACAAACCCGACAAGCGGCAACGCGGAAAACATCACAAGCTGGAGCTTCAGCCCCACGACCGGCCAGCTTAGCCTGTATTTCTCCGACGGAACGGCGATCGACGGCGGACAGTTACAGCTTAGCACATTCCGCGAACCTACATCTCTGCTCAAGGCCGGTTCAAACCTTTACATGCAGACGGAAAGCGCGGGCACCCGCACGGACTTTCTGCCCTCCAACGACAGCGTCGCCACGGTGATGTCGCAATATCTTGAGCAGTCCAATGTGGACCTTACCGAAGAACTGGCTAATATGATTACCACACAGCGCGGTTTTCAGGCAGGCTCACGAATCATTACAACAACAGACGAACTTCTCCAGCAGGCGATACAACTGAAGAAGTAAACACCGCGCCATAACCCGGACACAATCAAGCAAGCTTACAAGCCATGGCAAAAGAACCTGACGCAGTAGAAGATCTACCTTCACCGAAAGCAATCGGAGCTGGCGGAGGCAAGAGCGGCATTTTGCCCGCAATAATCACAGTGATACTCATTCCACTTGTGATGACCTTGATGTGGGAGTTCTACATGATGCCCAGCCTTGAAAAACTCGCCTCGGCCAATGGCGGAGAAGTCGCCATCGCTGAATCCGCCAAAGCCGGTGCACATACTGAAGAAAAAGGCGGTCACGGTGAAAGTGCGGAAGCCGAAGGTCCGGCCAGCACATACGAAGTCAAGGACGTCGTGGCCAACCTCTCGGGCGCAATGCGCTCCCGCTATATTAAGGTGAGCTTCCTGCTGGAAGGCAAAGGAACGACTTTCGGAGAGCTGATGAAGGAAAACGAGGCAAAGATTCGCGACGCGACACTGGCCGTATTGTCCGATTTGACCATTCAGGACATGGAAGAGCCGGGCATCAAGAACATCGTCCGCAACAGCATCATAAACGCCATCGGGCAGGCCATCCGCAGCAACGCTGTCGAGAACCTGTATTTCTCTGAATTCGTGGTACAGTAACTGCTGAACCAATGCTTGCGTAAGTAAAGGGAAGAAAAGCACCCCTTCACCCATTCGCCAAGGCACGTAGAGGAAACAAGACATGTCGGACGATCCCAACGAAAACGATCTGAACGAGATTCTCAGTCAGAGCGACATCGACGCCCTCATGGCAGAAGCCATGACTGCGCCGCAGGACGTCATATACTCCTACGACGGGCGTCGAATCGATCCGAACGAGAAGATTCACATCGAGACGTACGACTTCCGCAACCCCGTATTCCTCACAGAAAACGAACTGCGTCAGGTCCGCATCCGCCACGAGACCTTCATCCACTATCTGGCCGCCCGCCTGTCACTGTTTCTGCGTATGGACTTCGGGCTGAAGATGAGCCAGTTGTACACCGTCCCCTACAAGCGTTTTACAGAATCCATCCCCAACCCGACGCACATTGCGCTCTTCAGGGTGGAACAACTTTCCGGCGTGGGCATTCTGGACATGAACCCCCGCCTCGCGATGACGATTGTGGACCGACTGCTTGGCGGCAAGGGACACTCTATACGCGACGAACGCTACCTGACGGACATAGAAATTGCGCTCGTAGAAGACGTTATTTATCTGGTTCTCGAAGAATGGTGCCGCCAGTGGGAAGACACGCGCGAACTTAACGCGTCCCTCATCGGGCGGGAGAACAATGGCCGCTTCCTGCAAACCAGTCCGCACGACGCCATCATGCTCGTACTGACGATGGAAGCCACGATTGGCGACTGCTCCGAATCGATGCAGATAGCAGTCCCCTACTACACCATCGAGCCTGTCATCCGCAAGATGCAGGAAAACTCCAAACGATTTAACAGCAACAACAACGACAAGCAGGACCCGCGCTGGATGCCCGTTTACAACGAGATCAGCGTACCCGTCCGCGCGGAGTGGAAAGCCTTTGAAAGCACAGTGCGCGATGTCCTTGCCCTACGCCCGGGAGATCTCATTGTTCTACCCACCAACATCATGGACGACACCGTGGTCTGCCTCGCGGACACGGAACGCTTCAAGGGCGAAATCGGCATTGAGGACGAGCACGTTGTTGTTAAGCTGACCGAAACTTTGCGCAACGAAGCCAAAACCAAGGAGAAGAAACAGAGATGAGCGTGCTTGATTCCAAGAATCTGGATGTAGTGCTCGACGTTCGCGTGCAAGTGACCGTTCAGCTAGGCTCGTGCGAGCTTCCAATGAGGGAGATTTTCGAGCTTACGCCCGGCTCGGTCCTGCAACTGAAGCAACACGCCAAAGACCCAGTCGGCCTTTACGTGAACGGACGCCTCATCGCCTACGGCGAAGTCGTAGTCGTGGAGGACAACTTCGGCATCAAAATCACCGAGCTGGTCGGCAACGATCATGGCTAGGACTTCCACGCGGCTCAAAGCCATACTCGCCGCCTCGCTGCTGACGCTTTGCTGCACCAGCCTCTTTGCGCTGGATGCGGACTCCGACCTCATTCTCGGTCAGGACCCAAGCCCCACAGACGCGACCGAACAGACGCAGGTGACAAAGCCCGAACCAGCCCTGCGCGGACCGGCCCTTCTCGCCATTACGGCAGTAGTGGCTCTTGGCGGTTATTTCTACATGCGCAAGTTAAGGCACGGCCTCTCCGGCAACCTTGCCCAACGCTCCAGCGGAGCGATTGAAATCTGCCGTATGCGCCCGCTTGGCAAAGGCCAGCATCTGGCCGTGGTGCAGGTGGAGGGCAAAAGGCTGCTCCTTGGTATAGGCCCGGGCTTTATCACGAACCTGACGGAGCTTGAGCCGGAAGACTTTTCCATCCCTTTTGAACGCAAGAGCGCTCCAACGACGCCAAAAGTAGAACCCACCGGCGAGAGCGAAGACAAGAGCCTTCCTTTCAACAACCTGATTACGCGCATCAACGAAAGCCTCAACAGGCAGGAACACGACAGGGACGACCCGTCAAAACGATGAGACTTTTGCGCACAACTCTGCGTTACGCACTGCCTCTGCTGCTGCTCATGGCGCCGCAGTTCCTCGCCGCGCAGGCGGCAGGCCCTTCGCTGAACGTGTCCTTCGACGGCGGCGGCGACGACTACTCCACGGCCATACAGCTGCTCATTTTCATGACGCTGCTGACGCTTGCGCCAAGCATCATCATGCTGATGACCTGCTTTACGCGCATCGTCATAGTGCTGGGCTTTGTGGGCAAGGCACTTGGAACGACCGGAGTTCCGTCCAGCCAGATAATCGTGGGCATATCGCTCTTTCTGACTTTTTTTGTAATGGGGCCGACCTGGAACAAAATCTACGACGAAGCCATCACGCCATATCAGCAGGAAACGATTACCTCGAAAGAAGCTCTGGACCTCGCCTCCGGCCACATGAGGCAGTTCATGCTCCGCCAGACCGACGCGAACGACTTGGAGTTCTTTCTTGAGCTTGCGAACATGGGGCCTACATCGGTCAGAGAGCTGCCCATGCGCGTAG
The DNA here is from genome assembly GCA_016928295.1 of Opitutales bacterium. Lineage (GTDB taxonomy): Bacteria > Verrucomicrobiota > Verrucomicrobiia > Opitutales > Oceanipulchritudinaceae > Verruco-01. Next base: position 9,976 of record JAFGLA010000018.1, read on the forward strand.
TAATCCCCTCGTTTGTAATCAGCGAACTGCGCCGCGCCTTTGAAATGGGCTTCCTCATTTTCGTCCCATTCCTGATTATCGACTTCATCGTTGCGAGCACCCTGATGAGCATGGGCATGATGATGATGCCACCGACGGTTATATCCCTGCCCTTCAAGCTGCTGCTCTTCGTCCTTGTGGATGGCTGGACCTTGGTAGTGCGAAGCCTCGTGCAGAGCTTCAACTAGGAATGCGCAACCTTGCCGCGCCCCTATCATCGGCTGAAACGAAACGCCTGTCTTGAGCGTTTGCATTGGCGGTAATCGAACGTCAAGATGTACGGCGTCGTTCGATACCACGATAACCGATGCCCAGTTACAGCGTCAGCCATCTTGACATGCTCGAAGCGGAAGCGATGTTCGTCATCCGCGAATGCGTGGCCCAGTTTCGCAATCCCGTGCTGCTTTTTTCAGGCGGCAAGGACTCCATCGTACTCACCCATCTTGCATGCAAGGCGTTCTGGCCTGCCAAGCTGCCCTTCCCGCTCATGCACGTGGACACGGGGCACAACTTTCCAGAGACGCTCGACTACCGCGACGCGCTGGCAGAACGCATTGGCGCAAAGCTCATAGTTGCCAGCGTGCAGGACTCCATCGACAAGGGCCGCGTTCGCGAGGAAACAGGCGCCAACGCAAGCCGCAACCGCCTTCAGACCACGACGCTCCTCGACGCGCTCAGCCAGTGGGCCTTCGACGCCGCAATGGGCGGAGCGCGCCGCGACGAAGAAAAAGCCCGTGCCAAGGAACGCTTTTTCTCCCACCGCGACGAATTCGGCCAGTGGGATCCCAAGAACCAGCGTCCCGAACTTTGGACCTTGTTCAACGGGCGCATGAACCCGGGAGAACACTTCCGCGTGTTCCCGCTCTCCAACTGGACGGAGCTGGACATCTGGCAATACATACGGCGCGAAGGCATAGAGCTGCCATGCCTTTACTACGCTCACGAGCGCGATGTTATCGAGCGCAACGGAACCCTGCTCGCAGTCTGCGAACACGTTATCCCGCGCGAGGGCGAAACGGTCACTCGCCGCAGCGTGCGCTTCCGCACCATGGGCGACGCGCCAATTACCGGAGCCGTGGAAAGCCGCGCCACGGCCCTAAGCGAGATTATCGCCGAAACTGCCATTGCAAGAGTGACGGAGCGCGGAGGAAGAGCCGACGACCGCAGAAGCGACTCCGCAATGGAAGACCGAAAAAAAGAAGGATATTTCTAAGGAGCATCTGCAAATAGACGGATCTAAAAGGCGGCTCCCCATTCTATAACACTGCCGAATCATACCCCCACGATAGCCGCCCATCCCCATTATTCATACAGTGCGCCCGCTAGAATTAATAAAAAAATACTCATCGCATCCGGCAGTGTTTCTCCCCTTACTCTGCCTTGTTTGGCTCCTTGTCTTCCCACACGCCGGCTTTATGGCGCCGCTGCTCAATTTCCCGGGGCGGAACGGTGCGGCAGCATTGGCTTCACTCGCAGCGGCTGTGCTTCTTTGGCGAAGGCCCGACTCGGTAAAAAGCCTGCACGCGATAGGCATAATCTGGCTCTCCTGCGTAATGTCGCTCAACCTTTCGAGCGGACTGGACACGCTCTGCAACATCAAAATCCTGATCCCGATAGGCGACAGCGCGGGTTACTGCTCCGAAGCCGCAAATCTGGCCGCAGGCGGACAATTCAGCCACTGGGCCGCGGCACACACCCTTTCGCACTCGTTTTTCGCATCGCTGCTTTTCATCTCGGGGCGCGACCTAATCCTGACGCACATGATGGCGGGTCTGCTTGCAGCGCTGTCCATAAGCTGCGCCACGCAGGAACTGCGCCGCAGTATGGGCACGATAGCGGCTGCCGCCTTCATGTGCCTTTCGATGGTGCTGATGACAAACTCGCTCTGCACCTTCGCAAGCGAAACGCTTGCCCTGTCGTTCGCTCTGCTCGGCACGGGCATGATGCTGCACGGAGTGCGTGAAAAGCGTCTGGCATGGGCCGTGTTCGGTCTGTTCATACTGTCCCTTGCCCTTGCGGCGCGGCCGGGGGCCATGCTCGTAATACCCCTTGCAGGCATTGCCATAGCGAGCCTTGGCGAAAGCTGGAAACAACGTGCAAGCACTCTTGCCCTGGCGGCGCTGGCCTCAGTCTCCGCCCTGCTGCTTAACGCCCTGCTGACCAAGCTGCTCTGCGAACCCAGCGCCGTGCCCATGAGCATGGACTTCTGGCATCACATGAACGGAATGCTAAACGGGACAAGCTGGAACGCATCCATTGCGACAAAGAGCGCAGCAGAGGCCAAAGACAGCGTTCTCGAAGTACTGCGCAACAAACCAGCCAGCTTTTTCACAAGCTCATGGAAGGCCATCCGTTTCTTCTTCGCCGAAGATGTAGCCTTCGCCTTCCAGAAGTCCCACACACTGACCAAGGCCATGACGCTGCTCCTTGGCGCAGGCTTTATTACCTGTCTTATAAGATTCAGGGACGGAACCCACCGCCTCGTTCTCTTTTCCCAGCTTGGAATCCTCCTGTCCATCCCATTCGTGCCGCCGTGGGACGCCGGAATACGACCCTACACGGCCACAATGCCTCTCCAGTTTCTGGGCACATTCATAGGGTTAGCAGCGATTGAACGGTTCATAAACGCAGGCCTGCCCGAGCGCATCCGAAGCCGCGCGCCCCGATGCGAGAAGCGTGAATGGCACATGGCCGCGGTGGCAGCGATAGGCCTGTTTCCAACAGTCATCCTTCCGCCTTTACTAGCGTTCGGCCCCTTGCATTTGGAAAAACCCGCGTCCTATTACCACGAAGGACGCATGAAAGTTCGCCTGATAACAGGCAGCTACCTGCGAATACGCCCGAACGAAGAAGTGGCGCACAGCTTTGTGCCCGACATCGCTCACGCGGACTTCATCCGCCCGCAGGCTGGCTTCACATGGCTGTTTCGTGCCGATGAAACTGCCGTTTACAGCCGCCTGCCTTCAGAAGTAATCATAACGCGGGCAGACGCCGTCGGCACGGTTTTCATAATCAAAGACACTTACGGCGACGAACTGCCAGACACTGTGGAATGCAATGCTGACCTGCTCCAAATGCGCGGAGATCGAATCGTGTTTGACAAACGAATCGGCTTCGACGCCGCCCTTGCCGAAGGGTTTCTGGAGTCCGTGTATCTGCCGTGGTTTACAGGCTACGACTGTTACTACGCCTACCATCCGGCCATTGGCAGCCTGCACATAATGGATAGTACGCCCGGGGGCAAAGTCACATTCTGGACAGAGAAATACGGAGTCCTTGAAACTGACAAGACCAGCTTCCCGTTCTTTATCCAAAGGGACAGCGGCAAGAGCTACCGTCTGGACATCCCCGGTGCCTCGATGCTTGAAGAAAGCCCCGATAAAGCTCAGTAACTTTATAATTGGAGTGCCAGCAAACGCTCCGCCAAGCCAGCGATGCCTAACACAATTTCTCACGACATGGGTCTTCTCCGCTTCACTACCGCCGGTAGTGTTGACGACGGAAAATCCACCCTAATCGGCCGCCTGCTCTACGACTGCAAAGCCGTTTTTGAAGACCAGCTCTCGGCTCTTGAAAGGGCCAGCCTACTAAAAGGACGCGAGCATGTGGACCTTTCCCTTTTGACAGACGGACTGAAGGCGGAGCGCGAACAGGGTATAACTATCGACGTAGCCTACCGCTACTTTGCCACCCCGAGGCGCAAGTTCATCATAGCGGACACGCCCGGCCACGTCCAATACACGCGCAACATGGTGACAGGCGCTTCGACGGCCAACCTCGCCCTGCTGCTGGTGGACGCCCGCCACGGAGTGCAGGAACAGACGCGGCGCCACGCCTTCATCAGCTCCCTTCTTGGCATACGGAGCTTCGTACTCTGCGTAAACAAGATGGATCTGGTGGACTACTCGCTCGAACGCTTCGAGGAAGTCTGCGCAGAGTTTCGCGAGTTTGCTTCAAGGCTGGAAATTGCGAACATCTCCTTTGTTCCGATAAGTGCGCTAAACGGCGACAACGTGGTCAACCGCTCGGCAAACATGCCTTGGTATGAAGGCAGCACTCTGCTCTACATACTGGAAAACACCTTCGTAGGCGGCGACCGCAATATGATTGACGCACGCCTGCCAGTACAGACGGTGATCCGCCCGCAGGAGGAACGCTGGCACGATTTCCGCGGCTATGCAGGACAGATTGCCGGTGGAGTGTTCAGGCCCGGGGACGAAATAGTCGCCCTGCCCTGCGGCCTGAAAAGCCGCATCGTGGACATTTACAGCGGAAACAAGAAGCTCGACGCGGCCTTTCCGCCCCAGTCGGTCGTCGTGACTCTGGCAGACGATATAGACATTTCCCGCGGCGACATGCTGGCCAAGTCCGGCAACAGGCCGGAGGTTTCGCAGGACATCGACCTGATGCTCTGCGTATTCAGTCAGGACAGGCCCATACGCAGCGGGGACAAGCTGATACTGCGCCACTGCGGCAGCGACATGCAAGCGCTCGTGCGGGAGCTGCGCTACAAGGTGGATGTAAACACATTGCACAAAGTCGAGGGAACGAACGAACTGGGGCTGAACGAGATTGGACGAGCCGTACTGCGCACAGCAAAGCCCCTTCTGCACGACCCCTATTCGCGCAACCGCATAACGGGCAGCGTGATTATTGTGGACCCCTTCGACAACACGACACTTGCAGGGGGCATGATTCTAAACCGCAACAAGGGAGCTGAAGAAGCCGCAGAGTGACGCGCTTCTACCGAGCAGCCGCCTTGCTCCATTCAAGTAGCTCCGCCGCGCTTCCGGAGCGTTTCACGATGTCGTAACCGGCGGCACGCACAGCCTCGGCAAAATCCTTGCCTGTATCCATTTCCCGCAACTTGCCGAGAATCTCCATCGCAAGAGCGTCCGCAGTCTTGCTGCCAAAACCTGAGAGAAGCCTTGCGGACTGAAGGGCAAGGTTGCGCTGGTCGCAGTCCATGCCGCGCATCCTCGCCATGAAGCCGAGCGTCATTTCCGCCCCGCCGTCGTTGCCCAGAGCGTGCTGCATTTGCGCAAGTTTTAGCGCAATGGCGTAGCCTGGCCTCTTTGAATAGCAGCTCTGCGCAAGAGCTAGCGCTTCGTCGACCCTACCATCTTTTTCAAGGCGCATGATGGCGCGAATGTCCGCGTACTGGTCCAGAGTGCCCATGCGCGGCGAGTTTTCATCCGTCTTCTCACGCGGCGCGAGGGGCCTGTACAGGGGGTCGCCAAGAATGATGCCCTGCCAGCTTAGCGCGGGCATGGAGCACCACGCGGCGTCGCCAAAGCTCCAGCCTGCGAGGATGGCCTGTGCTATCACGTCAAAGTCGTGCGTAAGGGTGAGCGTGGGTTCAAATACGTTGCCAATCGTGCCAGCGGCACCCCTGTCTACAAGCGCCGCGCTCCAGCGTTTTTCGTCTGCAAGACTGCTGGCGGAAAAGCTGTGTAGGTGCATGGCGATGGCCCCAGCGGGAAAGTGCATGCCGGGCTCCACGAACGGCCCGTCAACGAACTGCACATACCAGCCAAAGTACAAGGCTGGCGCGTCAAAGCGGGAATCGGCCCTGAATGTGGCCTTGGCCTCGTCAAGCTCCACATCCCAGCCCGCCGCCGAATATGACGCCGCGATACGGTCCAGCCACTGTTCGGCCTGCGGGAACGGGCCGCCTTTGTCGATGTACACGCGCCCGTCAAGACCGCGCTTTTCGCCCTCGATGGCGCTGTCCACCAGCCGTTGAGCAGCCAGATAGCTTGTCCCGCCAAGGCGGGCAGTGCGGATGATGCCGGAAAGCTCCATCGGCCCGGGGTTTTCGCGCCTGAAAAGCGGGTTGGGCACAAAGCCGTACACGGGATTGTTACGCGCAGGCATGGCCGCCAGCTCGCTGTCCACACTTGCAAAGCTGTGCTTTAGGAGCGGACTCACCGCATCAGCCTTTGTCCCGGGCTTGGCACCGAGTGCGAGCATGAACTGCTCTCCAAGCTCCGGCGTATGAAGGGCCGGGTTTTCAGAAATTCTTAGCGGCACGCCCTGACAGATGACAAGCCAGCCAACGCGATGCCCTATCATAAGACCGTGCTCGCGCCCCTGAACGTCCTTCTCGGCAAGACCCTCGTTGATCCACTTGTTTTCCAACATCCATGCGTGGAGAGGGTTCCAGATGCTGCCAACAAACTCGTCCCAGGCAACGGTCTCTTTCGCGCTCATGGGCAACGCCACGATGTTATCCAGCGGAATGCCTCGTTTGCGCGCGTAGTAACGGGCAAGCTCCACGGACTGCGACTCGTTCGAGTTGGCCAGAATGAGAACAGACGCTGGCGATACCGCCTGCGGAACCTTGGAAAAAGCGTTGATTCGCGGCGGCGTCACGAGAGCTGGCTGCGCGGAGCAATTTGTGGCGAACGGCAATGCGATGGCCAACATGGCCAGAAACTGTCTTGAGGATAAACGAATCATGTGCTTTGCCTGACCGAGTGAAAATGCCTTACTTGCCGTTTTTTACTCGCTCGAAAGTGCGCGAATATGAATCCACGGCGTCGGCGATGGCGATGGCCATTTTCTTTCTGTATGCCGCACTGCCGATGTTTGCCCCTTCAGAATTGTTACTCACAAAACCGCCTTCCACAAGTATGCCCGGACAGTTCAGCGTACGGAGAACGGCGAAACGGGCACGCTTGAGGCCCCTGTCCGAAGCTGGCAGGCTTTGCACGAGCTGCTTCTGCACGTAGTAACCGAGCAGCATGTTCCATTCGTCCCAGCGGTTGCCGCTAAGGGATGCATTGCCGTTATAGGAAGAGCCGGAAGTGGATACGTGACCTGCGGGCGGGAGAATGTACGTTTCCGCCCCGCGCACGCTCGTTGTCGCGCTGGCATTGAAGTGCAGGCTGATGAACAGATCCGCGTTCCACGCGCCTGCATTTTTCGGGCGATCGTCCAGCTCGATGAAAGTGTCGTTACTACGCGTGAGATAGACCGTGTAACCGCGCTGCTCCAGAATGCCCTTCAAGGACTGGGCAAGACTTAGCGCGAGATGCTTCTCTTTGAGCTTCAGGCTCTTGTTCTCCGCCCCGTTGTCCTTGCCCCCGTGCCCGGGGTCCAGAACGATTCGCTTGCAGCCCTTTGGCGGACTGAGCTTTTGCGGCAAGAGCAATGGGATGATGGTCTTGTTGTAGTCGCTCTCAGAAAGATACAGCGTTCCGTGCCTTTTGATTACAGCTTTGGACAGGTGAACGGTGATGTCGTTTATCGTGCAACTGCGCTGACTTTCGCGCAGGACGACATTGCTCCACTGGCTTGAAAGGGTGATTTGCAGCTTGTCCCCCACTACGCTCCTTGCCGCCTTCATCCCGAGCTGGGTCGCGACCTTGCTCAGCGAATAATACTGATCCTGTGCGGGAGTAGCCGCCAAAAGGGGCCTGTTGCACAAGACAGCGCAAAAGGCGAGAAACAGAAGGTTCCAGCGAATGTGGGTCATATCGGGGCGGCTGGCAAAAGTGAGTATTGAAAAAAAGCGCAACCGGCCTGGCCCGATCCGCCTGCAAATACACTAACAGGACAGTCAAGCCGTTGGGAATACGTTTCTGTTCACGGGAGCAAAAAAAGGCGCACGACGAACGTCACGATCAGCCTGAAAAGGAAAGAGCCTGCCCCGCATTCGATTGCAGGACAGGCTCTTGCGAAATATCGGTGAAGAGTGTTGGGGAATTGTCAGCGCAAAAGACCCATTTATTAAAGCGGTCTCATCTGCATTCCCAACTACTCCCTACTCCTCGTCGCGCTCTTCGGAATCGTCCGGCGAATCCTCGCGATCGGCGATGTCGGCCTCGTTGTATTTCAGCTTGCGCTTTGCCTGAGGCAGGGGCGACATGGAAAGACTGGCGATACGGCCCGAGATGCGTGGCGGTGAGTCCGCGCTGCCAACGTGGGCAAGGTCTGCGATGGCGCGCTGCAACAGTTCCAGACCGAGTTCCTTGTGCTCGTTCTCGCGTCCACGATACATGAGCGTCATCTTGAGCTTGTTGCCCTTGAAGAGGAACTCCTCGCCACGGCGAATCTTGGTCATGTAGTCGTGCGTATCAGTGCGAACGCGGAACTTGACCTCCTTGATCTTGGAGCTGCTGCTGGCGCTCTTTTCCTTACTCTTCTTGGACAGTTCGTACATGTACTTGCCAAAGTCGAGTATGCGGCAGACAGGCGGCTTTGCCGTCGCGGAGATTTCTACAAGATCCAAGCCATACTGCTTTGCGGCCATCAGGGCCTGGTCCCTGTCCATCACGCCGAGCTGTTTGCCATCGGGGTCGATTACGCGCATCTCTCTTGCACGGATGCGATCGTTCTTGCGGATATAATTGGCGGGACCTCCACGGTTGGAGCCGGTACGAGGGTAATTAGGCATCTAGTTGAGTCTGGTTTGTTTAGGCAAAGCGGAAGTGCTGTCCCACGTCACATTTTTCGGGGACTGTGCAAAACGTTATAAGCGATGCCAGCGCCGCTTTCAATGCCTTTCTCATTTTGATGAATGCGAAGAGAGAAGATGAGCCTGACTGTGTTGAATTGCTCGCATTGAAGTATCATTTGTAACGGGATTTTCCCAAACTCTCCCGCGTGGCGTCACAGTGGATGGGGATTATGAACGCTTCACCAAAACCCAATACACCACGCTCATGCATTACAGACTAGCCTCTCTGGCTTCTTTTGCCTTCTCTCTGGCGCTCCCCTGCATATCAACGGCTCAAAGCGGCTCTGCTTACAGCGAAAGCAATCCGCCCCAAGCGGCAGGCTCAATGAGCCTGATATCATCCTATCCGGCGGTAAGCGCGGAAATACTGTCCTGGGACAGCGCAACGGGTCTGCTCTTTGCCACTGCCGACACGGGCGTGGAAGCAATCGACATATCCACCACGACCAGTGTGCAGCGCAGCCTGCTAATCAGCTTCGCGGATGTCTTTGAAACGGGCAACGCCGTGGCCAACGTCAGCAGCGTGGCGGTGGACCCCCTCGGGCGAGGCTTCGCAGCCGCAGCTCTCATCGGTAGCAACGACACGGGGGCCGTGGGCAAAGTCGCCCTCTTCAACACGACTACGGGAGCGATTATCAACAGTTTTGACGTCGGCTACCACCCGGACTGCGTCAGTTTCTCCGCCGACGGCGAATA
>JAFGLA010000019.1 GCA_016928295.1 Opitutales bacterium
CGCGCCAATAAAAGCAAGCCACCCCGAAAGGCAACTTAACCAGCGCTCAAACACTTGCATATCAAATCTGTTAAAGAACTAAACCCCCGAAGGGCCTCACTTGCGAAAGACACCGGATAAAATCAAATCCAACACCCAACACAAGCATTTTTTGAACTTTCTTTTCAACTCACCAAAGAGTGAGAGAACCGAAAGCGGCTCAGCGTTCCAATCATATCAAAACGCCTTGCTTTTCAAAAAATCCGGAAAGAACAAAATCGAAAGTTTGCTTGGCGACTCAAGCCGCTCGCTTCGTTTCGATGTGATTGACAATCAACGAATTAGATTCGCTCGTCAACACTTTTTCGTAACTTTTTGAAGATTTGTTAATCTGTCCGTTTCTTTCAGAGAACAAGCTCCGTCGCCGGAGAAGCCGCAGATACAAGCATTCTGATGGAATCCTTCAACACCTATTTCGCATAAGTTATTCACACTAAGCCTAAGGGCTTGGTTTTTAACCGTTTACGAGTCAGGCTTTCTCGAATATTGCCTTCAAGTCGCCCACCATTCGTGACATTATTCACCCGATCGCCACCTAAAACGCCCCCGATCCATCTGAATACATAATCACATCGCCCTGCACAGGCGCGGATCGGAACGCAGCGCAAACACGTGCCCGCCAACGAATTACATCAAACCGCTCTGCGCCTTCTGCCTCATAAGATGCTCAACAAGCACAAGTGCGGCCATGCTTTCCACAATCGGCACAGCCCTCGGCAAGACGCAGGGATCGTGCCTACCCTTGGCGAGAAGCTCGGTCGCATTACCTTGAGCATCAACAGTTTGTTGATTCTGAATAATGGTCGCGGTGGGCTTGAATCCCACCCGGAAGACGATTTCCTCGCCGTTGGATATGCCACCTTGGACGCCGCCTGAACGGTTCGTCGCGGTGTGTATCTGCCCATCGCGGCTAATAAATACGTCGTTGTGCTCGCTGCCCTTGAGGTAAGTCCCTGCAAAGCCGCTGCCAAACTCAAAGCCCTTCGAGGCCGGAATCGAAAGCATTGCCTTGGCCAGATCCGCCTCCAGCCTGTCGAACACCGGCTCGCCAAGGCCCACGGGGACGTTTTGCAGGTGGCAACGCACAATCCCGCCGACGCTGTCGCCCTCGCTACGCACCTGTTTGATGCGCTCAATCATGCGGGCGGCAGTCTCTGCGTGCGGGCAGCGAACGGCTGTCGCCTCGATGTCCGCCTCGGCCGGGGCACTCTCCAGCTCCGGCATGGCAATATCGTGCACGCGCTCGACGTAGGCCACGATTCGCACTCCCGCCACCGCGGCCAGCACCTTGCGCGCAATTGCTCCGGCTGCAACGCGGGCGATAGTCTCCCGCGCGCTTGAACGTCCCCCGCCCTCCACGGCGCGGATGCCATATTTTGCCGTGTATGTATAGTCAGCGTGCGAGGGACGGAACACGTCGCGCACGTTGTCGTAGGCCGAGGGGCGATGGTCGGTGTTGCGCACCTCCATCGCGATGGGGGTACCGAGCGTCATTCCATTGTATACGCCCGAGAGGATTTCCACCTTATCGGCCTCTTTGCGCGGGGTGACGATGTCGCTCTGACCCGGGCGGCGGCGATCTAGTTCCTTCTGAATGTCCTCCACGGACAGGGGCAAACGCGCGGGGCAGCCGTCCACGACTACGCCCACAGACAGTCCGTGGCTTTCGCCCCAGGTTGATACGCGAAACAGTGTTCCAAAGACGCTTCCCATCAGGCCGACGATATTTACCTATCCAAGCCCCAAAGGCAAGGCCGCGAAGCAGCAGAGCCACCCTTAACGACGAATCGCAAATCACAGGCGTTGACACCATAATAAAAGTTAGCACAACCTAACTGATACATGCCCTTGGGCACTCCCCTGGCATAAACACCCCAAACCAACCCAAACACGCCTCATAATCGCGTAAAACCCCGCGCATTAGCGGAAACCACAATCGACAACGCGCTATTACCCTGTACACATGAAACACAAGTCTTACCCTAAAACTCTGCTATCACTATTAGGCATCTGCGGCATCCTCAGCGGCTGCGCTACTTATAATAAATCGGCCCCATACCCCGCAGACGCTCCCCAAGCAAAAACAGAGATAACAGATGAGCACCCGTCATGGATGTCCTCATTCCCTCCCGGCATCTATTACAACGAAGACGCCAGAATGGTATTCAGCGGCCACCAGAGAGGAGAACAGGTCGGAAGCATGTTTGGGCTGGTCGGAGTCCTAGTCACAGATCAGATCAACAGAAGCAGCGGAGAAAAGCGCTTTGGCGCAGAAGCAAAAGAAGTTCAGTTAGATCTCGTCGAACAAACAAGAAGCATTTTTGAGCAAGCGGCGGCAGAACATCCATGTTCAAAAATCCTGCTAGACCCCTCAGAGAAAACCAAGAGCACTCTCACCATTAGTCCGTATGTCCTCATGGACTATGATGGCACATGCGTGATCCACCCGTTTCTAGCCCTGGAGGTTGAGCTAAAAAACAGCAAAGGAGCACTCTGGAGTGTCCATTACTTTGCTCAAGCGCCCCAAAACTTCAACGAAGTGAGCTGGGGCAAGGGAGAAGATCTGCCAATAGCCATCAAAACAGCAATCCACCGCGCCTGCACTGCACTTGTCATGGACATCAACGGCGAATTAACAGGCACGCGCAAAGTAGAGACATATAGCGGCTTGGCTTGGTGCAATGAGCAGTATTCCCCCATAATGAAATTTAGGGGCGTAATAGTTGGAGAAACTGAAGACTGCTATATTCTTCGCATGGCCATTCCAGACATGTCCGTCGCCGCCGGCATACAGATCATACAAAAGGACTCCATAACCCTTTCAGACGCCGATTTCGACCTCCCGTGGGAAAGCAAGAAATCCTAACCCAAATCCTCGCCTTAGAGCAAAAAGGGCCGGACTGCGTTATGCGGTCCGGCCCTTTGCTTCACATGATTACAGGTACGATACAGAGTATATGAGAGGCGGCATTACGTCGCGCCCGGTTAGAGAACCTCGTCTCCCTCCTCGCCCGTGCGGATTCGGATAGCTTCCTCGACAGGCAGGACGAATATCTTTCCGTCGCCAATCTTGCCCGTCTTGGCAGCCTCGGCAATCGAAGCGCAAGCCTTGGCAACAAGCTCGTCACGAACAGCGATGTCGATTTTCACCTTGGGCAGGAAATCGACAGTGTACTCGCTACCGCGATAAATCTCGGTATGGCCCTTCTGTCGCCCGAAGCCCTTGACCTCGGTAACAGTCATGCCCTCGACGCCAATTTCCGCCAACGCCTCCTTAACCTCTTCCAGCTTGAAGGGTTTGATAATGGCTATGATCATTTTCATTTAGATAGTCTCCCTTGGTAAATTGGCGTTATTTGGCGTGTTCGGACTCGGACAAGAAGTCCGGGTAAGCCTCGTTACCGTGCTCGGACAGGTCCAGACCGAGAGCTTCCTCCTCCTCGCTTACGCGCAGGCGGACCGTGTATTTAAGAAGGGCAAACATGGCAAACGCCACTACGGCCACGAAGGCAAACACCGAGACGACGCCCAATGCCTGTACCCCGAGCTGGTGGAAACCACCGCCGAAGAACACACCGTCGGTAATCGCGGTATCCTCGCCCCAGTAGAGAATATCAATCGAACGCTGGCCGAAAAGGCCCACAGCAAGCGTGCCCCATGCTCCGTTGACGCCGTGAACGCTTATCGCGCCAACCGGATCGTCAATCTTGAACTTGTGCTCGATGACAAGGCAGGAGAACACTACAAGAACACCCGCAACAAGACCGATAACGACAGCCGAACCGGTTGAAACCGAAGCGCAAGGCGCCGTGATTGCGACTAAGCCCGCAAGCGTGCCGTTGAGCGTCATCGAAAGATCGGGCTTTCTGAACTTTACCCAAGTGGTCAGCATGGCGCCGATTGCACCGGCGGATGCGGCCAGAGCCGTCGTGATGGCGACATGGGAAATCCCATCGACGAGAACTAGCGTCGAACCCGGGTTGAACCCGAACCAGCCGAACCACAGGATGAACACGCCAAGAGCGGCAAGCGGCATGTTGTGGCCGGGAATCACGTTCACGCGACCATCCTTGCCATACTTGCCCTTGCGCGGGCCAATCAGGATACAGCCGGCCAAAGCCGCCCATGCGCCGACGGAGTGCACAACGGTGGAACCTGCAAAGTCACGCATGTTCATGCTGCCAAGCCAGCCGCCACCCCAGATCCAGTGTCCCGTTGTCGGGTACAAAAGAGCGGAAATTAGCAGCGAATAGAAGCAATACGCCACAAAGTGCGTGCGCTCTGCCATGGCACCGGAAACGATGGTCGCAGCAGTGGCGGCGAACACAACCTGGAAGAACCAGCTTGCGCTACCTGTCATATCCTGCCCGTCCGTCAGCGAACCAAGGAACAGCAAGTCCTTGTCCCAGCCGAGGAAGGAACCACCGTTGCCTCCGTACATCAGAGCATAGCCGATCGCCCAAAAGGCGATGGCGCCGATGGAAAAATCCATCAGGTTCTTCATCATGATGTTGGACGCGTTCTTGGCACGGGTCAGACCGGTCTCGACCATGGCGAAACCAGCCTGCATGAAAAATACAAGGAAACCGGCAAGAAGCAGCCACAGTATATCCGCAGTCCCCTGCGGCAGATACGCGACAGCCTCCCCAGCTTCCTGCGCGTTGACGGGAACGGCTGCGCAGACAGCCACGATTGCAGCCAGAAGCCAGGCGGTACGTCCGCCGGCGAGGCATTTACTCAGAGCCTTCATGTTTGGAATGATTGGTTGATGAACTACAACTCGGAACATGCGGCCGAACGGCGCACCGGAAGCCGAAAAACGACAACGCAGGCACAGCCCCAAGCCACACATGAAGCACAGCAGCATACACCCCTCTAGCTTTGCCCGTACCAGTTCCAAACAAGATGCCAATGAGGACGATTTTTTGCACATTTCGCCCGCCCAATAAAAATAAGCACTTATCGAAGCGAATACTTGACAGCGCATATCCTACTATTACAGTGGGATAATGAAGTTGACCAAAAAGGCCGAATACGGGCTGCGGGCAATCATCAATCTGGGAATAGCGCAAGAGCTGGGTCGCAACCGAGTGTCGGTGGCGGATCTGGCCTACGCGGACAACCTCCCGATGAAGTTTCTCGAACAAATCCTCATTCTGCTTCGCGACTCCGGCTACGTGGACACCCAAAGAGGGAAAAACGGCGGCTACTACCTGAAAAAAGACCCCCGCACGGTCAAAATGGGCGATCTGGTCCGCCTGCTCGACGGCCCGCTCGCGCCGATAGCCTGCGCAAGCCAGACGGCTTACGAACCCTGTTCCTGCGCGGACGAGGACCACTGCGGCCTGCGAATGCTCATGATAGACGTGCGCAACGCCATATCCAACATTCTGGACCGCTACACCCTCGCGGACGTGGTCGAAGTAACCCTGCGCAAAATACGCCGCAACGGCGTGGAACACTATTTCATGAAAGAACGAGGCAAAGCCCCGGGCAACGGCACGATAAGACAAGCGGTCAAAGACGAAGGCTTCCTCGCCGAACTGTTATTGAACAAAAAGTAGAGGCAGCAGCATTAGGTAATGTTACGATTGTTACGATAACGTAACCTCTGCGAAGATTGCATTAACACAACAGTCACATACATATAAATAGATACGCGTATCAGGAAACACGGGCTGCGCGTTGAAATACGACTCAAAGGGCGCGATATGGTGTAATTCGGGAATCCCGCACGATAGAATCGTTCGCACCCCGAAACGCGACACGCGCGTACGCCGTAAGCCCGGCAAAAACCATACGTCCCTTTCCAAAGAGTGGACAAACAACAAACAAAACCTGTCATGACCGAACACAAACTCAGACTGCTTCCCAAGGCAGCCATAGCCGCTGCGGCCATACTGTCCATGGCCATACCGCAAACCATGCTGGGTGCGGACACAAGCGCCGAAGAAATCCAGCTACTTCGCGAACAAATAGCCCTGCTTCAACAGCGCCTCGACGCCATCGAAGCACGAGAGACTGCCGCGGCGGAGAAAGCTGAAACCGACAAGGGCCTCGCCGCGACAAGCGCCGCGACCAAAGCGGAACCAGCCCCGGACTCGGTTAAAGTGAGCCTCGGCAGCAAGGGCCTAGCCCTCACGACGCAGGACAAGCAGTACTCGATGAACATCACGGCCCGCATACAGGCCGACGCACACTTCTTCCCCGACACTGACAACGGAAAGAACGAATTCTACTTCCGCCGCGCAATCGTCACCTTCAAAGGCAACGCTGGCCGCGCAAGATGGATGGTATCGCCAAACTTCGCAGGAAGCACCATAATAGAAGACGCATGGGTGGGCATGGACCTTGGCGGCGGGGCATTCCTCAACGTAGGTAAGCTCACGAGCCTCGAAGGCTTGGAAAACTACCGCTCGAACGCGAAAATCCTCTTTTCCGAACGCAGCCTTGCAAACAACCTCACGCCCGGGCGCGAAGTCGGCATGAAGCTGGAAGGCAAGCTCAACGGCAACCAGATTGGCTACGGACTAAGCATAACCAACGGCGCGCTCGACAGCAACGGAGCCAACAACAACGCCAACCTTAGCGACGACTTCCTATTCAGCGGCCTGCTGCGCTTCACGCCCTTCGCCAATGACAAAGAGTCCATGTTCTCGGGCCTTACATTCGGCCTTGCCGCAAGCTACGGCGACGAAGACACATCGCTAACCGGAGCCACCGACCGCGCAATCTCCTTCAAAACCGCAGGCCGCAACACCTTCCTGTCCATCCAGACGGGCACCCTCATAGACGGGGACCGTTACAGGATCAACCCCCAGCTCTTCTGGTATCAAGGCTCCTTCGGCCTGCTGAGTGAATACATCGCCTCGGGCCTTGAAATGTCCCGCGGCGGAGTCGGGCACAAAATCCGCAACCAAGGCTGGACGATCGAAGCTAGCTACGTCCTCACCGGCGAAAAGAACAGCTTCGGCGGAGTCACACCCGCGCAACCCTTCGACTTTGGCAAAGGCGGCTGGGGAGCATTTGAAGTCGGAATGCGCTACAACGCGTTCGAAGCAGACAAAGACCTCTTCACAGGCGACTCCACCACCCTGCTTGCCACGTCAAGCTCCGCGCAGAAGGCGGAAGCCATCGGCGCGATGTTCAAGTGGCACCTCACGCAGAACCTGCTCTGGGGCCTGAATTACGAAGTGACACAATTCAGCGGCCTTGGCGCCGACAAGGATGACGAACAAGTCATCACCTCGCGCATGCAGATAAACTTCTAAGACTCAACAAAAGACCCGTGCGGCATCCCGGCCGAATGCCGCACGGGTCGCTTCCCTGCTCTACTCCTAAAAAAGCAAAACGGTATAATGAAAAAATACATAACACTCGGCACAATTGCGCTCGCGCTAGGCACCCTGCTCTGCGCCTGTGGCAAAGGCGACAACGCACAAGAAGACGCCCCCAAGGGCACAGTCCTCCTGAACGTATCCTACGACCCCACACGAGAATTTTACTCCGAATACAACAAGTGGTTCATAGAAAAGATTGAAGTCGAAGGCACGGACAAGCTCGACATCAAGCAATCCCACGGTGGTTCCGGCAAACAGGCCCGCGCCGTCATCGACGGACTGGAAGCGGACGTAGTGACGCTGGCCCTGTCCCCGGACATCGACGCCATCGCCCAACGTTCGGGCAAAATCCCCGCCGACTGGCAAAAAAAGCTGCCCAACAACAGCTGCCCCTACACATCGACAATCGTCTTCCTGGTCCGCAAAGGAAACCCCAAGGGCATACAAAACTGGGGAGACCTCGCCCGCGACGGCATCGAAGTAATCACCCCCAACCCCAAGACAAGCGGCGGAGCACGCTGGAACTATCTGGCCGCATGGGCATGGGCGGATGAAGAATACAAGGGCGACGAGGACAAAATACACGCCTTCATGAGCAAGATGTTCCACAACGTGCCGGTTCTGGACAGCGGAGCGCGCGGCTCGACGACCACCTTTGTCCAGCGCGGCATTGGCGATGTGCTCCTTGCCTGGGAAAACGAAGCCTTCCTCGCGATGAAAGAGTTCGGAAACGACAAGTTCGACATCGTCGTACCCCCAATCAGCATCAAGGCTGAACCGCCCGTTGCGATAGTGGAAGGTGTTGTAAGCACCAACGGCCACGCGGCACTGGCGCAAAAGTATCTCGAAAACCTCTACTCGCCCTTTGCGCAGGCCCTAGCGGCGAGGCACTTCTACCGCCCCTGTCACCCCGAAATGGCCGACGCGAAAGACATGGCTCGCTTCCCCGCAGTCCGCATGGTGACAATCGACGACAAGTTCGGCGGCTGGACCAAGACGCAGGATCTGCACTTCAAAGACGGCGGCATATTCGACCAGATATTCACCGCCGAAACAAAGTAGAAGTCAGCTCTCCCTCTCCGAAAAGGCGACGCGGGTTGCAAAATACAGCCCGCGTTGCCTATTTGAAAAATGAACAAAAACAAGCGCAACAGTTCGCGAAGGGTACTGCCCGGCTTTGGCATCTCTCTAGGCTACACGGTGATGTATCTTAGCCTGATCGTGCTCCTGCCCCTGTCCGCAGCATTCATAGAGACGGCGGGCATGGGTCTGGAGGGATTCTGGAACGCAGTCACGCGCCCCCGCGTGCTTGCCGCCCTGAAACTCAGCTTCGGCCTCTCCCTCATCGCGGCCTTCGTCAACTCAGTTGCGGGCCTGCTCGTGGCATGGGTTCTGGCAAGGTACCAGTTCCCCGGGCGAAAACTCGTGGACGCGGCAATAGACCTGCCCTTCGCTCTGCCCACCGCCGTGGCCGGCATCGCCCTGACAGCGGTGTACGCGCCCAACGGATGGCTTGGCGCACCGCTTGCAGACATAGGAATCAAAATCGCCTTCGCGCCCCCGGGCATACTAATAGCCCTTATGTTCGTCGGCCTGCCCTTTGCCGTACGCACGGTGCAGCCGGTACTGGAGAACCTCGACAGCGAGCTTGAAGAAGCCTCCGCCATGCTCGGGGCAAGCCGCCTGACGACCTTCCGCCGCGTGATTTTGCCCGTTCTCCTGCCCTCGGTATTGACAGGCTTTGCCATGTGCTTTGCCCGCGGAGTGGGCGAATACGGCTCCGTAGTCTTCATATCAGGCAACATGCCGATGAAGACCGAAATCGCCCCCCTGCTCATCGTAACCGAGCTGGAACAGTACGACTTTCACGCCGCTACCGCCATTGCCGTAGTAATGCTGCTGCTCTCCTTCAGCGTGCTCTTTATAATCAACATGCTCCAGGCATGGAGCAACCGGCGCACCGGCCACAGCCGCGCCTAAAGCCCCCTTTCCAACTCCACGCAATAATGGCAAAAACCGTACATCCACGCCTGTTAAGCCCGGGCTTCTCCCGCGCCATGCAGGACCCCAAATGGGCGCGCCGCCTGCTCTGTGGAACAGCCCTGCTATTTCTTGCCCTCCTGCTGCTCGTCCCCCTTGCCGCAGTATTCACGGAAGCCCTGCGCAAGGGCTGGGGCGCATTCTTTGAGAGCTTCAACAACCCCGATGCCCGCTACGCAATCTACCTTACCCTACTAGTTGCAGGCATAAGCGTGCCGCTCAACCTCGTCTTCGGCCTAGCTGCCTCCTGGGCAGTCACAAAGCACGACTTCCCCGGCAAGAGCCTGCTGATAACCCTGATCGACCTGCCCTTCTCGGTATCGCCCGTGGTATCGGGCCTGATACTCGTCCTCGTATTCGGCGTGCACGGCTGGTTCGGCAGCTTCTTCAACTCCATCGGACTGCAAGTCATATTCGCGGTCCCGGGCATAGTTCTCGCCACAGTCTTTGTTACATTCCCCTTCGTCGCCCGCGAAATAATCCCCGCCATGGAAGCGGCGGGCCGCGACGAGGAACAAGCTGCGATAATGCTCGGCGCGAGCTGGTGGCAGATACTGCACCGCATCACCCTGCCAAACGTCCGCTGGGCGCTCCTCTACGGAGTCCTGCTCTGCAACGCCCGAGCGATGGGCGAATTTGGCGCCGTAAGCGTAGTTTCCGGCCATATCAGGGGTGAGACGAACACCGTCCCCCTGCACGTCGAAATCCTATACAACGAGTACAACTTTGTAGCCGCGTTCGCAATGGCGAGCCTGCTCGCCGTGCTGGCCCTGTTGACCCTCGTTGCCAAAACGGCCCTCGAATGGCGCATCCAGCATCTGGAAAAGGAAGCCGTCACCGAACGCACGCGCCACCGCGAAAACGAACCCGCAGCATAATTTCCAAGCCCCCGTCATGAGCCTTTCAGCCATCAACATAAGCAAACACTTCGGGCGCACCTGCGCATTGGACAAAGTAAACCTCGAAGTAAAGAGCGGCCAGCTCGTGGCCCTGCTCGGCCCAAGCGGCAGCGGCAAGACCACGCTTTTGCGCATCCTCGCCGGTCTGGACTACCCGGACGGCGACGGCGAAGGCCGACTGCTCTTTCAGGGCAGGGACGTGATGGACCTGCCAGCAAGAGAAAGAGGCGTCGGCATGGTGTTCCAGCACTACGCGCTGTTCCGCAACATGAACGTTTTCGACAACATCGCCTTCGGCATGACCGTTCTCAAGCGCCGCGAGCGCCCGTCGAGCAACGCCATACGCGACCGCGTCATGGAACTGCTCGCCAAAGTGCACCTGCAAGGACTTGAGAAACGGATGCCCCACCAGCTCTCCGGCGGCCAGCGCCAGCGCGTGGCCCTTGCAAGGGCCGTGGCCATCAGGCCGCAGATTCTGCTTCTTGACGAGCCATTCGGCGCGCTCGACGCCAAGGTGCGCAAGGAACTGCGCCGCTGGCTTCGCACCTTTCAGGAAGAGGAAAAGCTGACAACGGTATTTGTGACACACGATCAGGAGGAAGCCCTAGAACTGGCGGACGAAGTCGTCGTCATGAACAACGCCAGAGTGGAACAATCCGGCAGCCCGCAGGAAGTTTACGACCACCCGGCCTCCCCCTTCGTAATCGAGTTCCTCGGCAACGTGAACCGCCTGAAAAGAGGCCGCGTACAGCCCGACGGCAGCGTGACAAGTCTCTACGTGCGCCCGCACGACATACAGATTTGCAAACACCTGCAAGGGCACACCCTCGAAGCGCGGGTACTGCACGTATTCTCGGCGGGTAGCGTTGGCCGTGTCACTCTGGAATACCTTGAAAGCGGCGAGATGCTTGAGGCCGAAGTACCGCGCAGCGAAGTGGACTCAATGCATCTAGCCTCCGGCCAGACAGTGGGGCTGCGTTTCCGCCACATCAGAATCTTCACCCGCAAGGGCGAAACAAGCACTCAGGAACTGATAGAAGTCCCCTACGAGCACGAGGCTTGAAAAGAAGCACACCGGCCAAGCTAGGCCATGCGCAAATGCAGTATGCGCAGCTTCTTTGTGCAGTCGCGCTTCAGCTCGCCCCGCAAAAGCCCGAGGCTTCGCACCAGCGAGTATTCCGCGCCGTACGCGCTTGCGAGGGCCTGAAAATCCACATTCTGGGGCGTGACAAAGAAACGCTCGAACGCGGCGTCTTCCAGCTTCGCCACTGGCAGGCGGCGGAAGATTCCCCCGCCCTTGTTGTCCACAAGCACAACTGTCAGCGCGCCTTTAAGCTCGCCCGCCAGAAGCATTGCCCCCGCGTCGTGCAGCATGGCAAGATCTCCCGTCAAAAGGAACCCGCGGCCCCCATGCGCCATGCCCATGGCCGTGGCCACGGTGCCGTCGATACCGTTTGCGCCGCGGCTGAAAAACACCCTGAACTGCGAATGCCCAAGCTCCGCGTACCGCTCCACATGGCGCACGCTCATGCTGTTGGCGACAAACAGGCGAGACTCCGCCGGCAGAGAGCGGAACAGCTCTCGCGCCACGGCCTCCTCGCTCAATCCGTCCGCAGAGTCCAGCTCCGCGTTCAACTTGGCGCGTGCGGTGCCCTCGGCCTCCTTCCAAAGCTCCGAATAGGACAAGTCCTCGCCCGAGGGCAGAGGCAGAAGGTGCAAAAGCTCCGGCGGAAGCACAATCTGACGCGAACGCCTGTGCAACGGGTCCAAGCTCTCCAAACCGGCAGACGCGATAAGCGTCCGCGTATCCATCGAAGAAAGCCACTGGCGCAAGACCTTGCTTGTTGGCAAGGGGCCTATCTGCAAAACAAAGTCCGGCGCCAACGCCTCGCAACTGGACGGGCTTTTCAGGATCTCATCGTACGCGCCGATTCTGCAAACAGTGTCCGACACCTCCGCGGCACGCCAGGGGCCTAGAGCGTCGCAGATAATCGGCCAGCCTGTGCGCGAGGCCAGAGTCCAAAGAGAATAGCGCGCATCGCGGTCGCAATCCGCCATTACCGAGCCAGCGATAATAAGGCCGCGCCTCACTCGCGGTGGAAGGGGTATCGAGCCAAAGTCCGGCAGCGGCGCTCCGGCGTTGTCCGGCACCAGCTCTTCGAGAAGAGCCTCGGGAGAGAAATCCAGCTCCATTACCTTGCCAAGCTCCGGCGCAAGCGGCTCGCGCAAAGGACAATTGATGTGCACTGGCCCGCGCTCGGGCAGTTTTGAAAGCCTCACAGCCTGCATCAGCACCTGCCTTAGCTGACGCAAACAACCCGCGCTCGCCTCCGGCAGAGGAAGCTCGAAATAGTCCTTGGCGAACACCCCGTACATGCGCGTCTGATCTATCGCCTGCCCTGCGGCGCAGCGGCGAAGCTCCGGCGGACGGTCCGCCGTCAGAACTATCAGCGGAACGCCGCTGTGATGGGCCTCGACAAGAGCTGGCAGATAGTTCGCGGCCGCGCTTCCCGAAGTACAGACAAGGGCAACCGGCCTTCCATGCTGACGCGCAAGCCCAAGGGCAAAAAAACCCGCCGCGCGCTCGTCGAGCACGGGAACGGCCTCAAGCCCCGCGCAATGCGCAATGCCCCAGGCAAGGGGTGTGGAACGAGAACCGGGCGAAAGCACGACATGCCTTATGCCAAGACGGGACAAAGCCTCGGCAAGAAAACTCCCCCAAAGACTGTTGATGTTGCTGCGTGCGTGCTCGTTCATCGAATATAAAAAGTATATGAAAAAACACTCCCGTTACATTATGCAAGCTAAGAGGCACACGTAATAACGCGATACTCTGTCATTTCTTACTTTACAGTACAGAATGAAGCTCCTTTCCGCACACGCCCGCACTCGACAACGAAGTCCTGACATGACAGAGTTTTTGCCGATGGAAAGAGTAGATTGCCTTGGCGTTGGCAGCCCTATCGTGGACACACTTGCCTTTGTGTCCGAAGACTTCGTCATCAAAAGCGGTGCAGCCCGCGGCAGCATGACGCTAGTTGACGACAAATGCATGGCCCAAGTGATGGCCGGCCTTGGCGGAGCACTCGCAGAGGCCCCAGGCGGCTCCGCAGGGAACACTGTGGTAGCATTGGCCCGCCTTGGCGCAAACGCCGCCCTGCTGGGCAAGACTGGCGACGACGAGACAGGCACTTACTACTGCGAAGCCCTTGCCCGCGCAGGTGGCAAGATTGACCACATTAAGAAAGGCACAGGAGCCAGCGCGCGCTGCCTTTCCATGATTACGCCCGATGCGCAACGCACAATGATGACCAATCTCGGCGCAGCGGCCACGATCCGCCCCGACGAGATAAGCGTTGAAGACTTCGACGCCCGCCTTGTGTATCTTGAAGGCTACCTCATCTACAACAGGCCCTTCATGGACGCGGTACTCGAAAACGCCCGCAAGGCTGGGGCTAAAATCGGTCTAGACCTCGGCTCTTACAGCATCGTGGAGTCCATGCGCGAAGACCTTCTCGGCATCCTCAAAGAATACGTGCACTTCGTGATAGCCAACGAGGACGAGGCACGCGCAATGTTCGGCGATATACCAGCCGAGGAACAGGCTAGGAAGTTCGGCGAAATCTGTCCCATGGTTCTACTCAATCAGGGCGCCAAAGGCTCGATAGTCGTCAACGAAGGCAGCCTGAACCATATTCCCGCCTTCCACATCGAGCGCGTGCTCGACACCACGGGAGCGGGCGACCTTTGCATAGCAGGCTTCTTGTATGCCTGGCTTAACGGGGCTAGCCCCAGCCAGTGCGGAGAGTGCGGCGCGGTTCTGGGTTCGGAAGTGGTGCAAGTGATGGGAGCCTTCCTCGACGAAGTGACTTGGAAACGCATCCGCAAGGCAGTAGGCGACATACTAAGAAGAGCCTAGGGAATGGAAGTGCGTAAACGACTTGGACGCATCTATCGCGATTTCCGCTCTATCCTCCTACAATCTGTAAAATCTGCGTAATCTGTGCTTAAGGATATCTTTCTCTTTCTATTTCGGTAAACTTTTGAGAATTGCTATAAACCCGCGGTTCATAAAGGCAGAACAGCCTACCCCTAGTCATGAAATCCCTCCTGCAAAAGCTTCTTGGCAAAAAGCCCGGCCCCGCAACAGACAAGAATACGCCCAAGCCCAGGCCCGACAGCGGCCAGGAAGAACCAAGAGGCCCGATAAACCGCGAAGCGGAACTGGAAGAGGCGGCGCCCAAGCGCGGGACGCCGTGGATAGGCGTGGATCTGGACGGCACACTCGCCCGCTACGACTACTGGCGCGGCTTCGAACACGTCGGAAGGCCCATCCCGGGCATGAAAGCCCGCGTTCTGGAATGGCTCGAGCAGGGCTACAAGGTAAAAATATTCACCGCCAGAGCCTCCCTGCCCCAAGGGCTTGAGCCGGTAAAAAAGTGGCTGGCCGAAAACGGATTCCCGGAACTTGAAGTCACCTGCACGAAAGATTTCCACATGATGGAACTCTGGGACGACCGCGCCGTGCAAGTGGTGGCCAATTGCGGCAGCCCCGTAATAAGCGCAAGATTCGCAGCGCAACCGCGAGCACCCCTCTTCGGCCTTGAAAGGACAAGCCACGGCAAAGCTGCCGCCAAAGAGATGCAGGAAGAAGAAGCAAAGACAAAGGCGGCGGATTCAAACGCGCCCACCCAAATGCAGTAGGCGGGAAGTTTGTCTCTGGCGCATCGCACGTACAATCCAATCGAAGGCACGCCTAACCCTTCGACAAACGAGGGATAAGCAGGCAGGCAATAAGCACCTGAGACGTTTGCGGCGCGCCTGACTGGCTGTATAGTAAACTATACGTTGGAAAGACCGTATCCAGTATAGAACCTCCTCTAACAACTGGTTTCGTAGCGGAAATCAAAGCTGTTAATGGTGGCGACAGGGCATTTGCACTTACCCGCATAAACACCCGCAAGGCCCGCGAGGCATCCACCCCGAAAGTCCATGTCACTAAGACTCAAAACGCTGCTATTTGTCGCGCTGGTACTGGCTCTTCAGCTGCTTGGCCTCTTGCTGCTCGTGTACGACACACAGGTAAAGGGCATGTTGCGCCTTGAGAATGAGTACATCGACGAGAGCTGCGAAACCTTGCGCAACGCCTTTGAAAAGCAAATCGAGAGCATTGCCCAGACCTCCCAGGACTATCAACGCTGGGACGACTCCTGGAACTTCATCAAGGAACCGAACGATAGCTTTATCGAATCCAATTTTACCGAGGACTCAATAAGCAACCTCGGGCTGAACATCTGCCTTTACCTGCGTAACGACGGCGAAACGCTGATGAACATCGCCCTGAATGCGGACACGGGCGAGCTTACAACGGCACCGGATTCGGTGTTCGAGCTTGTTCGGGAAAGAGCTTTGCGCAACGGGAATGCCGGTCCTGACGAACAAAGAGACATCGCCGCCCTGCCCGAAGGAATCTTCTTTTACGCCATTACGCCCGTTACAAAAACCGACGGCAGCGGGCCAAGCACGGGCTTTGCCCTGTTCGGAAGCTGGCTGGACGAAGAGAAACTGGCCGACCTACAGAAAATCAGCAGCCTGCGCCTGTTAAGCGCCGAAAAAGAGGCCAAGTGGCCCGAAGAGCTGAACCACGTTGAAAGACTCAGCAAAGACAAAGCCCTGACAAGCATCAGCATACTGGACAAGCAGGGCCACAGGGTCTGCCTAGTCAAAGGCGAGTTCGAGCGCAAAATCTACACTCATGGAATCGGCATAGCCAAAGCGTTCATAGGCGGGGCCATGGGCGTAACGATTGTCGAATCGCTCATCATACTTCTATTGCTCAACAGGCTGGTTCTCAAACGAGTCTTCCGGCTGAGCGAACAGGTAAGAAACATCACCGAAAAGGGAGACTCTTCGGAGAGAATCAAGAGCGACTCCGCCGACGAGCTTGGCATTCTGGCCCGGGACATGAACAAGCTGCTCGCGCGGCTCAACGAGACGGAAAACGGACTGCGCGAAAGCGTCGATAAGGAAAAGCTGGCCAGCCGTGCCAAGAGCCAGTTCCTAGCCAACATGAGCCACGAGATACGCACGCCGATGAACGGCATCGTCGGCATGATACAACTGCTTCAGGACACCGAACTTAGCAAGCTCCAGCGCAGCTACGTCAGCACGGTCTATTCCTCCTGCGAAATACTGCTGACCGTCATAAACGACATTTTGGACCTGTCCAAAGTGGAGTCTGACGCAATTCCACTCGCCCGCGAACCGGTTCTTCTGATGCCCATCCTCAAGGAAGTGACCCAGTTCACCACCCCGATGATAGAAGCCAAGGGGCTGGACTTTACCTGCGACATTGCAAACAACCTGCCTCCCGCCCTTACCTGCGACCCCAACAGGCTCAAGCAAGTGTTGCTCAACCTTCTGACAAACGCCTGCAAGTTCACTGAAAAGGGGCACATAAAGCTCAGCGTCTCCCAGCTCGGAAGAGTGGGCAAGGATGTCGAAATCGGCTTCGAAGTAGAAGACACGGGCATTGGCATCGCACCCCATCAGCACGAACGCATATTCGAACCCTTCATGCAGGTGGATTCCTCTTTCACCCGCAAGAGCGGCGGAACGGGCCTCGGACTGCCCATCAGCCGCAGCCTAGTCCGCCAAATGGGCGGCGAACTTCGCTTCGTTAGCGAGCCTAAGAAAGGCTCCACATTCAGCTTCAGCATAATCTCCCCCCTGACAGACGAAAGCGACGTAAAGAAGGGCTGCGAAGACCTCTTCGACCCCGAGATGGCGAGCCATTACCCGCTCGAAATCCTGCTTGCCGAGGACAACCTCGTTAACAAGACCGTGGCCGTGGCGATGCTAAAGAAGCTCGGCTACGGCGTGGACGTAGCCGGCAACGGCGTGGAAGCGGTCCAGATGTGCACAGGCAAAAGCTACGACATAGTCCTCATGGACATACAAATGCCCATCATGGACGGACTGGAGGCGACCGAGCAGATCAAACGCCGCCTGCCAAAGGAAAAGCAGCCCATAATCATAGCCCTCACGGCCCACGCGCTGAAAGACGAAATAGAACGCTGCCTCAGAGTGGGCATGTGGAAGCATCTGGACAAGCCGCTCAAGGTGCGGGTGCTGCGCGACGTGTTGGTGGCAGCGCACGCAGAGCGCAAAAAGTAGTGTCCGCTGCCGGTAAATCGTGCTTAACTTGGGCCGCATGGACGAAGGCTGCATACGCATCAAGGGGGCGCGGGAGCACAACCTTAAAAACATCGACCTTGAGCTGCCCCGCGGGAAGTTCATCGTCGTCACGGGCGTGTCCGGCTCGGGCAAGTCCTCGCTCGCCTTCGACACCATTTACGCCGAAGGCTACCGCAAATACATAGACAGCCTCTCCACCCGCGCGCGCGCCCTGATGGAACAGGTCCATAGGCCGGACCTCGACTTTATCGAAGGCCTCTCTCCCGTAATTGCCATCGGCCAGCGCAGCCGCTCGCCCGCCAACCCGCGCAGCACCGTGGCCACGGTAAGCGAAATTGCCGACTACGCCCGCCTTCTCTGGGCAATGTGCGGCACCCAGCTCTGCCCTCTTGACGGAGCGCCCGTCATCCGCCGCAGCCTCGACGACTGCGTGCAGCGCGTCCTTGAGGAACCCGTGGGGAGCCGCCTTGTAATCCTCGCCCCGCACATGAGGGCAAAAACGAGCGTCCTTACCGACGAAGTGGCGCACCTGCGCCAGCAGGGCTGGCAGAGGCTGCGCATCGACGGAGCCCTGCACGAAATAGACGAGCGCGACATACTGCCCAAGACCCGCGCCGAGGTGCAGCTCGACATCGTGATAGACCGCATAGTGCTCGCTCCCGACCAGAGGGGCCGCATCGCGGACTCTCTCGAACTGGCCTTCCGCGAAGGGCAGGACCGCGCCATAGTCCTTGCACAAAAGGACCGCGACGCCCCATTTGTGGAAATCGCTCTCGCCCGCAACCTTTCCTGCACAAAGTGCGGCACCGTGTACGAACCGGTAACTTCGCGCAGCTTTTCCTACAACCTGCCAGAGGGTGCCTGCCCGGAATGCGGCGGCCTTGGCCGCGTCATGCGTTTTGACGAGTCGCTGCTCGTCCCCGACCCGAAGCTCTGCGTCAAAAAGGGCGCGATAAAGCCCTTCCGCATCGGCTCGAAGAAGATGATCATCCGCTACAACGCGCTCCTGAAGCAGCTCGCCGAGCAGCTTCCCTACGACGCGGAAGCCCCATGGGAAGAGCTGCCCGGGGATGTGCGCCATGTAATCATGCACGGCAGCGGAGAGCGGCAGTTCGATTTCAAGCTGCGCGGTGGGAACCGCAAGCCCGAGCGCATGGCCTTCCCGGGCGTAATGCCGGAGCTTGAACGCAGCCGGGCCGAGACTTCGAGCGAGGGCCTGCGCGCGCGCCTCATGGCCTTTACGACAAACGCCCCCTGCCCTGCCTGCGGCGGTCGCAAGCTGCGGCCGGAGTCGCTCGCGGTGAAGCTAGACGGGCTGGACTACGCGGCGTTCATGGCGATGGACCTTGCGGCGGGGCTGGACTACGTGCGCGCCCTGCCGGGCAGAGTGCAAGGCTTGGCGCGGGTGGAGGAAGCGTGGAAGGGGCTGGAGCAGCGCCTGTCCTTCCTCGTTGAAATGGGTTTGGACTACCTCTCGCTCGACCGCGAATACAGCACTCTTTCCGGCGGCGAGGCGCGGCGCGTAAGGCTCGCCACCCAGCTTGGCATGGGCCTTGTCGGCGTGATTTACGTTCTCGACGAGCCTACTATCGGCCTGCACGCGCACGACACCCGCCTTTTAATCCAGCGCCTGCAAACGCTAAAGGAGCGCGGCAACACGGTGCTAGTTGTCGAGCACGACCCAGACCTAATACGCGCTGCGGAGCATCTTGTGGAAATCGGCCCGGGTGCGGGTGCCTCGGGCGGGCACCTGCTCTTTCAGGGAACTCCTGCCGATGCGCAAGGCTCGCCACGCTCTCTGGCCGGTCCCTACCTGTCGGGCCGCGCAAGGGTGGAACGCAACGCGGAGCGCCTGGCCCCGACGGGCGACTGGCTCTGCGTTCACGGCGCGGCGGAGCACAACCTGCAAGGCATCGACGCGGCCTTCCCGGTGGGCCTTTTCACGGCGATTACGGGAGTGTCAGGCAGCGGCAAGAGCACGCTTGTGAACGGCATTCTGGCCGAGGCTGCGGCGCGAAAGCTCAACGGGGCAAAGAGCATTCCGGGCCG
>JAFGLA010000020.1 GCA_016928295.1 Opitutales bacterium
CTTTCCCAAGAGTGGAACCAAGCATTGCAGCCACCTCCAGCCCTTCCGTTAACAGGCGCTTGTCCCCTCGTATCAGGTTCCAAACCTCTGTTTCTTTCAGCAGGAAGGATGGAAGCATACGAACCTGCGCCGAGTCAGAAGTGGAAGATTTGTTTTCTAAGCGCAGCTGGTCGATAGCCGGTGTGTAGGACACACTTGGGGGATACTTAACAAGCCAGTCTCTTTCACGTTTCAGTTTTTTTTGCAGCTCGGAATCCGAATCCAGCGCCGCACTAAAGAAACTCACCGAACGGAAACCAAACACGCCTTTACTGGAGCGGTTCATGAATCTTTCAGGACCACGGGGGAAGGAATAATCTGGTGCAGATTTAGAAATAAGCAATGCGGCAACAAGTTCCTTGTCCCTGTCAATTCGGAAGGGAATGGTCTGCAACCATTTGACTGCGCGGAAGAGGCGGGAAAGTTCCGGGCTCAGCGTGTAGGTGCCTACGGGTTTGAAGCGCGAGTAGTCGATCGAGAGCAAGTCGTTCGTTGCGGGAGCCAGAAACGTCGGCAGGTGAACCCCTTCCGCCGCCTCCACACGGGCTACTTCCTCCTCGACGAGCTTGCGTTCGTTACGGCTGGCGAATTTGACGTCCACATCCAGCAGGCGCATCGCCACGGCAAGAACCACGCGGGCGTGGTCCTTTCCTTCCCGCAGAAGTGGCAGCTTCGCCTCATCGTCCGGCAGTTTATTATCCAACATTCTCCATGTCTTCTCCAGCCACCAGCGTAGGTGTTCGTAACGTCGCCTTTCCATCGAGACGAGGCTTCGCTCAAACAGGACGTGAAAGGCATTCAGCAGCGAGTCGCTCGTGATAAAATATGGGCCTGGAGGGGTGGTGTACACCTCGAAGGATTGCTTCCATGGATGATCGACAATAAGCAAGTTATCCTGCTTCAGGCGGAGCAGAGACTGTTCCGATAGTCCTTGAAAGGTTCCAGCCTCCAACCAGAAATAGTCCGCAGGAATCAGCGGAAGATTTCCGAAACTCTCTTGGGAATCCTCCCGGGCTTCATGCCATGCGCTCATCTCTTCCCCACTGAGTCCCTCCAGCCATGCGCTCAGGTCCTCATTCCATTTGACGGTATCCTTTGCATAGGCGATGGCAGCCGTAATGACTTCAGCATCAGGGAGGGATGCGTAGTCTGGGCGTTCGGGTGAGGGCCTGAAAGTGACGCCTTGCGCCAGACATGCTGAAGCAACAAGGAAGAACGGAAAACAAGCGAGCAGCTTCATTGCTTAAGTCTGCTTGTTGCGAATTATGCGTCAACCAAGATATGCACAGGCTTAGTTGTCACTGTCCACGAGGCCTTGTGCAATCGCCTTGCACAGGGCATAATTGCTGAAATATAACATTACGCCGTAAGCGTTTACGCTTTAGCGTAATCACAAAGAACTTGGCTTAAGCCTTCATCGTCCAGTATCTAGAGGCTCTCAGGAGCTGGTTTAATTACTCGCGCCCTTTCCTTCTGTCAGACGTTTTTTCAAAGGTTGTGCACGCTTTCCCCATTCGACAATCGGGCTAGTGCCCGTGACGAGAGTCAGCCGGAGCAGGGCTTGTTTGTCCGGGTTCAAGCTACAAAAGCGGTCGTGCCGGTATTCCTGCGCGGCAGGTTTGCATCCGGCTACCGCCGCCTTTTCTACGAAGCGGAAGAACTCGCGATTTGGCGTTTGCACGGTCCGTCAGTAGTATGCCCGAGGCTCTTGAGCGCAACCCGGCGGCGGGCCTTTGAGAAACCCCTCCACCTAGAGCCTTTTGCAGTTACTTGGACGCACCGGTAAGGTTCCCAAAGGGAACCTTATCCTGCGGACAATACGCTGGATGAGTTCCGGCTGCGTTTCGCTGATGGGCAGGGGCCCGTCCCAGCCTCATCAGAAAAGCCTTTCCGTCTCCTCATCCATCATCTTGCCGATTGAGTCCACCTAACTGCAAAATGCTCTAGCACAGTTCGACGTCATTCCAACGACGCCGAATCTCCTCTCTCGCATCTTCAAGAGGGGGGTAGATTCCTTCAATGCTCATGTTCTCATTGCTAAACGTCAGAAAACCGTTCCGTCGAAGCAAATATTCAGTATTAGAGCTGCCTTGTTGTTAACTTTTGCCACTTCAGAAGTTGCATATTTGTTCCGAATTGTCAGATTGCATCGTCGATATAATCCGGCACATTGCCGAAATATGTCCAGAACTTACATTTCCTCCTATGATTTCCAAGTCTTTCGCAAGTGTGGCAGCATGTCTGCTTCCGCTCGTGTCACTTTCCGCGCAGCAGGTCGTTCCTGCCGCTGTTGATTCCGTCCCGGGCGATGCACCGGTTGCAGTTGCCGATTCGGGCAGGGAAATCAGCCTCTCGACAAATTGGTATTTTGTGGAAGGCGAGGGGTCGGCGACACGCTTCGTCAGCAAGATGGACGATGTTACCTATTTTGCCCATAACATCATGATGATGATGATGTTGTCCGGCATGGACACTTACGACTTCACAGTGCCGGGCGAGCCGAAAGCCTCAGGGGAGCTGTACGGCATCACTCTCAGCTACGGGGTTGAAAAGAAGAAGCTTGGAAGCTTCACGTTTGAAATGGACTACCGTGGCGGTACTGTGGATGACTCGCATGAGACGCTTTATTCCGGAAGCACAGATGTCCAGCTAACCACGGGTCCTTCGCACATCAGCGTGAACGGGTCACTCCTGCGTGCATATTCGATGGACACGCACAAGGTGGCGTTCCTCGCGCTCTGGCATCCCAAGGGACGGATCGGGGACTATTTGGGCATCGGCCTTTCCTTTTCGAACGAATCGGTATCGGGGTTCTACACGATGAAGATTGTGGATGTGAGCAAGACCGATGACGAACCGGAGGTCACACAGCGTTCAACGATAAGATTCGGTGCAAATTACGACGCCAACAATTTCCTGCTACATGCGCGCCTTGGCGGCAAACCGCTGCCGAAGTTAATGTTCATGGATGGCAAATGTGGCTTCATCCCGAGGGCGGACCTGGCGATTGGCTACTCGCACAGGAATCTGAAAGATATCCAAAACGTATCCATAGCTGAAGGTGAGCCGGATCAGGTAAACACTTTCGCGGCGGAAGGCATGATGAAGAATTCCGGCGTGTTCGAAGGAACCGCGCGCCTATCTTTCTTTTACGCCCTGTCGCGCGGCCAGATCATTCTGGATGCCGGTTACATGTATGAGACGGAATTCGGACGCTCCAACAGCGGCGATAATCAGGGCCTCTGCGGCAGCGTGGGATATAAATACAACTGGTAAGCTCTGAAGTGCCAATTGGAGTTGCGCCCCTACGTCGTTAAGTTGACGTATGAGTGCCAAGGAAGGCTGACTAGCGCTTGTATGCCAACGGCTTGCAAGCGCCTGCCTCCTTGGCATAAAGCGTTGGCCTGAGCATTCTTAGCTAAGCGTCGCCCCTAGGCCGTCTTGCGGCGACGGCGGCTGTAAAGGACTGCGGAACCGGCGAGAAGGGCGCCTATCGCAGCCGTCTGCGAAGGTTCCGGCACGCCTGCTAGGGTTATCTCGCCAGCCGTGCCGATTGCGTAGGAATCCAAGGTTATCGTATTGGCTACGTCGTCGTAGTCGATACCGATCCAGCCGCTGACGCCGGTGGAGGAATTGAGAATGGAAATGTAGCCGATGGTGCCAGCCGCATCGTTGTACCATTCTCCAGATGTATGATCTTTGAGATAAGCGCTGGTGGTGAAGGAGCCTCCGAGGGTCTCGTTTAGATCCAGTCGTTCTACGTAGCCTCCAGAATATTGAACCTGCCAACTGTTACCCGCAGTGACATACGGTTTCTCAGTAGCCCCTCCTCCCATCTCCCCATAAAGTCTGAATTGGAAGTCATTGGTGTTGGAGCTCACGGTGGTCGTTTCGTAGAGTCCTGTTACGACATTCAAATTCAGGTATGTGACCGCATCGGAAATGGTCGTGTCGAGTGAACTTCCACTGTAAATCGTGGCGAAGGATGCCGTCGGTATTAGGGAGGAAGCGGACGCGGCGATGAGGACTGTACCTGTTTTTTTCATTAATATGCGGTCTTGAGTGTTTGGGATTGCAGCAGACATAAATGCACGCTTCTTGGAAAGTCAACCGTTGTCCACATCTCTTGTTGTGCTTATTAGGCCACATCTGACAACTGGTTTCGTAGCGAGAACGAGGATTTGCGGATGGGTAGGACTCAAGCCCTGCACCACCGATGCTCCCGCATCGGCATTGACGGTCTTGGGATAGGCGCACGTAGTCGCCGTAAGGGCAAAGCCCTTCAAACAAGGAGGGTTTATACCCTCCCGCCGCAAAGACCGTTCGCAGCAGAAATCAAAGTTATTAGAGCTGGCCATTAGCGTTAGGCTTCGGAGTTTGTCGTATCTTCGGTTTTTGTGGCTCTCTGGTTTGAACTTGCTTTCGTCGGGATACTGTAGATACACGAGTGCAAAGTGGGCACGGTGAAGCAGTTCTTGGTCGCGTTGGATGGGGTGGATTGGGCGGTAGTCCGCCATCTTACGAATGCGGGAGGGCTGCCGACTTTCCGAAGATTGTTGGCCTCTGGTTCTTCGGGGCCGGTACCTGTCGAGCCGCCTCTGCTTTCGCCGTTGATGTGGACCAGTGTTGCCACAGGACGTTACGGCGAGGTGCACGGCGTTGTCGCCGGGGAAGCGTCATGCTATGGCATGGGGAGCGCTTGCGGTTCGCCATTTGCGCGCCGTGTCGCAGCTCTTTGGGATTTTTATTCTCGGGCCGGTCTGCGTAGCAATATCGTGTGTTGGCCGGCCACGGTGAGCGAGCAGGTTGAGGGTATCTTTCTTGGTGCCGCTTACGCTTCGGCTTCAACGGAAGAAGGCGCGGCCTTGACAGTGGGAGGAACTCAGCCCAAGGAGAATGTTCTTGCGCTCCTGGATGGTTTGCGAGTGCGTCCGCAGGATCTGGAGCCTTCCATACTTCGCTTATTCATCCCTGGTATAGAGTGTGTGCATCGTCTGCGCGATGATCGCCCCGAACGCCTGTTGCATCTACTAGCGGATTTATACACGCGCCACAACGCTGCCATGATACTGGCACAAGAGAGCGAATGGGACTTCATGGCGGTTCACTATCCGTTCGTGGCCGAGGTAAGCCGCTGGTTCATCGATTACGCCTGCCCTGCGAGCGACGTAAGTGAAAGGGACCGTGGCTTGTACGCCTCGGTCCTCCGTATGGCGTATGTCTTGCTCGACCTATTGTTGAAGGAACTCATTCGTGCAGCCGGAGATGACGCGCTTGTTTTGCTTTTCTCGCCACACGGTATAGTTCGCGACAGGCCGTGCACAAAAGCCGATGAGGATTGCGGAGCATTGGGGCAGGCCTCTGACTGGGGCATGGGGATGGTGTCTGTATCCGGAACGGGTGTCGTGCCCCGTGGCGCGATTCGGGGTGCGCGTGTTGTTGACGTCTTGCCAACGCTGCTGGCCGCTCGCGGAATGGCGCTCCCACAGGGAGCGCAGGGGCGTGTATGGGACGAGGTGTTGACTTCTCAGGCTGTTCGCATACCCGAGGCGGAGCATGAGCAGCTGCATAAGTTTGTTACAAATCATAGCGATGCCGTAGCGGAGGCGCGGCTTTCCGCCGAAGTGGTTCGAAAGCTGTTTGACAAGCCCGGGTTTGTTGTTCGGGAAGCCTTGGCGGCGTTCAATATTGGCGTGAGTCTTCTATTTCGAAGGCAAGA
The DNA here is from genome assembly GCA_016928295.1 of Opitutales bacterium. Taxonomy (GTDB): domain Bacteria; phylum Verrucomicrobiota; class Verrucomicrobiia; order Opitutales; family Oceanipulchritudinaceae; genus Verruco-01. The sequence continues at coordinate 5,759 of JAFGLA010000020.1, forward strand.
GGAGGCCGCATTGCCATTCATTCAGAAAGCCTGTTTTTTACATCCTGAACAGCGTCAATATGCGCTGCATCTGGCGCGACTTTTAGCACGGTTGGGAATGGGCGAAGAGGCTCTGGGTGTTGCGGATGGGTTATCCGACGATGGTATCGGTGGGCTGGACGCGGCATTGGTTATAGCCGAGTGCAAGGGCTGGGACGGCGATCTGGAAGGGGCTTTGGCTTGTCTGGAGTCTTGGGATGAATCCACCGCCGGAGCCATGTGGCCGTATGTTCTGCGAATGCAAGCCGCTTTGCTCCTCTTGCTCCTGCGTCATGAGGAGGCCGAGCGTGTGCTGTTTCGCGCCAGAAGCGTCGTGGATGACGGCTCTCTGAAGCTTATGCATGCCAGCTCGTTAATCGCTCTTGGGCGTTGTGAAGAGGCAGAGTCCTTATGTCACGCGGTAATTGCCGACAATCCGTCTGACATCGTGGCGCACTATACATTGGCAAGAGTGTTGAAAGCACGCGGAGTGGATGATGAAGCCGACTCCGTGTTTGCAAAAGTTATGGAACTGCAGCCTGATTTTGATAGCACTCACATGAATCTGTGCAAGGAGGACCAGTGCAGGCAAACCTTTGACGGAGCGGCTTCTTTCGTGTCCTTTCCCGGTTGGAATTTCTCGGGCGATGTGGAGTCTCGTAGAAAAGAGCGCAGGGCGCAGAAAAGCTCACGCTTGCGTGCGCTTTCCCGCGAACGCTTGGAGCGTTGGGAGGGCGTTCGCGCTAGTTGCCGGGGGCTTGACGCGAGCGTTAACAAGGAAATATCCGTAGTTGTGCGCAGTCCATTTCCGGACGAGTTGGCGCGCGTTGTGCCGCTTCTGCCGGATGCGAGGCTTATCCCGCTTGAGCGGATGCGTGTGCTTTGCGTCGGGAATGGAGATGCGGTCCGTATAGTTGCTGCCTCCGCGCTCGCGCTTGGCAAGAGAATGGCCGACGGTCTGACTTACGGAGAACTGAATCTGGGAGTGAAGAGACGCTTCGCGACAAGTGCCGAGGCTAAGGCTATGGTTCGCGAACTGCTGGATGTGGCGCACTCGCAGGGTTGCGTGTCCGTAAATACCCAGTGTAAGACCGGGGCTGCGGAAGCCGTTCTGCTGGACAGGTGTGGGTTAGAGCACGTGTATTCGGAAGGGTTATGGATTGTTTCTTTGCAAGCCGCGAGGGACCGTTTGCGTTCTGTAGAACCGTACGTGCGAAAGGCGGAGGCGTGTGGAATGCGCGTGCGTTCACTGGAAGAGCGGGACCTGCCCGCGGTGGCCGAGATGGCCGCTCGCCACTCGCTCGCGTCTCTCGGGCGCGTGGCGGACGCAAGGGTAACGCATGGTCTGGGAGATGGCTACGACGGTGACTTGTCCTTTGTTATGGAGATGTCCGGCCGTATCGTTGGTGCTCTCTTGTCCCGCAGCGCCCGGGGAACGGCTTTCCATGTGGAAATCCGCATGGTGGCACCGGAGATGATGGAAAAGTCTGGTTTGGTCAACGCGCTGCTTATGCACGATACGGCCATTTCCGGCCTCGCGCACGGCTACGAGTCTTGCACGCTTACAGCAAATATCCCACGCGATATGGAAACATCGCGCATGGCTAAACGTTTAGGTGGTCGAATATTGAAAGAGTTGGAACTCTGGCGCTTCCACATAATCGAGAAATAGCAGAGTCGTGTACGCCAAATGAGCCGCAGAATTTTTATCAATCTCATCACAACCGAGGCCGGAACGCGCGGGGGAAAATAATGTTCTGGTAGCTGAGCCACCATCATGACTCGTTGGGCATCGCAAGACGGTTCTTGATTCCATTCGAACGATATGTGATTTATCCACACATCATGACCAAAGTCGCTATCATTACGGGCATTACCGGACAGGACGGTTCTTACCTAGCCGAACAACTGCTTGAAAAGGGCTACACGGTGCACGGCATCATCCGCCGCTCCAGCTCTTTCAACACGGGCCGCATAGACCACCTCTACAACGACCCCGAGCTGCTCGACAAACGCTTCTTCCTGCACTACGGCGACCTTGCGGATTCCAGCAACCTCAACCGCCTTTTGGAAAAGTGCGCCCCGGACGAGATCTACAATCTCGGCGCGCAGAGCCACGTGAAGGTATCCTTCGAGGTTCCAGAATACACTGCCGACGTGGATGCGATGGGCACCTTACGCTTCATTGACGCCATCAAGGAGGTGGGCCTCAAGGACAAGACGCGCTTCTATCAGGCATCTACGAGCGAGCTTTACGGCAAGGTGCAGGAGATTCCGCAGTCTGAAACGACGCCTTTCTACCCGCGCAGCCCATACGGCGTGGCCAAGCTCTATGGCTACTGGATCATCGTCAATTACCGCGAGGCTTACGGCATCCATGCGTCCAACGGCATTCTTTTTAACCATGAGTCCCCGCGCCGCGGCGAGACCTTCGTAACGCGCAAGATCACCCGTGCCGCCTCCCGCATCGCCGTTGGCAAGCAGGACAAGCTCTACCTTGGCAACCTGTCCTCGGAGCGCGATTGGGGCTATGCGCCGGAGTACACCGAGGGCATGTGGCGGATGCTCCAGCAGGATACTCCCGACGACTACGTGCTTGCCACGGGCGAAAAGCATACCGTGCGCGAGTTCTGCACAGAGGCTTTTGCAGAGGTGGGGCTGCCCATTCACTTCGAAGGCGAGGGCGTGGACGAGAAGGGTATTTGCAACAAGTCGGGCAATGTTCTCATCGAGGTTGACCCGAGCTACTTCCGCCCGACTGAGGTCGAATTGCTTATAGGCAATCCGGCCAAGGCCAAGCGTCAGCTGGGCTGGGAGCCGAAGACTAAGTTTGCTGACCTAGTGAGAATCATGGCCAAGGCGGACTTCGACAAAGCCAAGGCCGGAAGGCCTTAGGCAGGGCGCATCCCGAAGCGCTTTTCCCTAGCGGCGATTGCGTTCGCCTATCCCAATACCGTTTGGCCGATGTGCAAGGCATCGGAAGTCCGGAACTTTCGCTGGTTTTCTCCAATACTACTCACTTATGAAGTCCTGCCCATCCATCCGTGAATCTTCCATCTTGCTGCAAGGATAGTCGTTAGAGGCGCCGTTGGCACTTATCTGGCATCCAGAACCATTCGTTCGGCTTCATTCAAGTAAATACTGGCGTTTAGCCAATCGTGAAAGTAGCCGTCCTTCATCTTGTCCAGAGGCTGCTGCAAGTGTTCGCTTACCATGTAGCGCGCTCTTTCAAGGTCTGTCACAGCTTCGCCTGTCCTCCCGGCGGCTTTAAGGGCCATCGCCCGAATCAGCAGAGTTTGTGCCGTGCGGGCCTCTTCCCAGTCCCGCCGCAATAGCGACCGGTTGCACCAGGGAATGGCCATCTCGTAGCGTCCGCTCCTGTAATGCCATAGCGCGAGCGCCACGCAGCGCCATGCCTCCATCCAGTCGCTGGGCGCTGTCAGTTCGTCGCCCGGCATGGCACGTTCGGCAACACCCGCTGCGTGTTGGAGTTTGGCCAGAAGGGCGGGGGAGGCGGGCGTAAGCAGGCAGAGCTTTAGCAAATGCTCAGCCGCGAACGGATAGTCCGTTTGGCCGAGTCTCTCTATCAAGAACGTCTGGAACTGCTGATAGCGTTCGAAATCGTTAGTCATGACAAGAGTCGGAGCAATGGGCAGCAGGTCCCGCGTTGCCCTGTCACTTGTGTCTTGTTCGTCGTAACGGCTGACCTTTGCCATCGCCAGCCAGCGGTCGGCGGAAGTTTTCCAGTCGCCCTTATTGGCGTTCCAAATCGCCAGCGTGCGAAACACAGTGGTTGCTTCGAGGGAGGGTTGAGTGAGCCTTCCGCCCATGCTTCGGATCTCTTCCTCCGCCTCGGCAATCTTTTCCTCCATTATCAGGATTGCCGCCTTGGTGATGTGCGCTCGCTCTTCAGCGGCCTCTCTCAGGCTAGTTTGCTCAAGTTCCGCAGCGTGCGCACGCAGATAGAGCAGAGTTGACGCCGTGAAGCCCGAAACGAGCGCGAAAGCCGCAAACGCTATCGAGGCAGAGGCCAGCCGGTTGCGAAGGAGCAGCTTCTTGAAACGGTATATGCGGCTTGGCGGATGCGCGGAGACGGGCTCGTTTCTGATGTAGCTTTTGAGGTCTGCGGCAAATGCGTGGGCCGTGGAATAGCGGTTCTCCCGGTCCTTTTCGATGGCCTTCATCACGATCCAGTCCAGTTCGTTCCCGGTGCTCTCGCCCCTGTCTGCCATCGGCAGCGATGGGCGCGGCGGAACCTCGCACTGGATGCGTTGGCGCATTTTCTCAAATCCCTCCCTTACAAGCTCTTCGTTGTCGAAAGGAGGGTGGCCCGCTATCAGCTCATAGAGGACGATTCCCGTGCTGTATATGTCGCTTCGCGTATCTACGTCATTGTTCCAGCCGCCGATCTGTTCGGGACTCATGTAGGCGGGCGTTCCTATTGGCTGGCCCTGAACGGTTCGGCCTTCGCCCGCCAGAGGGGACGTGACCTTCGCGATGCCAAAGTCGATAAGCTTCGGAAGCGGGACTCCGTCAACTACCGAAACAAGAATGTTGGACGGCTTGATGTCCCTGTGGATTATTCCCTTGTTGTGTGCGTGTTGCAGGGCGGAGCAAACCTGGCACATGAGGCCGATCTTGTCTTCCAAAGAGAGGTGATTCACCTGACAATAGTCGGTGATTCTCGTCCCGTTGATCAGCTCCATTACGAAGTATGGCCTGCCCGTGTCCGTGGCGCCCGCATCCAGCACCTTTGAAATGTTCGGATGCTCCAGTAGGGCCTGAGTCTGCCTCTCCGCCTCGAAGCGGGATATAACCGAGGCTGTATCCATACCGGCTTTCAGTATTTTGAGGGCCACGCGCCGCTGGACGGGAACGCTCTGCTCTGCCTCGTAAACTTTGCTGCTGCCACCTTCGTCGATCAGCTTCACGATGCGGTAAGGACCAATCTGCGTCCCGGCCTCCAGCGCATCGTCCTGAAGAATGTTACCCGGAAGAGTGAAATGCTGTGAGGCTTCGGAAAAGAACGTGGAAGCCTTGGCGAAATCATCCAGCATGGTCTGCACCACATTGCGCAGGCGCGGATTTGCACCGCATGCGCGTTCGAGATAGTCCGCGCGCCTTGTTGCATCGGCCTGCTCAAGGGCTTCGAGGAAAAGCTCTTCGGCCAGCACGGATATGTCACTTGAATCCTGCTCGTTCACTTTCTTCTTGCTCCATCCATCCATCTGAAAAGCCATAGTCTGGCCGCGGCCCAATGACGTTCCACACTTCGCTCGCCTATGCCCAAACTTTCGGCTGTTTCCACAACTGAAAGACCGCCAAAGAAACGGGCTACCACCACCTTTGCCCGCACGGGGTGGACCTTCTCAAGCTCGTGTATGCCATCGTTCACAAGAAGAATGTCGTCATCCGGCGTGGGGGAGGCCAAGCCGTCCAGTCGCCCCGTTCCCGTACGGGCAAGCCCCTTCCCGTGGCGCATACTCGATTTCTTGCGCGCATTGTCGATCAGGATATGCCTCATCGTTACCGCTGCCGTGGCAAGAAAATGGTTCCGGTCGTTCCATTTGTCATTCGCCGCCGACATGCGCAGCCATGCCTCGTGAACGAGCATGGTGGGCTGAAAGGTGTTGCCGTTGGCCAATTGCCTCATCCGTCTGGCCGCCAGCCTTCTCAGCTCGGCGTAAACCTCGGGGTCGATGCCTTCCGAGCAGTCGAACACACTTTCACCTGTGTCGGAATTGTTACGATCGTCGTTCATCAAGAAGCAAACCTCCGAGGGGGTTGAGGTATATACGGAGCAATTGGAGCGGCTCTTACATGGCCAGCTCAAACAACGTTGTTTTTGTCTGCGAGAGGTATTTGCGGCTGTCGGCCAGCTCTCTTAAGCTATACGTAAACCACGACGAGCAGCGATTACAAGCCTTGGCGTCAGCTGCTCACAATCGGAAAAGAAATGGCGGATTATGGCGCAGCTATTCGTTAATCCCAAATAACTCCCGCCTTCACGTTTAGTGAGTGTTTGAAAACCGGACATCCGTCGGAATGCGGGCGTATTTTGGCGAAAACCCGCCCCGTTCCGCTCGATCCGCCTCTTTCCGAACACTCACTCGTTGTGGCAATCTCTGCCATGACGCCAAGATTAACAACGACTTATCGTCGATTTGAACCATTGTATGCTGCGGAAAACATTATTATTATCCACGATTATAGTTCCCATGTTGGCACAGTCTTCAACGGCAACCGTCCCGGGCTTTGCCATGCCGGCCCAAGTCACGACCTTGTCCGCCCGCGGGCCGTCGTTTACAAATCCCGTAGTCAGCGGCTTTTCGCCGGACCCCAGCATCTGTCGCGTCGGGGACGACTTTTACATGGTGTGCAGCTCGTTTGAGTATTTCCCGGGCGTGCCGGTGTATCACAGCAAAGATCTGGTGAACTGGGAGCTGATTTCCTATTGTCTGACAACACCAACCCAGCTCCCGCTTGGCAACTGCCGCAGCTCTTCCGGCATATACGCGCCCGCGCTTCGCTATCACGACGGGCTGTTTTACATGATTACCACCAATTTTGCAGAAGGTGGGGAGTTTTACGTAACCGCCACGGACCCCAAGGGGCCCTGGTCGGAGCCTGTGTGGCTCCATTCCAATTGCGCGGACCCGTCCTTGCTATTCGACGACGACGGAAAGACCTATGTCGTGCATCCCGCCGGTGGCGGCGGCGCCCATAGCGGCATGATATACCTGATGGAGCTGGACCTTGAGAAAGGGGCCTACAAAGAGGGGCAGACGCTTCCCGGCAAGCTAATATGGACAGGGACCGGAGGGCAGTATCCCGAGGGGCCGCACCTGCGCAAGGTTAACGGGCGCTACTACCTTATGATAGCAGAAGGCGGAACAGGGGGAGACCACCGCGAGACAATAGCCGTCAGCGATTCTCCCTGGGGCCCATACATACCATTCGAGAACAACCCAATACTCACGCATCGGGATCTTCCCGACTATCCCATTTCCTCCGTCGGCCACGCGGACATGGTGCAGCTAAAGGACGGCTCGTGGTGGGGCGTGTCTCTGGGCGTGCGTCCGCACAACGGAGTAAGTCCCCTCGGGCGAGAGACTTTCCTTATGCCCGTGGAGTGGACGGCGGACGGCTGGCCGATAATGGGTGAAAAGCGCCGTGTGCTGATGGAAGGCCCCGGCCCCGCCCTTGAGCGCCAGCCTTGGCCTGTTCCTCCGGTTCGCGAGGATTTTTCGTCCGAATCGCTGGATCTTGAGTGGAACTACGTCCGCAATCCTGATCCCTCGCGCTACACGCTCAAAGAGCGCAAAGGCTGGCTGCGTTTGAAAGGGGCTGCCGCAACGCTGAACGACCTTTCCGCGCAGACGGCACTGCTGCGCCGCCAGCGCCACTTCGACATGCGTATATCCACTATGATGGATTTCCGCCCCGCGCATGACGGCGAGGAGGCCGGGCTGGTTCTTCGCCAGACGGACGCTCTGCACGCCGATTTCTGCGTGTTGCGCGAGAAGGGTGTACGCAGCCTTGTTTTGCGCCTTGTCGAGCCAAAGCAGAAGACCGAGCTGTACCGCGCGGCTCTTCCCGAAGGCAAGGTGGAACTGAGCATCGTGGCGGACCGCGACAGCTACCGCTTCCTGTGGAAAGGCGCGGACGGCACCGCTGCTGAAGCCGGTTCAATACCCGGCGAAAAGCTGGCCTTCGAGGCATCGTGGTCGGGCGGCGGAGTGATGAACTTTGCCGGAATGATGATGGGCGTCTATGCAACAGGAAACGGAAGGGACGCATCCGCCCCTGCGGATTTCGACTGGTTCGATTACGAGCCCTTGCACCCCGACGAAGCGTCTTCCAAGCGTTAACTTTTCTCCACTTCGCATCATGAGAACTTCAATTTTTTCACACAAATCAATTGCTGGCGCGCTCAAGCTCGTGGCCTGTGCCCTGCTTGGCTTGAGCATGAATGCGTCCGGTTCGGTGCGCAGCGTCGTTCCCATGGACGAGAATTGGAGCTTTCACCTTGGCGATGTCCCGAACGCGATGGCACCGGAATACGACGACAGCGCATGGCGAAAGCTGGATGTTCCGCATGACTACGTAGTCGAGGGCGAATTCAGCCGGACCAATCCCTATATTTATCCGGGCATGAACACAGCCTGGTACTCGCAGCACGCGTTCCTGCCCGTCCAGCCCGCAGTGTACAGGAAAACCTTTACCCTTCCCGAAGGGAGCGAAGGCAAGCATGTGTGGCTGGAGTTCGACGGAGTGTGCAGCAACAGCCGCTACTGGGTGAACGGGATGGAAGTGGGCAGCCAGTACAGCGTGTACAGCCGCTCGCGCTTTGATATAACAAGTGCCGTCAACCACGATGGCGAGAACGTGCTGGCCGTGGAGGTGGACCCGCGTTACGACGGCTGGTGGTATGAGGGCGGCGGCATATACCGTCATGTGCGCATGGTGCTGCTTGACCCGGTGCATGTCGCCCCGGACGGCGTGTTCGTAACGTCCTCCCTTGACGACACTGGAGACGGCGAACGCGCGGACGCCACCGTTACCGTCAAGACAGATGTCCGCAACACCGAGAAGGCGGACGTGAACGCCACGGTTCTTAGCGAGATACTGGACAAAAACGGAAAGTTAGTCGCTGCGTATTCCTCCGTTCGCTCGATACGCTCCGGCGAAAGCGCGCAGCTATCTCAGGAAATGCGCCTTTTGAAGGCCAGCCTCTGGTCGCCTGACAGTCCCAACCTATACAAACTGCGCAGCACCGTGTTTCTTGCGGGCAACATTGTCGATCAGCTTACGACAAACTTCGGCGTTCGCGATATCCGCTTCGACGCGAAGTCAGGTTTTTTCCTCAACGGTAAACGGGTGCAGATAAAGGGCGTCAACATGCATCAGGACCATGCCGGAGTCGGCGTCGCGATGCCGGACCGCCTTTTCACATGGCGTCTTGAGCGCCTCAAGGAAGTGGGCTGCAACGCCATCCGCATGTCCCACAATCCGGTTACCCCCTTTCTCATGGACGAATGCGACCGGATGGGCTTCCTCGTCATAGCGGAGAACCGGCATTTCGGCGACACCTACGAGGACCAGACCTCCCGCGACACGCCAGCCGTCGAGCACACGGATTTGACCTCTCTTGTCATGCGCGACCGCAATCACCCGAGCGTCATCCTATGGTCTCTCTGCAACGAGCAGTGGATTCAGGGTTCGCCGGAGTCGGGCGAACGCGCAAGGGTGATGCGCGAGCATGTGCTCTCGCTCGACCCGTCACGCCCTGTCACCGCTGCGCTAAACGGCGGCTTCGACAGCCCGGATGGCTTGATCGGCTCTCTCGATGTCGTTGGCATCAACTATAATACGCATGTGTATGATGCCGTGCACGAGGCGTTCCCGAATCTGCCTATCATCGCATCGGAAATCGCCAGCGAAGAAAGTACGCGCGGCGTCTATTCGATGGAGCACTGGGAGCAGTACTGGGGAGACCGCGAGGCAGGCTATCTTGCCGCATATAGCATCAACGCAGGCTATGCCGGTCAGGTTGTAGAGGACGCATGGCCCCCGGTCGTGAATCGTCCCAACATCGGCGGAGCGTTCGTGTGGGCTTCCTTCGACTACAAGGGCGAGCCTCGTCCCTTCGACTGGCCGGTAGTCAACAGCCATTACGGCTTCATGGACATCTGCGGCTTTCCCAAGGACAGCTACTACTACTACAAGTCCTGGTGGACGGACGAGCCGGTGCTTCACCTGTTCCCGCACTGGAACTGGCAGGGCAGGGAAGGGGAGGAAATCCCCGTCTGGGTTCACAGCAACTGCGAAAGCGTGGAGCTGTTCCTGAACGGCGTCTCCCTCGGCGTCAAGAAGGTGGAGCCGATGCGCCATCTGGAATGGAAGGTGAAGTACGCCCCCGGCAGGCTTGAGGCCCGCGCCGTATCCAAGGGGCGGGAGATTAAGGCCGTCCGCGAGACTACGGGCGCTCCTGCCGCGATACGCCTGATTGCAGACCGTTCGTCGCTGAACGCCGACAATGCGGACTTGTCGGTGATTACTGTCGAGATCGTGGACTCTCAGGGCCGCGTTGTTCCGGTGGCTGACAACATGGTGAATTTCACGCTCAAAGGACCGGGCAAGCTGATCGGAGTCGGCAACGGCGATCCAAGCTGTCACGAACCCGACAAGGGCAGTAGTCGCTCGGCGTTCAACGGGCTGGCTCAGGCCATCGTCCAGACCACGCGGCAGTCCGGCGTCATCGAGTTCAAGGCGGAGGCTTCGGGCCTGAAGTCCTGCACGATAAAGCTGAAGAGCGCCTGTTGCAAAAACGGGAAATAGAAACGTTTGATTGTTTTCCACCATGCGCGCCGTTCGCCGCGCTAGGGAGTGTTTGAAAACCGGACTCCCGTCGGAATGCGGGCGTCTTTTCGGTGAAAAACCTTCCCATTCGGCTCGGGGAATCCCGATTCACTTCGCCTCATGTTCCGGTTTTTCCCTCGAAAATACATCC
>JAFGLA010000001.1 GCA_016928295.1 Opitutales bacterium
CCCGCCCCGCCGATAGACATGCCCAGCATGGCCGAAGATGCGGCGAGGCAGAGGGGATTCTTGAAAAAGAAATAGAACAGTATCGAGCCTATGATGAACGCGTTCACAACAAGGCGTATCGTAATCAGGTTCCAGCGGTCGAAGGCCCATCCCCAGAACTTTGCCGACAGCAGGCTGAACACGCGGGGCAGGGTGACCGTGAGAAGGGCCACCATCTCGTTACTCGCAACGATTCCGTAAGCGGGATTGGCCACGTATTCCACACGCAGGGGGAGAATCATCAGGTTGCCAAAGCCGATGAACATCCAGCCCAGCAGCATCAGGCCAAAAACCTTGTCACGCCACATGAGGGAAATCCTGCCAAATGGCATAAAGGGGCAGTGTTGCACATGTCCGCTCGTAGGGATGCGTATCATGGCATACGCGGACAGTATCGACGCCACTGCTCCTGCCGCGAATACAAGCCGCCAGTAGTCCACGTTCACGTCCATAATTCTGCCCGCTGCCCAGGCGCAGGCGGAGCCGACGATGCCGGTAATTACAAGGTTTGTGGACAGGCGTTGACCGCGGTCACTGGATGAGTAGTTGCTCGTGTACACGCCCGTCATAAGGGGGGCGATCTGTGCGTAAACGCCCAGTGCCAGAACTGTGAAGAGTAGAAACGAGTCCCTGTCCGCGCTTGCGGCGCCAGCCCCCAGCAGGCTGCCGCCCAAGAGGTAGCAGATGGCCACGCATACGCTCATCCGGCACCCTGTGCGCCTCGCCGTCCAAACGACCATGGGCGTTACCATGTAGCCAAGGAAATACGCCGCCGGTATGTACGGCTTGATTGTGTATGGCGTGTCGAAGACGCGGATTGCCACCAGTATTGCGAAGCTCTGTATTATCATATCCAGAACGCCGAACAGTGCTCCGCGGGTGATATCCCAGCGATATGTCTGCCTTACAAGTTCTGGAGAGGGTTGGTCCATCGAGTCTTCTTCACGGGCAAAGCTGGAACCATACGCCCGATGCGGCAAGCGTCATTCTTTCTTGTGCTTTCAAATTGTCCATCTTTGCGCATTATGTGGTGAATCTGGTTTTATGATGCAGGGCATTATCGACAGTCACATCCACCGCTACCCGGAGCACATTATTGCAGATCCTCTGGGCTGGGCCGCAGCGAACGGCGAGCCTTACTGGGCGAAGATGGTTGCCCCTGACGGACTTCAGGACTGGGCGGACAGGGCGCGATTGCTGCGCGACATGGACGAGGCGGGCGTGGAAAAGGCCGTCATTCAAGGCTGGTACTGGCAGAGGCAGGAGAATTGCGCCGAGCTTAACCGCTGGCATGTCCGCTGGCTTAAAGAAGACCCGGAAAGGTTCATCGTCCTTGCAAGCGCGCAGCCTGCTGCAGGGCGCGTCGCGGTAGAGGATTTGAAGCGCGCTTTGGACGAAGGCTGCTCTGGAGTGGGGGAATTGCACCCTTGGGCACAGGGCTGGAGCCTGCACGACCCTGTGTGGGAGGAAATTGCAGCGATGTGCAGCGAGCGCGGCTTTCCGGTGTGCTTCCATGCCACGGAGACTGTCGGGCGGGACTATACGGGGAAGCTTGATACGCCTCTAGCCGAGTATATGGCCCTTGCGCGGCGCTTTCCTGATCTGAAAATCGTTCTCGCCCATTGGGGAGGCGGGCTGCCATTCTTTATGCTCAACCGCTGGACTGCCAAGCAGTTAAAGAATGTGTATTTCGACACGGCGGCAAGTCCGCTACTGTACGATGCGCGGGTGTGGAAGAACGCGGTGGAAATGGCGGGGTCAACTCACGTTTTGTACGGCTCTGATTATCCGCTCCGCGTCTATCCATCAAAGCAGAGTGCGGCGGACATGCTAATGCTTCGCGACGAGGCCCTCGGAGCACTCCCCGAGGACGCACGCATTGCCGTTATGCGGGAGAATGCCCTGCGCGTTTACGGCGGCTGAGGAAATGGACCGAGGCTTGGCGCGTTTATTTCTTAACAATGCGCAGATACGTCATTGTCTGGTTCAGGAGCAGGTGGGCGATTTCGCCGTATGCAACAGGACCGTCGAAGTTGCTGCTGGGAAAATCCTGCAACATGCCCTGCATATAGTTGGACACGCATATGCAACTGAAGACAGGTCGCGTGCCGTCCTTGGGCAGGAAGTTCATCAGCTTTTGCTTCATGTCCGTGACCGGCTTTGCAAAGCGGTAGTCAACGTTCCTGAACAAAGGCCCGTAGAAGGACACCTGGCCTGACGCCACGTCGTATTGCTTGATGCTTACGTTTATGCGCGCTCCGCAGTAGTCGGCCAGAAGCGGGTAGTCCAAATTTGCCTTTCTCGCTGTCAGGTATTCGGCAAAGTTTACGCTCTCTCCGTCTATTGTTGCGTGTGTTGTAATGAAGCCGTCGTTGGGGAACCTGATTATCGGGCGTTCCTCCGGTTCGAAGACGTTTATCATCTCAACTGACGCCACGAGATTTTCTGGCAGTTCCATGTGCATGGCCACGACTTCGTCGTCCATGCAATGGCCGCGAGGGCCGTAGAACACTTGCGGCCTGCCGCTGAAGTGCCCGGACTTGCTCCCGCTTACCCATCCGCTAAGCGTCTTGGAATATATGCCCGGGTAGTGCGGCGCTTCCTTGGCGAAGGCTTGGTGGACAAGAGTGCCTGTCGGCATGATTACCAAGGTGAAGCCTTTGTCGGGCACATCTTCGGGGAGCATGTGCAGTCCGCCCATTCCGTATCTTTGGATCGATTTCAGCTTTGCCTCTGGCGGCATTATGTTGATGAACAGGCTGTCGCGGGTTTGGGCGTTGTCTGCGGAGCCGAGGATGAACGGCGTTGTTCCTCCAATCCAGTTGCCACGCGGCAGGCGTCTCATCATGTCCGCCCCTCCGGCGACCATTATGGGCGTGCCGCTGTTGATGATGGAGGAAACTTCATCCAGTCTGCTAATCATGCCCGAAAATCCTTTCAATGTCGCTGCGAAGCAGGGGTTCGTATTTGAGCAGGTGCGTCCTGAGATCGTGTATGCTTGAGTTTAGTTTCTCTTGCCTGGCGTTGCCGACGAGGCTCCTTTTCAGGTAGGCGAGAAGCATGCAGGTTCCCACGTGCGAGAACTGGCATTGGATTTCGCCATTCAGGATTTTTGTCCAAATTGGGTCTGTCTCAGAGGGGAGCATCTGAAGCGTGGTGGGAAAGTGTGAAGGTTGCCCGCGAGCCTTGTCTTGTGAGGAGTCGCTTGTCGGGGCAGGACGGGCTTATCGGCGCCATCGACGTTATTACTGCAATCAATATCGTCCCTGATATGCGTTTTGTAAAGGTGCGCAGTCCATGTTCGAGCGTACCTCAAAAGTTTACCGAAATAGGGCAGTGCAGCCCAGAGCGGACGCCTCGAAGAGGCGTCCCTACCTGTGTGTTCGCAAAATGTTGACTGTTTTGCAGGTAGGGACGGCTGTCCCTAGCCGTCCGCGCTAGCGCATTTATCTGTCAAGAGCGTGCCTTGTCCTCGGGTTTCTTTTGGAAATTATGTTAGCTGACGCTTTTTACAATAGGAGCGAAGGTTTTTCCTCCCGCTCTTGAGGACTTTCTTGCCAGCTCGCCCTCAAATATATGCATTGGAGGATATGCCAAAAGTAGATCTTGAGCTTGTGAAAATGATACTCCAGCGCAATGAGCTGGATGTGCGCCTCGTGTCGCAGATTATCGAGGACATCAACACCGAGGTGAAGGCCGATGACGAGGAAGAGAAACCGCCGCCGGTCAAAAAGCAGTTTTGCATCATGGTGTCCGACCCCAAGGGCGAGCTTGAGGGCAAGGACTTTGTCGGCTGGATTCTCCAGATTCCCGAGGACGACAGCCCCTTCGCCACAGAGGAACGCCTGATTCGCTCCGCCTACGAGTTCAACATCACGCCCAAGGGCCGCCGCTTGCCGGTGAAGACAATCGCCGAGGTCTGCGAGCATGTTCCCACGCGCATTGCGAAGGAGCAGAACGTGTGGATCAAGACCAAGGAGCCGGTTTACGTCCTGCGCACCGGTGGCAAGGTGCCCCTTGACGAGATTAAAAAGAAGATGCGTCAGGTAAACGAAGACCAGGCCGACGGAGGCGCGGAATTTGTGGAGGAAGAGGAGCTTTAGGCGCCCAGTTCCCGCGAATTGACCTGTGTCAGTTTGCATCCGGCGCGTTCGTCAGTTTGGCGCATGTGCTTGATGACTTGGCCTTAGGGAGTGTTTGAAAACCGGACTCCCGTCGGAATGCGGGCGTATTTTCGGTGAAAAACCGTCCCATTCGGCTCGGGGAATCCCGATTCACCTTGCCTCACGTTCCGATTTTTCCCTCAAAAATCCATCCCACCTCCTCGGTCCGCCAATTTCCAAACACTCCCGAGAGCACCGTTCACTTACAGTTTCAATAGATGCCGGAAGCAGCAAAAGTCAGGGGGATTTTTTCCTCCATTGCAAAACGCTACGATCTTGCAAACCGCGTGATTTCGTGTGGGCAGGACACTCGTTGGCGCAGGGATGTCGTGCGAATGCTCAAGGCGCGCAATCCCGCCGTTGTTGTGGATTTGGCCACTGGCAGCGGAGACCTCGCCTTCGAGCTTCGCCGCGCCTTGCCGGAGTCCGTATCTATTACGGGGCTGGACTTTTGCGAACCCATGCTTAATGAAGCGCGGGCAAAGCAGGCGGGCCGGTCTTGGGCGGCGTCGATAAAGTTTGTGCGGGGAGACTGCATGGCTCTGGACATGCCGGACGAGAGCGTGGACGCGCTCACAATCGCATGGGGTTTGCGCAACTTTGAAAATCGCGAGCAGGGCCTGAAGGAAATGCTGCGCGTGTTGAAGCCCGGGGGTGTTCTTTACTGCCTTGAGGCGAGCCAGCCTTACAGGTGGGTTCGTTGGCCATACTACCTGTATCTTAACTACGGGGTGCCGTTCATGGCCTGGCTTCTCACGGGGCGAAAGGGGGCCTACGATTATCTGGCCAGCAGCATCGGTTCTTTCCCGGGACGGCAGGAACTGGGCGCGCAGATGCTCGCCGCAGGCTTCTCCAAGGTCAGGGCATATCCTAGAATGTTTTCTTCCATTGCCATTCACGAGGCTATAAAGTGACGCATTACCGAGGGCTGGAGCTTGCCAGAAGTCCCTTACAGGGCATAATCCGCCTGAATTATTCACATCAGCCTGCCGCCTCCGGTCTTTTTTCCTTTCGCAACCGGCGGTTGACAGGCTAAAGTTCGCCAGAACAGTAGCGATGCAAGACACAACGCAGTCCGCTTCCATCAAGGAAGCCTTTCCGTGGTTGAACGAGCGTCCCTCCGGGGACTGCGCGGCTTTCAACTGTCCGCCCGAACGAGTGCCCGCGCTCATGCTAAGCCTGCGCGACGAGCACGGCTACAAGTCTCTGGCGGACCTGACCGCTGTTGACTGGGGCCTTGAGGCCAGCCCTCGTTTCTCGGTGTTCTACCAGCTCTATTCGCAGGAGCGTAACGAGTATCTGCGCATTGTGGCGGATTGCACCAGTTGTGTTGAGCCTGCTGTCCCCACGGTCACACATCTTTGGAAGGGTGCCAACTGGCTGGAGCGCGAGGTTTACGACATGTTCGGTATCGACTTTGCGGGCCATCCAAATCTTTGCCGTATTCTGATGTGGGATGAATATCCGCATCACCCGATGCGCAAGGACTTTCCTCTCGCCGGTATCGAGGCCCCGCTTCCGGGCGAAGACGTTATTCGCGAGGAAATTCTCGACGGACAAACGCAGGTAGCGCCCATGGCTGGCGGACCTTTCGTTGCGTCCTGTGGTCACACAATGAGCAAGGCCGAGCCACGAGCGAAGGACCAGAGCTGGAGCGAGAAGAAGCCCAAGCTCTAAGCGATCATTCATTTTCCTCATTACAATTTTCATGCGTTCCAAGCCGCGCCAGTCGGAACCATTCTTTATCGGGGATGTTCTGCGCTTCACCCAGAAGCGCGGGGGCAGGCGCACGCGCATTTCCATCGACAATGGCGGGGTGGACTACGAGTTCAAGAGCCTTGGCGGAGATAGCAGTTTTCGCGCTTCGCACGAGCAGATAGACCCGGACTCAAGCCACGTTGTCGAAAAGGAGGGGCGGCTCATTATTACCGGCATCCTTCTGGCCGCAACTTCGCTGGCCAGTCTGGCCCTCACGTTTGTGGACGGCGGCCTCACTCTTGTTTTTCCTGTTGTGCTGATGCTTCTTGCTGCGGTGAACGTTAGTCTTGGCTTGTACATGAGCGTTTCATACTCGGTTCTTCGCACGGACAAGGGACGCATCCTGATAATCGAAGACGCCCAGCACGACAGCATTCTAAAGGCCCTGCACACGCAGAGGGTCACCGCCCTGCGCACCAAGTATCTTCAGATAGATCACGACAACGCTCCAAGGGCGGAAGTGGCGAAATACAACTGGCTGCGCAAGGCCGGAGCCATCACCGACCTTGAACTCACGCAATTTGTCGCTCTTTTGCAGCCCACCTCTGGAAGCAACCGCATCCAGCCCCCAACACTTTCTCTTAACTAGACTCAAGACAGACGATGTCCAGACAGACACGAGACATTTCATTCGGCGATGCCGCCGCACGTAACAGCGCCTTTCAGGATCAGATTAAAGGCGACAAGATGGAGATAAACATCGGGCCGAGCCATCCGGCCACGCACGGCGTGCTACGTCTTAAAATCGAAATCGACGGCGAGATCATCACCAAGTGCGATCCCGTCATCGGCTACCTGCACCGCGGCGAGGAGAAGATTGCCGAGTGCATGACTTACAACCAGTTCGTGCCCTATACGGATCGTCTCGATTACATCGGTCCCATTCACAACAACGTCACCTTTGTTCTGGCGGCTGAGAAGCTTGCCGGAATCGAAGTGCCGGCTCGCTGTCAGGCCATTCGCGTAATATGCTGCGAACTGGCTCGCCTTCAGAGCCACCTTGTCGGCCTTGGCTGCTTTGGCATGGACGCTGGCGCCCTTACCGTGTTCATGTACACTTTCACGGAGCGCGAGAAGATTTACACGTTGATGGAAGAGCTTTGTGGCGCTCGTTTCACCACCAATTACACCCGCGTTGGCGGACTTCAGCGCGACATACCCGACGGCTGGCTTGGCCATGTGCTGAAGGTGTGCGAAGCAATCGAGCGCGTCAACGAGGAGTGCGACAAGCTCCTTACGCGCAACCGCATATTCTATGACCGCTGCGTGGGCGTTGGCGTAATGAGCAAGGAGGACGCGATTAGCTGGAACCTTTCCGGCCCGAACGCGCGCGGAAGCGGCGTGACTTCCGACCTTCGCAAGGACCGTCCATACTTGGGATACGAGAATTACGATTTTGATGTTCCCGTTGGCACAAAGGGCGACTGTTACGACCGCTGGCTTGTTCGCGTTGAAGAGGTGCGCCAGAGCATTCGTATCATTCGTCAGGCCGTGGACAAGATGCCCGAGGGCCTCTGGTATAACGACGAGGCGAAGAGAATTTTTCGCCCCTCCAAAGACAAGGTGCTCTCCAGCATGGAGGAGCTTATACAGAACTTCATGCTCGTCACCGAAGGGCCCCAGTTGCCGGAAGGCGAAATCTTCTTTGAAGCGGAGAACCCCAAAGGACGTCAGGCATTCTTTATTGTGAGCAAGGGCGGGGGAGTGCCTTACCGCCTGCGTATTCACGGCCCCAGCTTCTCGAACCTGTCCTGCCTGCCCCAGCTAATGGTGGGGGCGCTAGTGCCGGATATTCCAATCATACTCGGAAGCCTCGACTTTGTGATGGGCGACTGCGACAGGTAGGCCGTGTCATAAATTGTAATTAGTAGGTTGATTTTTTTGCATGAGCTTTGTTACACTCAGTTGCAACAAGCATTCCCATGCGCAAAATCATACTTCTCCCTATTTTGGCTGTACTAATAGGACAGCCACTCGTTGTTAACGCTGAAGACAAAGCCGCTGCTCCGGCAAAGGCTCCTGTTATAGAAGCTCCCTTACTCAAGAACGCCTACGTTCCTGTCTATCCGATTGAGTTGTTTCGCGAGGGTAAGGAGGGGAAGGTCCTTGTAGAAATCGCGCTGGACAATAAGGGGAAGGTGGAGTCGGCCAAGGTTATAGATAGCCCGGACGAACGCTTCAACGAGAGCGCGGTGTATGCCGCCGAGCGTTTCGAATTCGAACCCGCGAAAAAGGACGGCAAGGCCTCCAGCATACGCCTTCGCGTCAATGTGGCGTTTTCTTTGGACAAGGCCGTCCTCGATGCGAAGGATGTTGATCAGTCTGTCGTGTCACTCAACGAGTTCGACATGAAGCTTCCTCGGCCGGACGTGATGTGGTTTCACGACGGTGAGAAGTTAATGATTAATCTCGACTTCGTTGTAGATAAGACGGGCAACGTGTCTTTCATTCACATTAATGAATACACTAACGAGACCTATGCCAGAGCCTTTGTGGAAGCTGTCAAGAATCTTAAGTATGAGCCTGCTCTTGTAGACGGGAAGCCTGTTTCCGTTATGATTCGTTTGGAACGAATCAAGAACACCGGTAAGATAATTTGGTATTAATACGCGCGGCTTTTACGGCCACGCCAGATGGGTTTGGCGGCGCATTGATCATTTTGCTGCGCAAAAAAGCAGGCGAAGGCTTCTTACGTTTCCAGCGGTTTGAAGCGCGTCTTGGCGTTGCTGGCGTTGAAACGTTGATAAGCCCTGTTGGGCAACACGTTCAGAAAGAAGCGTCCATACTGTTTTGTCAGGATGCGGCTGTCCAGAATGGTGAGAGTACCCTTGTCCTGGCGAGAGCGGATCAGACGGCCTATGCCTTGGCGCAGTTTTACGACAGCGTCCGGCACGGTTAGGCACATGAAGGGTATATCACCTCTGGAGGCGTGCCATTGAGCGCGCGCTTCCGCTACCGGATGCGAGGGGTTCTCGAAAGGCAGGCGCGTCACGATAACCTGCGACAGGGCGGGGCCGGGCACGTCAACGCCCGTCCAGAAGCTGTCCGTGCCGAACAGGACCGCGTTGCCAGCTTTGGCAAACCTCTCCCGCAAAGACCCGGGCGATCCGTCGCGCCCCTGCAAAAGAAAGGTCTTTCCCGCATTTACAAAGTCATCCTCCACGGACGCGGCCACCTCGCGCATGTCTCTGTAAGAGGTGAAAAGAACGAGCGTTCCGCCCTTTACCGCAATAGCACAGTGACGCACCATGTCCGTCATCCACGCAAGGTCCATCTTTCCGGCCTCCGGCGCGGGTGCGTCTTCGGCGATGAACACCCTCATACTGCGTCTGAAGTCGAACGGTGAATCCACGGACTGGAGTAGGGCACCGTTGCCACCTGTGCGGGTGACAAAGCCCTCCATGTTGTCGCCGCTGCCAAGAGTTGCGCTTGTAAGTATTATGGAAGTATCGCGCCTGAAGAGCCTTTCGCGCAAATACGGGGCAACATCCAAAGGCGCGCTGCGGAGTGCAATAACGCGGCCCCTGCCAGCACGTTCCGTCCAGTAAACGTGGTCTTTGTGCTCGAACGTAACGCAGTCCAAAATTGCCCCGCGGTAAGAGCTGAAAAGAAGTGATGCGCCTTGAAGCTCGTCCCGCCCGGGGCCTTCGCCAATGCGCTTCGCCTCGCTGGACAATATGTTGACCAGTTCCGCAAGCACCTCCTGCGGCGCGGGTTCAATCCAGTCAGGATGTGGCAGACGCACAATGTCGGACTCCATCAGAAACCGTTCCGCAATGTCTTCGAAGAACGCCTTTATCACAACCAAGGCGCGTTCGACGACCTTCACCCCTTCGCTCTTCGCGTAGCGCACGAGTATGCCCTTGCGCGTAGTTGGGTTGTGCAGGCGCAGCAGTTGGCGACGGATTGCGTAATCGCTCACTCTTGCGCCAAAGTGCTCCGTAGCCACGGCTGGCACTGTGTGCGCTTCGTCAATGACGGCAAAGTCCGAGGCGTGCAGTATGCCCGGGACATCAGTCTGCGGATGGTAGCCTGCGCCGAGTAGAGAGAATAGAAGGCTGTGGTTTACGATAAGCACCTGCGCCTTTTCCATCAGTTGCCGAGCACGGCGGTAGGGGCAGGTGTCAGGCGTGCAGTTGCGGTTGTTGCATGCCGGGGAATCCGCATTAACATGCTCCCAGACTTCGTCCATAGGCGGAGGGGAAAGCTCCTGCAAAAGGCCCGTTCGCGTCGTCTTGGACCATTCCTCGATTCGGCGAAGTTCCTTGTCGTAAACGGTGGGGAAGAGGCTGTGCCCCGCGTTAATGGCTTCCTTCAGGCGCGTGCCGCAAAGGTAGTTCCCTTTGCCCATGAGGACCGCTGCGCGAAACTCCCCGTATTGGCCCATGCCGACGCTGTTCTTGAAAAGCCTGCGGCATAGTTCCAGATCTTTCAGCCGTACCTGTTCCTGAAGCGCCTTGGTGTGAGTGGAGACAAGCATCTGCCGCCCGCTCGTCATGGCGTGGATTATACCCGGGACCAGATACGCCATGCTCTTGCCTACTCCGGTCGGAGCCTCGATATACAGAGCCTTGTCGGACGCGTATGCCTGCGCTACGGAAAGCGCCATGTCCTCCTGCCCCGAGCGGTGTTCCATGTCCAGCGCCGTAACGAGCGCTCCGTGTTCGGAAAACACCCGTTCCGCCATATTGGGGAGGAACAAGGGCGAACGAGCCTCGGCTTCGGGGTCTTTGAATGCGTCTGCCAGTCCAATCATGTCTGAACGTATGATTACTACATGAGGGGCAGCAGCACAATGCAAACACCGTTCTGCGTGCATAAATGACGGAATACCCTCCGCGCACTGGGCCGATTGGGGCATACAAACCTGCCCCACGCATTATTAGCGCCAGGCAACTCGCAGTTCTTGACCTGTTCGCGAGTTACGTTTCCCATAGAAGGCAATGGATATGAATTCGTTATCCGTCTTTGTACTGATACTGATCCTCGCCCGCTATTTGATGGTGTCGCGTCTTGAGGCTTTGAACCGCAGACATGCTATCGCGCAAGCGGGCGCCGTGCCGGAAAGGGCGCGCTCCTACGTTGACGAGGATACCTACGCAAAGAGCATCGCATACACTCTGGACAAGAGTCGTGCGAAGTCCTTTCTGACAATGGTGGATACGGCTGTTCTGGCCTGCGTTCTTTACAGCGGCGTATTGCCTTGGTTTTACCGAGGGCTGGAGCTGGAGCTTGGGCGCGGTGTGGCTGCGCAGGCTCTGATTCTGCTCTTTTTCTCCTACGTGATGGACTTGCTCGACTGGCCCGGAGACTGTTGGGTAACTTTCAAGGTCGAGGCAAAACACGGCTTCAACAAGAGCGGCTTCGGCCTGTGGATAGCGGACAAGCTCAAGGGCATGGCAGTCAGTTCCGTAATCATGTACCCGGTGTTTTGCGTTCTGCTCTGGCTTGTGAGCGTGCCGCTGTGGTGGATATGGGCCTTTGCCTTCCTGTTCGTGTTCCAGCTCCTGATGATGGTGCTGTATCCGATGTTCATAATGCCCCTGTTCAACAAGTTTACCCCGCTTGAAGAGGGTGAACTCAAGGAGCGCCTCATGAGCCTTGCGCAACGCACGGGCTTTCACGCCAAGACCATACTCGTAATGGACGGCTCCCGCCGCTCTGGGCATTCCAACGCGTTCTTCACCGGCATTGGCAAGTCACGGCGCGTTGTCCTGTTCGACACTCTCGTGGAGCAGCTTGAGCCGGAAGAGCTTGAGGCCGTCCTCGCGCATGAAATCGGTCACTACAAGATGGGGCACATACCGCGCGGTCTGGCTCTTTCGGGCGTATTATCGTTCGCGGCACTTGCGCTAATCGGCTGGCTTGCCTCCAGCCCGTGGTTTGTAGCTTCGTTCGGCTTTTCGTTCGACCCGCAGCGCCTCGCCCCCGTGCTCATGCTCTTCAGCCTTATGGCAGGGCTTGGCACATTCTGGTTCACGCCTTTCATGGCGATGATTTCGCGCAGGCATGAGTATCAGGCCGACGCCTTTGCGCGCAAAGCCATGCAGGGAGATCCCAAGCCCCTAATCGGAGCCTTGCGCAAGCTGCATACAAAGAACCTCGGCAACCTCGTCCCGCATCCCCTTTACAGCGCCTTTTATTATTCCCACCCCACACTTTCCGAGCGCGAGGAAGCTCTTGAGAAGGGGGCGTGATTACGGCTCGAACATGCGCATTCTGCCACCTGTAATACTGTTCGCATTTCACTTCCTGTTCTGCCTTGTCTGCGGGGCGGAACGGGTGCGGGTGGCTTCTTACAACGTGCGCAATTACAAC